>NZ_JAJNAO010000002.1:0-474564 GCF_022227625.1 Ectothiorhodospira variabilis | reverse complement strand
CGCGGGGAGAAGGGAGCAAGTCTTGTGTTTGGAGCCCCTCTCCCCCTCGGGGAGAGGGGTTGGGGTGAGGGGCGGTGTACCCCAGACTACCCACGCCCCCCCAGCAGGCGGTCGGTGATGCTCTCCATCGCGGTCCCCATACGCTTGCCCAGGCTCTGGCGGCGCTTGTAGGTGACCTCGTACAGATCATGCTCCCGGGCCAGCTTCATCAGTACATCGTCGCTGGTGCCCAGTTCGTCCACCAGACCCAGGGGGCGGGCCTGTTCCCCGTACCAATGCTCCCCGGTGCCCACCTGATCCATGTCCAGGGAGGGGCGATAGCGGGACAGGAAGGTCTTGAACAGGGTGTGGGTCTCCTCCAGGTCCTCCTGGAACTTGGCCCGCCCCTCGGCGGTGTTGCGACCCAGCACCGTGAGGGTGCGCTTGTATTCGCCGGCGGTGAGCAACTCGATATCCACGTTGCGACGCTTGAGCCAGCGGTGGAAGTTGGGCAGTTGCGCCACCACGCCGATGGAGCCGACGATGGCGAAGGGGGCCGCGATGATGCGGTGGGCCACGGCGGCCATCAGGTAGCCGCCGCTGGCGGCCACCCGGTCCACGCACACCGTGACCTGGAGCCCCGCATCCCGCAGTCGCACCAATTGTGACGCCGCCAGGCCGTAATGGGGCACCATGCCGCCACCGCTCTCCACGCAGACCACCACATGATCCAGCTCCGGACGGGCCTGGGTGAGCACCGTGGAAACCTCCTCGCGCAGGCTCTCCACATGGGAGGCCCGGATGTCGCCGTGAAACTTCAGCACGAACACCCGGGCCCGGTCCGGGTCCGGGGACGGGTCCAGCCCGGTCTCGGCCTTTTTGCCACTGCGCAGGCGTTTGAGCTTCGCCGCCCACCCCTTGGGCGCGGCGAAGCGCTTTTTCAGGGTGTTCTCCATATGGCGGTAGCGGTCGTTGAGACGACGCACGTTGAGGTGGTCCTGGCCGCGATCCCGGGCGCTGGCAGCGGTGCTGGCAAGACTGCCCAGCACCACCAGGATGGCCACCACGATGGTGAGCACCTTGGCCAGGAAGATGGCGAAATCGTAGATGAATTCCATCTGAGGGAATCCGCCTTACGCCTTCATCACCTGGTTCTGCAGAAAGGCCTCGTACTCGGCCACGAAGGACTCTGGCATTTCAAAATAGGGCAGGGCACCGGTGGGCATCTCGTAGATGAGCCAGTTGGGGCGTTTGGCCACCACTGCCTTACCCTTGAAGTCCACGAAGTCGCCCCGCTCGCCATGCACCATGAACACCGGCAGCTTCAGGGATTCGTAGATGGTGGTGATGTCGGCGCTGAAGAGGTTGCCGGCCAGGAAGTGGTAGGGGGCATTCTTGGCTCCGGGCTGGCGGGTGGTGGCCACGCTGTATTCCAGCAGGCCCAGGTCGATGTCCTTGGAGCCCCAGGCCTTGTTGAGGAAGTAGCGGATCACGCTGCGCTTGGTGAGGGCATTGAACAGCCCCTGGCTCCAGGGAGCACGCACGAAGAAGGTGTGCAGCCAGGGCATGCCACGGGTGCTCTCGGCCGGGCCATCCAGGCGCCCGGTGCCCTTGAAACCCGTGGGGCTCACCAGGCCGATACTGCGGAAGGCGTCGGGGGATTCGTGGGCGGCGCGGGCCAGGAACTCCGAGCCCAGGGAGAGGGCGATGGCGTCCGGCTTGCCTTCGCCGTGCAGGCGCTGAATCTCCTCCACCATGGCGTGGATGGCATCGGTCATCAGGCGAGGCGTATAGGCCCGGTCGCTGCGGTCCGAGCCACCAAAGCCGGGCAGTTCCAGGGCATACACAGGGCGCCATTTGGCATAGTGATCGTAAAGTGGCTTGACCTCATAGGCGGAGCCGGCGGCGTTCACACTGTGAATCAGCAGCAGGGGGACGTCGGTACGCTGCTCCTCGCTTTTGGGGGCTGCGTGGTAGTAGCACAGGCTGCCCGCCTTGCTTTGCAGCGTGCGACGCTCGCCGGTAAGGGCTGGGGGCAGTGTCTGAGCGGATGCCTCGGCCTTGCCAGCGGTGCCATCGGTGGCGGCCTCGGCCATCTGGATCGTTGGATGGGTGGGTAGGGTGGCCGCGGGATGCGGCGCAAGGGAAATTGTGCTGGACATGATGGATGACTCCCGGTCGTGTGGATGTGCGGCTGCCATTTTTCATGGGGAACGGCAGAATCCTGAAGATGTGCCTGTGAGTATCTGGAGTTTGGCCATGCCGATCAAGCGGTGCGGCGTTCACGAGGTGGCCATCTGCGGCGATTAATCCGCAGTGCTATAGTCAACCAGCAGGATCAAGCAAACGAACAGAATAACTGGAAGGAGGCGTGTCATGAGCGTGATGTCCCGTGCAGTGGTCACTTTGGCTGTCGCCGCATTGTTGCCCCTGGGGGTTGTCCAGGCGGATCTCAATCGTCCGGCGCCGCCAGAAGGGGCAGAGGTTTATTTCATCACACCAACGGATGGGGAGACCGTGAGTTCGCCGGTGACGGTGCGCATGGGGCTCAAGGGGGCAGGCGTTGCTCCAGCGGGGGTCGATCGCCCTGATACAGGCCATCATCACCTGCTGGTGAACAAGGATCTGGATGATGTGAACCTGGATGCGCCGCTGCCTTTCACTGACCAGACCGTGCATTTCGGCGGTGGTCAGACGGAGACGGAACTGGAACTGGAGCCGGGCACGCACACGCTGCAGTTGCTGTTCATGGATTATCGGCATGCCAGTTTTGATCCGCCGGTGGTGTCCGAGCAGATCACGATCATGGTGGAGTAGGTGCCCGGGGATGGTGCGGTGGGCTGAGGGTGCAGGGCAGGCAGGATGGCCGTGTCTTGCCCTGAGGCCCCACACCATGGGAGGTGATAAAAGGTTCTGTTAGTATAGCCAACAGTGATGCGTGGCCCCCGGAGCGCTCCGGAAGATTCCACAACAACGATGGCTGCGTCAGGATCTTTCAACACCACCATAGGAAAACGGCAACATGCATATCGGTACCACTCTCACCAACTTCATCATCGAAACCCAGCGCAAGTTCGAGGGGGCCACCGGGGAGTTCACTGGCCTGCTCAACGACATCTCCGTGGCTTGCAAGAAAATCTCCGACCTGGTCAACAAGGGCGATCTGGTGGGTGTGCTGGGCACCGCCAGCACCCAGAACGTGCAGGGGGAGGAGCAAAAGAAGCTGGATGTGATCACCAACGAGATCTTCATCGAGGCCCTGGCCCACAACGGCCACGTGGCTGCCCTGGCCTCCGAGGAGATGGATGACGTCTATCATCTGCCGGAAGACGCGCCCCGGGGCAAGTATCTGGTGCTGTTCGACCCGCTGGACGGCTCCTCCAATATCGATGTGAACGTCTCGGTGGGCACCATCTTCTCCATCCTCAAGGCGCCCCCCGGCGTGCGTAACCCCAGCAAGGAAGATTTCCTCAAGCCCGGTACGGAGCAGGTGGCCGCCGGTTACTGTGTGTACGGGCCCTCCACCATGATGGTGTTGACCACCGGCACCGGTACCAACATGTTCACCCTGGACCGTGATTTCGGTGAGTTTCTGCTCACCCACTCCAATGTGCAGATCCCGGAAGATACCCAGGAATTCGCCATCAATGCCTCCAACATGCGCTTCTGGGAGCAGCCGGTGAAGCGTTACATCGGCGAATGCCTGGAGGGCAAGGACGGTGCCCGGGACAAGGACTTCAACATGCGCTGGATCGCCTCCATGGTGGCCGAGGTGCATCGCATCCTGACCCGTGGCGGGGTGTTCATGTATCCCCTGGATTCCAAGATCCAGGCCAAGGGGCAGGGCGGCAAGCTGCGTCTGATGTATGAGGCCAATCCCATGGCCTTTCTCATCGAGCAGGCGGGCGGCGCCTGCACCACCGGTCGGGAGCGCATGATGACCTTGAGCCCCGATGATATCCATCAGCGCGTGCCCGTGATCCTGGGGTCCCGCAACGAGGTGGACCGGGTTACCGGTTACCACCAGGAGTAGGGTGACCCAGGGGTCGTCCCATCCCACAAGGCCCGGCTTTGCCGGGTCTTGTGCGTTTTGCGAACGATGTGTTTGCCAAACCGGGGCTGAAGGGTCTGTAATACGCCCACGTCATCACTGAACCACCCACTGACCTCCATCCAAAAGAGGACGACATTTATGGATCGCTGTATCGGGCTGGACATGGGCTACGGCTACATCAAGGCGGAGGATGGACAGAACGGTTACGTCTTCCCCAGCGTGGTGGGCGAGGCCGGGACCCAGGCACCCATGTCGCTGGGCTTCAAGCGGCCCCCGCCGACGGAGGATCTGCGCGTGTCGGTTGGGGGGCGGGAGTATTTCCTGGGCGATCTGGCCATCCGCCACTCCCGCATCGCCTACCGGGGGCTCTCCTCCACACGCGCCGAAGGGGATGACATCCTCATCCTCTGTCTGGGCACGCTCGCCCTGTATTGCAAGGAGAGCCTCAACAGCTTTTTCGTGGTCACCGGTCTGCCGCCGGGTCGCATGCACATGGCCGACGACCTGGTAAGACGCCTGCAGGGGGATCACGAAGTCATTCGTCGTATCGGCAGTCAGCGTCACGCCTACAGCGTGCGTCTGGACCGTATCGACGTGGTGCCCCAGCCCGTGGGCACCTTCTGGTCCATGGTGCTGGATGAACGGGGCAACCTGCGCGAGGACAGTCCCATGCTGGATGGCCGGGTGGGCATCATCGATGTGGGCTTTCGTACCAGTGATTTCGCCACCATCGTGGATGGTGAATACGCCCCGGCCTTCAGCCGCACCGTGCCCATCGGCATCTCCCACGGATACGACGAAATCGCCGAGTTGCTCAATGCCAGGTATGGCCTGGAACGGGAGACCTACACCCTGGATGAAGCCATCATCGACGGTGAGCTGAATGTTTCCGGGCGCAAGGTGGATATCAGCGGCCTGCGGGATCAGGTGTTCCAGGATCTGGCCACCAAGCTGCTGGTGGAGATCAACTCCCTATGGCAGGTGGATGACTATCCCTTCGTGCTCATCACGGGCGGCGGCGGTCAGGTGATGTCTCGCTATCTGCGCGAGATGATCCCCCATGCCCGAACCGTGGACGAGCCCATTACCGCCAATGCCCGCGGGTTCCATGCCTGGGCACGCTACAACGCGCTGCAGGTCGGCATGGGTGAGCGTAGCGGTGATGGATCGCCGGAGGGTGATGGCGGCGCGGATTGAGGTATGTCAAGTTGCCCGGCTGATGCTCTTGGTCTAGGTTCATTCAAGGCCGATGGCCTGAGCCAAAGGAGGCAACATGACAATAAAACTCTATCGTTGGGTGAGCTTGATCGCCCTGATGTGCCTGCCTGCTGCGGGGGTCGCGCAAGACGGCCCCCGGCTGGCGCCCGGCATGGTCAATCCCGGGTGGGTGGAGCCGCCCCCCTGGTTCCATGAGTCCTTCCTGGATATTCGCGAGGATGTGGAGGAGGCCGCCGCCGAGGGCAAGCGGCTGATGCTGTATTTTTACCAGGATGGCTGCCCCTATTGCGAGAAGCTGATCCGCGACAATTTCGGTCAGCACGACATCGCCGAAAAGGCCCAGGAGTACTTCCACGTCATTGCCATCAACATGTGGGGCGCCCGCGAGGTCACCGACATGGAAGGCAGTGATACCACCGAGCGCGACTTTGCCCGTGACCTGGGCGTTCAGTTCACGCCCACCCTGCTGATGTTCAATGAAGACTTCGAGACCGTGGCCCGCCTGAACGGCTACTACGAGCCGCATCGATTCCGCGCCGCCCTGTCCTACATCGGCGAGGGCCTCGAGAACGAAATGAGCTTTCCCGAGTATTTCGAGCAGGTTGGCGGTGAACCGGCGTCCGGAGAACTGCATGTCCGCGAGGACTGGATGCAGCCCCCCATGGACTTGGCAGCGGCTCTCGAGGACGGTGACAAACCTCTCTTGATCTTTTTCGAGCAGGCCCAGTGCTCCGCCTGTGACGAATTGCATGGGGATATCCTGCAGCGTGAGGAGACTCAGGCCCAGCTGGAGCGCTTCCAGGTGGCCCAGGTGGACATCTGGTCCGACACCCCGCTGATCACCCCCGATGGCGTGAGCACCACGGCCCGGGAATGGGCCCGTGAGGCCGGCGTGCTATACACCCCCACCATGGCCCTGTACACGTCCGAGGATGGTGAGGTGATCCGCACGGAGGGGTATCTGCGCAGCTTCCATGTGCAGTCGGTGATGGCGTATGTGGCCACAGGCGCCTACCGGGACGAGCCGGAACTGCAACGCTATCTGGATGGCCGCGCCCAGTCCCTGTATGAACAGGGCATTGAGGTGGATCTGATGGATTGAATCGCTCTTTCACGGCTTTTTTCACCGAAAGCCACCTGAGTATCCGAACCTCGGTGGGGCGGCATGCCTGGGAGCGGGTGTTCGCCGCAGGGATGCGGCGATCAAGCCTACAGGGAGGTATTCACGGCGTCCCGCGGACAGGCATGCCGCCCCACCGAGGTTCCACCACGGTGCCAAACCTTGAGAGCGGAGGCCTCGGAACCCCTTCGCGGCCGAGGGCCGCTCCCACGGGGTCGGGGATGCCCCCGCCTGCACTCGGACCGGTCATTGGGTTAATCTAGGGGCCTCGTTGCAGACTGGCTGGAGGCCCGACCCTTGATCAGGGGAACCCTTTACATCATTTCCGCCCCCTCCGGGGCGGGCAAGACCTCGCTGGTGGCCGCCCTGCTCAAGGCGCGGCCCAGTCTCGTGGTATCCGTATCCCACACCACCCGCAAACCCCGTGAGGGGGAGGTGGACGGCGAGCACTATCACTTCGTGAATGCGGAACAATTCCTGGGCATGATCGAGGATGGCGCCTTCCTGGAGCATGCACGGGTCTTTGATCACTATTACGGCACCTCCCGAGCAGCCGTCGAGGCGGAACTGGAGCGTGGGCTGGACGTGATCCTGGAGATCGACTGGCAGGGGGCGCAGCAGGTGCGGCGTCTGATGCCCGATTGTCAGTCGGTGTTCATCGTACCCCCCTCCCGTGATGAGTTGCGCCAGCGTCTGCAGGCCCGGGGCAAGGACAGCGACGCCATCATCGAACGGCGCCTTGGGGAAGCTGTCAAAGAGATGAGCCACTTTGGCGAGTACGACTATCTGGTGGTGAATGACGACTTTGACCGGGCCCTGGCAGACCTGGTCGCCATTTTCACCGCCAACCGCCTGCACACCCGACCGCAGCGTCATCGCCATGAGGCGCTGATACGGGATTTGCTGGCGTCTGGGGAAGCAAACCCCTAGTATTAACCGTTTTCCCGAAAGAATCAGGAGTTGAGCCGACCATGGCCCGCGTTACTGTTGAAGATTGCCTGGACAATATGGACAACCGCTTCCACCTGGTGCTGGTCGCTGCCAAGCGTGCCCGGCAACTGGCTGGCGGTGCCCATGCCCATCTGGACTGGGAAAATGACAAGCCCACCGTACTGGCCCTGCGTGAGATCGCCGACGGGCTGGTGGGCCCCGAAGTGCTGGATGAAGTGGTGGCTCGGGAGCACGCTGGCCCCTCCCAGGTGAGCGAAGAGGAGGTGCGAACGGAGATCTAGTCCCCCGTGCGGATCCTCATCGGGATCCGCGGGCAAGACAGGCCCGCAAGCATGCCCCATGGTCGAGAGTGCCACCCCCAGCCAGGCCCCCAGTACCTCCGCGTCCCTGGACACCACCCGGTTCATGGCCAAGGACCTGTGCGCCTATCTGGAGAGCTACCTGGAGCCCGATCAGGTCAGCGAGGTGTATCGGGCCTACCTGTTTGGCGCCGAGGCCCATGAGGGCCAGACCCGCCTGAGCGGCGACCCCTATATCGTCCATCCCCTGGCCGTGGCCAAGACCATGGCCGAGATGCGGATGGATCACCGCAGCATCATTGCCGCCATCCTCCATGACGTCATGGAGGACACCCACATCAGCAAGGAACGCATCATCGAGGAGTTCGGCGAGGATGTGGCCGAGCTGGTGGATGGCGTCTCCAAGCTCACCCATCTCAAATTCCGCTCCAAGGCCGAGGCCCAGGCCGAGAACTTCCGCAAGATGATGCTGGCCATCACCCGGGACCTGCGGGTGATCATGGTCAAGCTGGCCGACCGCCTGCATAACATGCGCACCCTGGGGGTCATGCGCCCCGACAAGGGGCGACGCATCGCCCGGGAAACCCTGGAGATCTACGCCCCCATAGCGCAGCGCCTGGGCATGAACGCCATCCGGCGCGAACTGGAAGTGCTGGGCTTCGCCTCCCACAACCCGCTGCGCTACAAGGTGCTTCAGGACGCAGTCAAAAAGTCCCGCGGGCATCGCAAGGAGGTGATGCAAAAGATCGAGACGGCCATCTGCTCGCGCATGGAGGAAGCGGGGATCGTCTCGCGCATTATCGGCCGGGAGAAGAACCTCTACAGCATCTACCGCAAGATGCAGCAAAAACGCCTCTCCTTCGAAGAGGTCTTCGATGTCTTTGCCATTCGCATCGTGGTCACCGACGTGGATGCCTGCTACCGGGCCCTGGGCGTGGTCCACAACCTGTACAAGCCGGTGCCTGGTCGCTTCAAGGACTACATCGCCATCCCCAAGGCCAACGGCTACCAGAGCCTGCATACCGTCCTGTTTGGCCCCCATGGCATCCCCATCGAGGTACAGATCCGTACCGAGGAGATGGACCGGGTGGCCGAAAGCGGTATTGCGGCTCACTGGCTGTACAAGGCGGGTGATCGGCAGTCCGCCTCCGCCCAGGCCCGGGCACGGGAATGGCTCAAGGGGGTGCTGGAGATCCAGCAGGCTGCCGGCAACTCCATGGAGTTTCTGGAAAACGTGAAGGTGGACCTGTTCCCCGAGGAGGTTTACATCTTCACGCCCCGCGGCGAGATCATGGAGTTGCCCAAGGGGGCCACGGCGGTGGACTTTGCCTACGCGGTGCACTCGGATGTGGGCAATACCTGCGTGGCGGCCAAGATCGACCGGCGCCTGGCGCCGCTGTCCACCAAGCTGGAGAGTGGCCGTACGGTGGAGGTGATCACCGCCCCTGGCGCGCGGCCCAATCCCGCCTGGCTGAATTTCGTGGTCACCGGCAAGGCCCGGGCCGCGATTCGGCATTATCTCAAGAACCTGCAGCAGGGTGAGGCGGTCAACCTGGGTCGTCGCTTGCTGGACAAGGCCCTGATCGGCGTTGGCAAGAGCCTGGAGGAGATCCCCCCGGAGCAGATGCAGGGTCTGCTGGAAGATCTGCAACTCCCCAACCTGGACGCCTTGCTGGGCGATGTGGGGCTGGGCAACCGTATGGCCACCCTGGTGGCACGCCGTCTTTGCAGCGACGACGCGGACGCGGAAGCCGATGAGGCTGAGCCGTCGCCGGCCATCTTGGGCAAGCCCCTTGCGGTCAAGGGCACCGAAGGCATGGTGCTGTCATTCGCCAAGTGCTGTCACCCCATACCTGGCGACCCCATCGTGGGTGTGATGAGTGCCGGCCGGGGGCTGGTGGTGCATCGAGAGCAGTGTCGCAACGTGGCCGAGTATCGCAACAAGCCGGACAAGTGGATCCCGGTGGCCTGGTCGGAAGACTCCACCCAGGAGTACGCTGCTGCGATCCGTGCACAGACAGCCAACAAAAGGGGTGTGCTGGCGAATCTGGCCTCGGTGATCGCCGACATGGGTTCGAATATCGAGAATGTCTCCTTCGACGAACGCGATGGCCATGCCTCGACCATCACCTTCACTCTGAGCGTGCGCAGCCGCAAGCATCTGGCGGACCTGATGCGCCGCCTGCGCCGGGTGCCCGAGGTGCTGCGCATCTCCCGGGCACGGGGATAAAGGTCCCCGGCGCGGTCGTTCCTACTCGCTCACGGCTCCCCGGGGGGCGCTGCGGCCGCCCTGCGAGGCGGTCTTCTTGTTGCTGAAGGTCTTCTTGCGTGCGCCGCCGTTTCCGCCGGCGCGGGGCCGCTTGGGGCCGCCGCCGCGTGGTGCGCGGCCAGCCGGTTCGGCGCTTTGTTCGCCGGGTTTTTTCTGGTTGACCGGAGCCAGGGAGATTTCCAGCTCGATGAGCTCATCCCATTGTTCTTCGGTGCGCTGGCTATCAGGGATGGCCAGCAGGCTTTGCAGCCGACGGCGCGGAGAGGTGGGCTGGGAATCGTTCATGGCTAGGTCGTCGCGTGAATGAGCCAGGGAAGGCGGGATGACGGGTGAACGGCTGACATCATGGTCTTTGTCTCCATGAGTGGATGAGGAAATTGCAAGGCGGGTGGGCGAGGAGTCAGGCGGCACGGGCCTTGTCCATGAGTTGTTCGGTGATATCCAGCAGGTCCTGATAGGTGCGGGCGTCTTCGCCCACAACCACGTAGCGGCCATCCACCACCAGGGTGGGGACGCTGTTGATGCGGAATCGGGACTGCAAACGGTCGCCGCGTGCCACCAGGGTCTGAGTACGGGAGGCATGGAAGGCTTCGGCAAACCGTTCGGTATCCACGTCGCGGTCGTCCATCCAGTCCATGATCGCCTGCTCGGTGAACAGCCGTTCACGGCGCTGGCCGATGGCATCGAAGACTTCCTGATCCAGCCGCTCCAGTTCGCCGGTGGCCTCCAGGGCAAAATACAGGCGGGACAGGTTGGCCCAGGCGGCGCGATTGAAGGAGACCGGAACACGGCGGAACACCACATCCTCTGGCAAATCCTCAAGCCAGGGCTTCATCACCTGATTGAGCTGCCCACAGAAGGGGCAGCCGTAGGAAAAGAACTTGAGCAACTCGATCTTGCCCTCAGGGGCCTCGCTCTGAGGACGGGAGATGGCGCGCCAGTCCCGACCCTCCCGCAACTCGGCCAGGGTGACGGGAGCGAGGGCCAGGCTCAGCCCTCCTACCAGGAATTGATTGAATCGACGTCGGGTCAACGGCATCAGTTTGCTCCAGGGGCAGGATCATTTGCTTCGGTTTCAGGCCGACCACCCCGGGTGGATGACTTCAGGATCGGGTATGGGATCTGGGTGCTCGGTCATGGACGGGCACCAGCCCGCCGCCAATGAAAGGTGGTGTCATCACAGCCTTTCGGAATGGGGCCCAATGCCCCGGGACCGCGTGAATCCAGGTTCACGTCCGGCGCCATGCCAAACGGGACAGTGGCAGCTTCTGGCCGCCCTTCCCATTATCCAGCGTATGCCCTGATCATGCCCGGATTCAGGGCTGATGATCAATGGTGAGCCGATGGCTGGGCATTATACTGGCCCAAGGCAGCGAAATACCATCAGCGCGCCTTGATGAACATCAGGCGTCCGATGAAAGCCATGGTCAGAATGATCCAGCCGATGGGATACGGCAGCACGCCCAGCACGAAGGCCGTGAGGGTGGCGATGAGCAGGGCACCGATGATCAGTAGTGGAATGTCCATGTCCGTTTGAACATGCCGCGGGGCGGAAGTGCCCTGGAATGTCACTTTAATCAGGGCCGATGGCCCATGGAAATCATGACAACACTGATGCTTTTTATCGCGGCCCCGGTGCTGGTCACCCTGGGCCTGTTTGCCTTGCGCCTTTGGCTGCAATGGGCGTTTCGCATTCGGGATCGGCGCTGGGTGGATGATCCCGAGCGTCTGACCATCCTGGCCGAGCGGGTTCGGGTGCCCACACGCCGGGGCAGGACCCTGTCCGCCGCCTGGTATCTACCCCACCCCGGCGCGCCGGTGGTGGTGATGGTGCATGGCTGGGGGGCCAATGGTTCGCATCTGCTGTTCATGGTGCCCAGACTGCTGAGCGAGGGCCTGAATGTCGCGGTCTTCGATGCTCGCTGTCATGGCCAGAGCGATGATGACACCTTCGCTTCACTGCCCCGTTTTGCCGAGGATGCCGAGGCGGTCATGGGGGCCCTGCGGGCTCGAGGTCACGGGGACTTCATCCTGCTGGGCCACTCCGTGGGGGCCGGGGCGGTGCTGCTCACCGCCTCGCGCAACCCGGGGATCCGAGCGGTGATCAGTCTGTCTGCCTTTTCCCATCCCGAACCCATGATGAACGGCTGGCTCCAGGAGCGGGGCATCCCCCGCCGGCCGCTGGGGCTGATCATCAACCGTAGCGTGGAATGGCTGATTGGTCATCGTTTCGATGACATTGCCCCGCGCACCACCGTGGCGCGCATACAGGCGCCACTGCTGCTGGTGCATGGCAGCGAGGATACCGTGGTGCCCCTGTGGCACGCCCGTCGCCTGGCCCAGGAGAATCCCCGGGCCACGGTGCTCACACTGCCCGGCGTGCAGCACAACGACCCCGAGGGCTTCGCCCGCCACGTGGACCCCATCCTGGACTGGCTGCGTCCCCACCTTCGGCATCAGGACCCTGTTGAACTCTCGGAGCACGCCCGTGTTTCTGGAACCCCTTAGCATTCTGATCATTGCCACGGCAGCCTTCTTCGCCGGTATCATCAATGCCCTGGCCGGTGGGGGGAGCTTCCTCACCCTGCCAGCCCTGGTGTTCACCGGGGTGCCCCCGGTGGCGGCCAATGCCACTGGCACGGCGGCGCTGCTGCCGGGCTATCTGGCCAGTGCCTGGGCCTATCGGGATCTCATCAAGGCCCCGTCGGGGTTGTCGGTGCTGGCAGTGGTGGTCATCGGCGCCGTGGGGGGCGCTGCAGGTGCCTTGCTGCTGCTGGCCACCTCGGATCAGGCCTTCCGGGCGATCGTGCCCTGGCTGCTGTTGTTTGCCACGGTCTTGTTCGCCTTCGGGCCGCGTCTGCATGGGTTTCTGGCCCGGCGCGCCAAGCGGGGTCACGGCCTCTGGGGGCGGGTCGGCGTGCTGGCCGTGTGCGGCTATGGCGGATATTTCAACGGCGGCATGGGCATCGTCATGCTGGCCATGTTCCGCCTGCTGGGTGTGCATGACCTGAACGTGGCCAACGGCCTGAAGAACCTGCTCTCCGCGGTGCTCACCGTGATTGCCGTGGCCATCTACATGGCCGGCGGCGCCATCTCCTGGCCCGAACTCCCCCCCATGGCGCTGGCTGCCGTCCTGGGTGGCTTCGCCGGCGCCCGAATCGGCCGCCGCCTGCCACCGAATGTCCTGCGCAACGGCATTGTTCTCGTGGGGGCGATCACGACGGTGATCTTTTTCGTGGAGCTGTTTGGCTGAGCTGCCTCGGAACAAATGGCGCCTAAGCTGCGATGCCTTCCACGATAAGATGGCTCACATCGGTTCTTTCGCTGGCGTGCTCGAAGGTAATGGCGCACACGTTGCCGTCTGCATCGACGTCAAGGAGGGTTCTTTCATCCAGATCCCTGGATTCGGTAATCCCTTCGTCACGGAACTCGATATAGAGCGTGTCCGTGTCATGGAAGTAGCTGATTTTCATGGTTTGAAGCTCCTGTCAAAGAAGGCGTTATGGATGGTTTCCCCGTCCGCCAATAACACCACCCTCAAATACCGCTCGTCCATCTCCTTGATGCTCGCCCATCGTCTGATGCGACCGTCCGCCTGGATGAATTCTCTTTCCGGGTGCTCGACGACATGGCAGATCCACTCGTCCTTGATTCTGGCACGATCAGGCCTTGCTCGTGTTGCCTGGAAATACTTTGTTGTTTTCACTTGATGACGGGTTGGTCCATGGTATCCATTACCACCCAATGGCTTCCGGCAGCCACAGGGCAATCTGCGGGAAGGCCACCAGCAGCCCCAGGGCGGCCAGCTGGATGATCACGAAGGGGATGGCGCCCTTGTAGATGTCCGTGGTCTTGATGCCTCGGGGCGCCACCCCCTTCATGAAGATCAGCGACCATCCAAAGGGTGGCGTGAGGAACGATGTCTGCAGGTTCATGGCGATCAGGATGGCGATCCACACCATGGAGAACTCCGGGTAGCCTGCCAGGAAGGGCATGAACAGCGGCACCACGATGTAGGTGATCTGGATCCACTCCAGAAAGAACCCCAGCAGAAAGATCAGCAGCAGCATGAACAGCAGCGTGCCGTAGGGCCCGCCGGGCACCCAGTCGAACATGGCCTCCACCAGGAACTCCCCATCCAGCCCCCGGAAGGCCAGGGCGAACACCTGGGAGGCGATCAGTACGAAAAACACCATGGCGGTGATGCGCACCGTGACCTTCAGGGTCTCCGACATGACGGGCCCACTCAGCCGCCCCATCACCGCCGCCACCACCACGGCCCCCACCGCGCCCACGGCAGCCGCCTCGGTGGGGGCCGCGATGCCGCCGATGATGGCCCCCAGCACCGCGAGCACCAATGCCAGCGGGGGCAGTACCGAGGTAAACAGGTCCCGGATCAACTGACGGGTGCTCATGGCGGCCCGCTCGGCCGCATCCAGGGCCGGTACGTCGGCGGAATAGAACCAGGCCAGCACGAACAGATACAGCACGTACAGGGTGGCCAGCAGCAGTCCCGGGATCAGGGCCGCGGCAAACAGACTGCCCACCGATAGGTTCATGGTGTCTGCCAGCACCAGCAGGACCAGGCTTGGGGGGATGATCTGCCCCAGGGTGCCCGAGGCACAGATGGTGCCGCAGGCCACGGTGGGCTTGTAGCCGCGCCTGAGCAGGGTGGGCAGGGCCATCAGGGTGAGGGTGACGATGGCCGCCCCGACGATCCCGGTGGCCGCCCCCATGAGCACGCCCACCATGATCACCGCCAGGGCCATGCCCCCGGGCAGGGCGCCGCTGGCATGGCCGATGACCTCCAGCATGCGTTCGGCCACCCGGGTCTTGTCCAGCATCACCCCCATGAAGACGAATAAGGGAATGGCCAGCAGGGTGTAATTGGTGATGGTGCCGAAGATGCGGGCGGGCAGCAGTTCGAACAACCAGCCTTCAAAGCCGATGAAGCCGAAGATGAAGCCCACCGCCGCCACGGCAAAGGCCACTGGTATGCCGGTGAGCACCAGGACGAAGAAGGCGGCCACCATCATCAGGGCGATGTACTCAAGCGGCATGACCGGCGCTCCCTGCCTTGTGACGACGTGAATGGCGGTAATGGAAGACCAGGCGCCGGCCAATGCGGAGCAATTGTCGCGCCGATTCGATGATGATCAGCGCAAAGCCGACCAGGATCATGGCCTTGGGCAGGAACAGCCAGGGCATCCCGCCGGCGTTGGGTGAGCCTTCACCGCGCACGTAGGAGATCTGCACGAAAGGCCAGGAGTAGTAAAGGATCAGCAGGGAGACGGGAATGGCCACCAGCAGCATGGTGATACCATCCAGCCAGAGCTTGCCCACGCGGTTCAGATGATGGGAGAAGACATCCACCCGCACGTGCTCGTCGGAGCGCATGGCATAGGCGATGCCCGTCATCACCGTGAGTGACAGCACATACCATTCCAGTTCCTGGGACCAGACACTGCCCATGCCCAAGGCATAGCGGGCCGCCATGTTGGCGAAGACCAGCAGCACCAGAGCCGCCATGCTGATGGCTGCTATCCAGCCAGCCAGGCGGGTCACCTGGCTCAGAGCGCGTTCGATGCGCAGCAGGAGTCGGGACATGAATGCCTCCCAGGCAGCATGAAGCCCCTCTCCCGCCAAGGGGAGAGGGGCTGGGGTGAGCGCGTGTTATCCCAGGATCTTCTGTCCCAGATCCCGAATCTGGGTCTGGAACATGGTCTCAGAGTTCGCCTGCCAGCGGTCGTGGCGAGCCTTGAACCTGAAGTAGCTCTCGTGGACCTTGCGGGTGAGCTCATCGTCCGCGGCGCGGTCGCTGAGTATGTCCCGTGTGGCCTCCAGCAGGGCCTCGATCACGTCATCGGGCACCGGGCCGAACTGCACCCCGTGGTTGTTCACCAGGTCGTCCAGAGCATCGGCGTTGCGGGCCTCCAGCCAGGCGTGGGAGGTGATGTTGCAGGCCGCGGCGGCATTGCGCATCACCGCCTGCAGGTCCTTGGGCAGGGACTCCCAGGCGCGGCGGTTCACCACAACCTCGGTGCTGGTGGCTGGCTCATGCCAGCCGGAGGAATAGTAGTACCTGGCGGCCCGGTGCAGGCCCAGCTCCCGGTCGGAATAGGGGCCCACCCACTCGGCGGCATCGATGGCGCCGCGTTCCAGGGCGGCAAACAATTCGCCGCCGGGCAGCAGTCGTGCATTGGCGCCGATGGCGTTGTAGATGTCCCCGGCCAGGCCCGGCATGCGGATGTTCAGTCCCCGGAAATCCCGCACGCTCTCCACCGGTTCCCGGAACCAGCCCATGGGCTGCACGCCGGTGCAGCCCACCACCAGGGGGATCAGGTCGAAGGGCGCATACACCTCCTTGTAGAGCTCGTAGCCGCCACCCTCATTCAGCCAGGCATTGTGGCCCTGGAAGGTCATGCCGAAGGGAACTGTGGTGAAATACTGGGCGGCAAAGGACTTGCCGGCCCAGTAATAGGCGCAGCCATGGTTGAGCTGCACCTGGCGGCCGGAGGAGGCGGCGTCAAAGCCTTCGAAGGCGGGTACCAGTTCGTTGGCCGAATAGACGCGGATGCGGATGCGCCCGTCCGACATCTCCTCCACCCGTCGGGCGAAATCCGTGGCACTGCCCGGGCCGGTCTGGAAGAAGGGCAGCCCGCTGGGCCATGTGGTGGTCATGCGCCAGTTGAAGCGATCGCGGGCCTTGACGATGGCGGGCGCGCCCAGCACGGCGGCGCCCGTGGCCACCGCCGTGCCGACCTTGAGAAAGTCGCGGCGTTTGATGGACATCAGTGATCTCCTCGGTGGTACGTATTGTTGTGCTTGATTTTGCCGGCTCTGGGGCCACAGGAAATATGACGCATCCGTGGCCAGGATGCCAGACAGTGTGCCGGGGAGAGGGGCTCGGAACATCTTGCATCATCAGGGATGACCCACCATCGTGATGTCGTGGAGGGCGGCCGGCTTGGGGGGCGAGGGCTCGCATTCGTCCGCAGTCGTGCCTATGGCGGGGCGATGAGGGCTTCGGTGGCCTGTACCACCCGCTGGTTCATGGCCGGATCCCTGGCCTGCGCCGGTGCCTTGATGGGGCCCTTGCGGGAGAGATACTGGCCATTCAGCGCGGCGGACTCGGGTGCGGTGGCATGGTGGATCACGCCCTGGGCAGCGCGCTCTGCCGGGGGGATGGCCCAGCCCAGCCAGCGTGCCACCGCGCGCCAGAAGGCATTCTGGGCGCCGTCGGTGCCTCCCAGGTTGGACATGAACACCCCGGGAAAGACGCAATTCACGGTGACGCCGGTGCCCTCCAGCTGACGCGCCAGCGCGAAGGTGGTGTGCAGCATCCCCAGCTTGGACTGCCCGTAGGCCTGCATCATGCGATAGCGGCGCTTTTCCCAGTTGAGGTCGTCCAGGTCCATGGCCGTGTTGAACCGGGTGCCCACGTTGATGATCCGGGCCGGGGCGCTGGACTGGAGACGCGGCAGCAGCAGCTGGGTGAGCAGGAAGGGGGCTACATGGTTGATGGCCAGGGCTTTCTCCACACCATCGCCGGTGAGACGCCGCTCCGGGAAGGCACTGCCGGCATTGTTGATGAGCAGGTGCAGGGCCTTGAAGTCCCGTTTGAATTGCGCGGCCACACGGCGGACGTCGGCCTGCTCCGTCAGATCACCGGTGATCAGGTAGATGTCTTCGTTGCCGGTCTCCGCACGGATTTCCCAGCGGGCCTGTTCTCCGCGGGAGAGGGATCGGCATACCATCACCAGGGTCATGCCCCGGCGTGCCAGGTCCATGGCGATGGCCTTGCCCAGACCGGAGTTGGCACCGGTGATGAGAGCGGTGTGTTGGGTGGGGTCGGAGGAGGAGATGTTCATCGGGCATGTCCTTGATGAAAGCGGCCCTCACCCCAACCCCTCTTCCGCCAGCGGGAGAGGGTCTTGATGATCGCAGTCAATCTTGGGGAAGTGGGGCGCGGTGGCACGGGCTTTATAGCAAGCGCTCAATATCCTGGGCGATATCCTTCGGATCCGTATTGGATGCATACCGCCGCACCACCTGCCCCTCACGGTCCACCAGGAACTTGGTGAAGTTCCATTTAACGGCCTGAGTGCCCATCAGGCCCGGGGCCTGGGCCTTGAGGTGCTGGTACAGGGGGTGGGCGTTGTTGCCGTTCACTTCCACCTTGGCGAACATGGGGAAGTTTGCCTGAAAGCGCGTGCTGCAGAATTCGGCGATCTGGGATTCATCCCCGGGTTCCTGATTGCCGAACTGGTTGCAGGGAAAGCCCAGGACGTCGAAACCGCGCTCATGAAAACGATCCTGCAGGGCCTGCAGGCCACTGTACTGGCGCGTGAAACCGCATTGACTGGCCACGTTGGTGATCAGCAGGACCCTTCCGGCGAATTCCGACAGTGGGCGAGGGTTGCCCTGGATGTCGGTGGCCTCGAAGTCATGGACCGAGGTGGGCGTCTCTGGCATGGCATGGGCTCCCTGGGCAGACGATGACGGACATCCCGACGGGATGGATCACGATGCGTTGAGAGTGCCCGATGTGAGGGTGGGGGTAAAGTGGGGGAGGGGAGAGGGGCTCCATGAACCCCTCTCCCGCTGGCGGGAGCGCCCCTACCTCGGCAGGTCGGTACGCCCCATCAGCCACTGGTCCACCGCGCGGGCACACTGGCGTCCCTCACGGATGGCCCAGACCACCAGGGACTGGCCCCGGCGCATGTCGCCCGCAGCGAACACGCCCTCGGCACTGGTGTGATAGGCCTGCTCGCCCTCGGTGCTGCCCTTGACGTTGCCGCGGGCATCCAGTTCCAGATTGGCCTTTTCCTTCAGCTCGGCCAGCATGCCTTCCTGCACCGGATGCACGAAGCCCATGGCCAGCAGGACCAGATCGCAGCGGATCTCCTGCTCGGTGCCCGGCACCTCGCTCATCTGGAAGCGACCCTCGGCGTCCTTTTCCCACTTCACCGTGACCAACCTGGCCGCCTTCACGTTGCCATGGCCATCATCAATGAAGCCCTTGGTGGCGATATTCCACATGCGGTCACAGCCTTCCTCCTGGGAGCTGGAGGTGCGCATGCGGTTGGGCCAATCGGGCCAGGTGAGGCCCTTGTCTTCCTTCTGCGGTGGCTTGTCCAGGATCTCCACCTGGGTGACGTGGGCCGCGCCGTGGCGGTTGGAGGTGCCGATACAGTCGGAGCCCGTGTCGCCGCCACCGATGACCAGCACGTGCTTGCCCTGGGCACTGATGAAGTCTTCGTCGGGCACGAACACGCCCTGCACCCGCTTGCTGTTGCGGGTGAGGAAGTCCATGGCGAAGTGCACGCCGTTGAGCTCCCGGCCGGGGACGGGCAGGTCACGGGGTTTCTCGGCACCACCGGCCAGGACCAGGGCATCGTAATCGTCCTGGAGCCGGGACACGGGGACGTCCACGCCGATATGGGACAGGGTATGGAAGCGCACCCCCTCGGTGCGCATCTGGGCGATGCGCCGGTCGATATGGCCCTTGTCCATCTTGAAGTCCGGGATGCCATAGCGCAGCAGACCACCGATGCGGTCAGCCTTTTCGAAGACATCCACGTTATGACCCGCCCGGGCCAGTTGCTGGGCGCAGGCCAGGCCGGCAGGGCCGGAACCGACCACGGCCACGGTCTTGCCGGTGCGCCGATGGGCCACCTGGGGTTTGATCCAGCCCTCTTCCCATGCCCGGTCGACAATGGCGCACTCGATGGTCTTGATGGTCACCGGCGTGTCGTCGATGTTGAGCGTGCAGGAGGTCTCGCAGGGCGCCGGACAGATGCGCCCGGTGAACTCCGGGAAATTGTTGGTGGAATGCAGCACCTTGATGGCCTGTTCCCAGTCGTCCCGGTAGACCAGGTCATTCCAGTCGGGGATCAGGTTGTTCACCGGACAGCCCTGGTGGCAGAAGGGGATGCCGCAGTCCATGCAACGAGCCCCCTGCTCACGTACCTGATCGGGCTTCAGGGGGATGACGAATTCCCGATAGTGCACGATGCGGTCGGCGGCCGGCTCATAGTGCCGGTCGCGACGGTCGTATTCCATGAATCCGGTTGGCTTACCCATGGTTGGCGCTCCCTTCAAGCGTCTGGCTGGCCTTTGGCGGTTTGTTGGGCTCGGGCGGACGGGCCTTCTGGGCCTGGAGGTCTTCCAGGGCGCGGCGATAATCCACCGGCATCACCTTGACGAAGCGGGGCAGCCAGGCCTCCCAATCGTCCAGAATGGCCTTGGCGCGGGTCGAGCCGGTGTAGTCCAGATGACGCTGGATCAGGCTCTTGAGGCGCTGCGCATCAAAGCGCGTCATGTCGCGGCTCACATCCACGCGGCCGTGGGTCTCCAGGTCGCCGCCCTGATGATCCCAGGCCTCCAGGGCATCGTCCTCATCGGCGATGGGCTCCAGTTCCACCATGGCCTGGTTGCAGCGATCGGCAAAACTGCCGTCCTGATCCAGGACATAGGCGATGCCCCCGGACATGCCGGCGGCGAAGTTGCGCCCGGTGGTGCCCAGGCAGACCACGATACCGCCGGTCATGTATTCGCAGCCATGGTCGCCCACGCCCTCCACCACGGCGGTGGCGCCGGAGTTGCGCACGCAGAAGCGCTCGCCAGCCACGCCACGGAAGAACACTTCGCCGCTGATGGCGCCGTAGAGCACCGTGTTGCCGACGATGATGTTGTCCTCGGCCGGGTTGATGGCGGAGCGGGCCGGCGGATAGATGATGATGCGCCCGCCGGAGAGGCCCTTGCCCACGTAGTCGTTGGCCTCGCCTTCCATATCGATGGTCACGCCCTTGGCCAGCCATGCCCCGAAGGACTGGCCGCCGGTGCCCGTGGCCTTGATATGGATGGTGTCGTCCGGCAAGCCCGCATGACCATAACGCTCGGCCACGCGGCCCGAGAGCATGGTGCCCACGGTGCGGTGGTAGTTGTGGATCTGTGCCTGGATGGTCACCGGCTTGCCCTGGCTCAGGGCGGGTTCGGCCTGCTGGATCAGCTCGTGATCCAGGGCCTTGTCCAGGCCGTGGTCCTGGAGCTCGCAGTGACGGATGGCCACCTCCGGGCCCACGTCCGGGCGGGTCAGGAGCTTGGTGTAGTCCAGCCCCTCCGCCTTCCAGTGGTTGATGGCACGACGCATCTCCAGACGGTCCGCCTGGCCGATCATCTCGTCCATGGTGCGGAAGCCCAGCTTCGCCATCAGGCGGCGGACCTCTTCGGCCACGAAGAAGAAGTAGTTGATCACGTGTTCGGGCTTGCCGGTGAAGCGCTTGCGCAACTCCGGATCCTGGGTGGCCACACCCACCGGGCAGGTGTTCAGATGGCATTTGCGCATCATGATGCAACCTTCCACGATCAGCGGCGCGGTGGCAAAACCGAACTCGTCGGCCCCCAGCAGGGCGCCGATGACCACGTCACGGCCGGTGCGCAGGCCGCCGTCCACCTGCAGGGAGACGCGCCCGCGCAGGCGGTTCATCACCAGGGTCTGATGGGTCTCTGCCAGGCCGATCTCCCAGGAACTGCCGGCGTGCTTGATGGAGGTGAGCGGGCTGGCACCCGTGCCACCGTCATAGCCGGCGATGGTGATGTGATCCGCATGGGCCTTGGAAACGCCCGCAGCCACGGTACCCACGCCCACCTCGGAAACCAGCTTCACGGAGACGCGGGCCTTGGGGTTGACGTTCTTCAGGTCGTGGATCAGCTGCGCCAGGTCCTCGATGGAATAGATGTCGTGGTGTGGCGGCGGCGAGATCAGGGCCACGCCCGGAGTGGAATGACGTACCCGGGCGATCTGGGCGTTCACCTTATGGCCGGGTAGCTGGCCGCCCTCGCCGGGCTTGGCACCCTGGGCCACCTTGATCTGGATGTCATCGGCGTTCACCAGATATTCGGTGGTCACGCCAAAGCGGCCCGAGGCCACCTGCTTGATGGCGGAACGCTCCGGATTCATGGTGCCATCCGCCAGGGGCAGGAAGCGCTCCGGCTCCTCGCCACCCTCGCCGGTGTTGGACTTGCCACCGATGGCGTTCATGGCCTTGGCCAGCGTGGAGTGCGCCTCGTGGGAGATGGAGCCGAAGGACATGGCCCCGGTGGCAAAGCGCTTGACGATCTCCTTGGCCGGTTCCACTTCGTCCAGAGGGATCTCCCGGTCGGCAAACCGGAAGTCCATCAGGCCACGGAAGGTGAGTAGATTCTCGGTCTGCTCGTTGATCAGGCGGGAGAACTCATCGTAGGTGGCGGCATCGTTGGCACGGGTGGCGTGCTGCAGCTTGGCGATGGTGTCCGGCGTCCAGACGTGGCTCTCGCCGCGCAGACGGAAGGCATAGTCGCCGCCCACATCCAGCTGGTCGCGGTAGATCTCTGCATGACCATAGGCCTGCTGGTGCCAGCGAACGGCCTCCTCGGCCACCTGGGGCAGACCGATGCCTTCCACGCGGGTCTGGGTGCCGGAGAAGTACTTGTCCACAAAGGGCGTGTTCAGACCCACGGCGTCGAAGATCTGCGCCCCGCAATAGGACTCCAGGGTGGAGATGCCCATCTTCGACATCACCTTGAGCAGGCCCTTGCCCACGGCCTTGATGTAGCGCTTCTGGGCCTCTTCGAAGCTCAGACGCTCGGGCAGGCGGTCCAGCATGGACTGGATGGTGTCGAAGGCCAGATAGGGGTTGATGGCCTCGGCGCCATAACCTTCCAGTGTGGCGAAGTGATGCACCTCCAGAGCGGCACCGGTCTCCACCACGATACCGGAGCTGGTGCGCAGGCCCTTGTCGATCAGGTGGTGATGCACGGCCGAGGTGGCCAGCAGCATGGGGATCGGCACGCGATCCTGGTTGGTGTCACGGTCGGACAGGATCAGGATGTTGAAGCCATCCAGCACGGCCTGTTCGGCCTTGGCGCACAGGGCTTCCAGGGCAGGGCCCATGCCCTCCGCCCCCTCGGATGCGGGGTAGCACACATCCAGGGTGCGGGTGCGGAAGGCGCCGCCGGAGTTGTACTCGATGTGACGGATGCGCTCCAGGTCCTGATTGGTGAGCACCGGCTGCGGGGTCTCAAGGCGCCAATGCTGACCGGCTTCATTGATGCCCAGCAGGTTGGGGCGCGGCCCGATCATGCACACCAGCGACATGACCAGTTCCTCGCGGATCGGGTCGATGGGCGGGTTGGTCACCTGGGCGAAGTTCTGCTTGAAGTAGTTGGACAGGTTCTTGGGCCGGGTCGAGAGCACCGAGGGTGGATTGTCCGCCCCCATGGAGCCCACGGCCTCCTGACCGGTCAGCACCATGGGGGTGAGCAGGAACTTGAGATCCTCCTGGGTGTAGCCGAAGGCCTGCTGGTAATCCAGCAGGGTGGCATCGTCCGGGGCCATGGGGCCCACGCCGGTGGGCAGATCTTCCAGACGGATCTGGGTCTTCTTCAGCCACTCGCCGTAGGGGCGGGCCTCGGACAGCTGGGCCTTGACCTCGTCGTCACTGATGATGCGGCCTTCTTCCAGGTCGATCAGCAGCATGCGGCCGGGCTGCAGGCGCCACTTCTTGACGATGCGCTCCTCAGGGATGTCCAGCACGCCCATTTCCGAGCCCAGGATCACCGTGTCGTCGTTGGTGACCAGATAGCGGGCCGGGCGCAGGCCGTTGCGGTCCAGGGTGGCGCCGATCTGACGGCCATCGGTGAAGCACATGGCAGCGGGGCCGTCCCAGGGCTCCATCAGGGCCATGTGGTATTCGTAGAAGGCGCGCCGCTTCTCGTCCATGAGGGTGTTGCCGGACCACGCCTCGGGGATGAGGATCATCATGGCGTGGGCCAGCGAGTAGCCCCCCATCACCAGCAGTTCCAGGGCGTTGTCAAAGCAGGCGGAGTCGGACTGACCCTCGGGGATCAGCGGCCAGATGGTGTCCAGATCATCCCCCAGCACCTCGGAGCGCATGGTGTGGCGGCGGGCCGCCATCCAGTTCACATTGCCGCGCAGGGTGTTGATCTCGCCGTTGTGGCAGACCATGCGGAAGGGCTGCGCCAGATCCCAGGTGGGGAAGGTGTTGGTGGAGAAGCGCTGGTGCACCAGGGCCAGGGCGCTGACGAAGGTCTCGTCCTGCAGGTCCAGGTAGTAGTGGCCCACCTGGCCAGCCAGCAGCATGCCCTTGTAGTTGACCGTGCGAGAGGACATGGAACACACGTAGCAGGCGTCCACGCCGTGTCCCGCATCGCGGATCTCGTTGTCCATGCGCTTGCGGATCACGAACAGTTTGCGCTCGAAGGCGTCCTGATCGGGGCAGTTCTCTCCCCGGCCCACGAACACCTGGCGCACCACCGGTTCACTGGGCAGCACGCTCTCGCCCAGGTCGCTGTTGTCCACGGGCACGTCGCGCCAGCCCAGTACAGTCTGGCCGCCTTCCTGGATGTGCTTCTCGATGATGGTCTGCATCTGCTCGCGCAGGCCGGCATCCTGAGGCAGGAAAATCATCCCAACGCCGTAACGACCGGCCTCCGGCAGGTCGAAACCCACCTTGGAGCGGAAGAAGGCATCCGGAATCTGTACCAGAATGCCGGCCCCGTCACCTGCCTTGGGGTCGGCCCCGACGGCACCCCGGTGATTGATGCGTTCCAGGATTTCCAGGCCCTGTGCGACGATCCGATGGCTCTTCTCGTTTCTGATGTGGCACACAAAGCCGACACCACAGGCATCGCGCTCCAGGGAGGGATCGTACAGGCCCTGTTCGGGCGGTAAGGCGTGAAAACTCATCGTTGACCTCGCTGATATCTGGTCGCTGGTCGGCATCCGCGGCAATCTGACGCAGGGGGCTGGCGTTGCAAGGGCTGGGGGAGGCCCACTCTTACAGGCCCGCGCGGAAGGCCATCAACCGGCGGGCTTGGGAGATTAAAGCTTAACTTTTCATTGTTCCAGTGTTTGTCGCCAAAAGAGCAAGGAATTGAGCCATATGCACCGTTATAGTGCGTATTTGCGCCATTTTGGGGCGTTATTGGCCTCCCTGAAGGTTGGCGCCGGTGGCCGCAAGGGGGGCCATGTCCCGAATATGCAGATCCATCTGAGGATAAGCAATTTCAATGCCCTCCTGACGGAAACGCTTGATGATGGTGGTGTGCAGTTCACTGATGGTGACCAGCCGTTCACGTAACTGACAGACATACACCCGTAATTCGAAGGTCAGGGCGCTGTCGCCAAACTTGAGGAAGAACACGGTGGGTTCCGGTTCGTCCAGCACCTGGGGGTTTTCGCGGGCCACTTCCAGCAGGATCTCCCGCACCTTGTCCACATCCGAGTCGTAGCTGACCCCCACCGGGATCACCAGGCGGGTGGTGGTGTCGGACAGGGTCCAGTTGATCAGGCGCTCGGTGATGAAGTTCTTGTTGGGAACAACGATCTCCCGATTGTCCCAATCCACGATGGTGGTGGCGCGGGTGCGGATGCGGGCCACGGTGCCGCTGTATTCGCCGATGGTAATGGTGTCGCCGACGCGGATGGGGCGTTCCAGCAGCACGATCAGACCCGAGACGAAATTGGCCACCACCTCCTGCAGGCCGAAGCCCAGGCCCAGGGTGAGGGCCGCCACCATCCACTGCAGTTCACTCCAGCGCAGGCCCAGCAGGGAGAAGACGATGATCACCGCAACCACGGCCAGCACATAGCGCAGCAGCATGGTGGTGGTATAACGATCGGCGGCATCCAGCGTGGTGCTGCGGGCCAGCAGGATCTCCACCAGGCCGGGCAGGTTGCGGGCCGCCAGGGTGAAGACGATGCCCAGGAAGATTGCCAGCAGGAAATCCTGCAGACTCACCCGGCTGAGGATCTCGGCATCGCCCACCACGATGGTGCGTGACCAGAGGGTGATTCCATCCAGCCAGGTCAGTGCCGGCAGTACGTCTGACCAGGCCCAGAACAGGGCCAGGATCACGCCCGCTCCGGCGGTGGTGCGCAGCAGGGTCCGGGTCTGCTGGTTCACGTCCTCCAGGCTCAGGTGGCGCTCGGGGATTTCCACGCCCCCCTCGGCACCCACGGTGCTGCTGCTCTCCACGGCCGCCGCCTTGGCCCGCTGCTCGCGCATGCGACGCAGGAGGAGGCGGGTTTCGCTGAGGATCAGCGCCCGGGCGGCCAGGCTGTAGGCCAGCCACACGACACCCAGCACGATGGCGGTGTCAATGATGCGCGCCATCAGCTCCCCCACGGTCAGCAGGTAACCGGCCAGGGTGAGGCCCGCCAGCGTCAGGGTGACCGCCGCCAGGGTCATGCGCAGCAGGCGTCGGCGGCGTTCCTTCAGGGGGAAGGGGGTGTCCTCGGGGGGCGGTGCCAGCAGGTTCCAGCCCAGCAGGCCGGTGATGATGACGGCGGCCAGCAGGCCCAGGCGTCCGAAGATATCGAACACCAGTTCACTGGGATGGGCGAAGGTGAGGGCCAGGAACAGGATCAGGCCCAACTGGGCCGGGAGGAACCAGGTGAGATGGCGTCGCAGGCGCTGAAGGGTCAGCTCGTTCCAGCCGAAATGGGCGCGGGCCACGCCATGGGCTGAGGTGAACAGCAGGACCAGGTGCCCCGCCAGCCACCAGATGGAGGCACTGAAGAGCATGGCGGCCAATACCTCCACGCCGAATTCCATCTCCGGCATCCATTCCAGGCGCAGCGCGGTGATCATGAGCAGCAGCGGGATGGGGATCACCCGTACCAGGCTCCACCACAGGGCCTGCAGGGTGAGCTTGATGTGATCAGTGAAGCGGTGGCGGGTCTTTTCCGCCAGTGCCTGGAGGTGGGCCGGCGTGCCGCGGCCCCAGGCGAAGAGCAGGCCCACCACCATCAGCGTG
This sequence comes from Ectothiorhodospira variabilis, assembly GCF_022227625.1. NCBI lineage: Bacteria > Pseudomonadati > Pseudomonadota > Gammaproteobacteria > Chromatiales > Ectothiorhodospiraceae > Ectothiorhodospira > Ectothiorhodospira variabilis. The sequence goes on along the minus strand of NZ_JAJNAO010000002.1, from coordinate 447,850 downwards.
AGCGGCATGGCAATCGGGCTGCCGATGGTCACCTCCCTGAGTGCCCAGCGGATTTCCCGCCATGAGGCCGGGTCCGCCAGGCTGGTGACAGCGGTTGGGGTCCCCATGGCCCAGTCCAGGCTCACCGGCAGGTGGCTGGGCCACCAAAGCAGGGTTTCCCTGAGGATCTGTTGCAGTTCGTCCACCAGCGCCACCACCGATCGAGCCCGCAGGTCCGCATGGCGCAATTGATCCGCCAGGACCTCCTCTGACTGCAGATGCGCGGCCAGGGTCTGCTGCTGGATGCGGGTCATCTCCGCTTGAGCCGGGTCGTCGACGGTGCTGATGACCGGGCGGGTGGGCAGGCGCGAGGCCTGTTCCCGCAGGCTGATGCTGCGCAGCCGTGCCTGAGACAGTTCCCGTTCGATGGTGGCCAGGGTGAATCGTACCTCGTCCAGGTCTCGCAGCCGTCGCTGTTCCTCCAGAAACAGTCCACCCAGGGCCTCGTTGAGGCCGCTGACCTCCAGGCGTTCACGCACATTGAGCAGCGTCTGGGTCAGGTCCTGCTCCAGGCGCGTGTAGCGTTCGCGGTCGGCCTGTAGTTCCCGGATGCGACTCTGGGTGCGGGCGATCTGCTCGAAACGGGCATTCAGTGCCTGAATCTCATCGGCAAAGCGTGTGCGGGCATCCGGCTCCTGGTTCAACAGCCGCTGCAGATCGCCGCGCAGGCTGCGCAGTTCCTCCGTGGAACGCTCATTCAGTGCCCGTTGCATCTGGGTGGCCCGCAGGGCCAGCCAGCGGGACTCCAGTTCCAGGGCGCGGACCTCCAGGGCCAGGGTTTCCATGCGCGGAAGCAATGTCTGGGCGTCCAGCTGGGCGGCGATGATGCGGGCATCCGCCTGACGGATCAGTGCCTCGGAAGCGGCTTCCCGTGCCTGGGGCATGTCCACATCATTGACGGCCTGAACCTGGTCAATGGCCCCCTGGCGTTCGCGACCCAGGCGCTCCAGGGTTTCGGCCTGGTTGCGAGACTGCTCCTCCAGGCGACTCAGGGTGAGCCGTTTCTGGTCAAGTTCCAGGGCGGCCTGCTGGCGACGCCGCTCAAGGGTGGTCAGTTCCTGATCGATTTCGTTGATGGTCCACTCGTCTTCGACGGGTTGCAGGGGGGCCACCGTCTGCTGAATCCGATCCATGAAGTCACTCAGTCGCTCTGGCGTGGCCCGCGCCGTGGTGGCCCGATCCAGGGCACCACGCACGCGATCCGCCGCGGACTGCTCTCGCTCCAATGCAGTTTGCCAGAGTGCCTGTTCCGTGCTCGCAAGGCTCGTGTCCCCGGCCCGCTGGCTCAGGTGTTGTTCGGGGCTTTGCTCCAGCCAGTCTTCGGCTGGACCGGTGTCAATGGCATCGATCAGGGGGAGCAGTCGGTCTCTGCCTGCTTCCATCTCGCCCAGCAGTGCCTCCAGTTCTGCCTGGGAGATCTGCGCCATGGGGGCTGGACCATGCTCCTGGGCATGCAGCGGGAATGATAACGGCAGGGTCAGACACAGGATCAGCAGGCTGAGCAGGATGCGGGACATGGTATTCCGGGAGGAGGGCAAGAGTGGCATTGCGCTACCGGGGTATCCGTAATGCCGCCGTTTAAATTATCTTGTGATTATACAATTCGACGGTGCCATCCAGCATGAATGCAGCAGACTCCTTGCCCATTTCGTCCAACGCTCGCACGGTTTCCCTGGTGCTGGGCTCTGGCGGAGCCCGCGGGCTGGCGCATATTGGTGTGATCCAGGAGCTGGAGGCTCAGGGCTATGAGATCCGTGCCATCGCCGGCAGTTCCATGGGGGCGCTGGTCGGGGGGATTTATGCCCTGGGGGAGCTGGATACCTACGCGGAATGGGTCACGGGTCTGGAGCAGTCGGATGTGCTGGGTCTGCTGGACTGGAGTTTTTCCGGGGGCGGGATCATCCGCGGCGACAAGCTGATGAAGAAGCTCAAGGAGCTGGTGGGGGAGAGTGATATCGAGCACCTGCCCATCAGCTACACGGCCGTGGCCGTGGACATCGATCGGGGCCGGGAGGTATGGATGAGCGATGGCTCCCTGTTCGATGCCATCCGCGCCTCCATTGCCATCCCGGCGGTCTTCACGCCACATCGCTACCGGGGACGCACGCTGGTGGATGGGGGGCTGCTCAATCCGGTGCCGGTGGCGCCCACGCTGCGCACGCTGACGGACCTGACCATTGTGGTGGATGTGAATGGTCCAGCCCCCGAGTCCGAACCGGAATCCGATGGTCGGGGGGCGACCCAGAACAAGAATGGGCTGTTACAGCGGATGCGTGGCTATGTGGAGTCCTTCGGCAACGACACCAGTCCCTCGGCCGCCGAAGGGCTGGCCCTGTCCGAGGTGTTGATGCGCTCCCTGGATACCATGCAGGCGGCCATCACCCGGCAGCATCTGGCGGTCTTCCGACCGGACCTGGTGATCAGCGTGCCCAAGAATGTCTGCATGATCCACGAGTTTCACCGGGCGGGGCCGGTGATCGCCCTGGGGCGGAAACTGGCCAGGGAAGCACTGCCCGGTGCCCGCTCTGGCGGGTAGGGATTAACGTCCCCGTTCCCCCTCTTTCGGCTCCAGTCCATAAGGTTCCACCAGGCGCCACACATGATCCGGTATCATGTTGTGCATGCGCTTGGGCATGGCGCGACGCAGGTGAAGGACCGTCTCCACCGCCTTCATCTCCACACGGGCGCGGGCGAATTCCAGGCCGCGGGGGCCGATGCGGGGCATGAAAAAGGCAGCGATGGGCCTGGCCCAGTCGGGCATGCTGCGCAGCGGCAGGCCGCCAGCGGCGCGCTCGGTGTTCTTCATGAAACCGGTCACCGGCCCCTGACGCTTGCCGGCACTGGTGGGTGCCTTGAGGGTCACCTCATCCTCCAGGAGTTCCAGCATCTCGCGTCCGCGATCATTGCGCACCACCAGCCATTGCTCCCCTCGCCCAGCCATGTAACCGACAGTGATGTCCGCCAGCACGTTGGTGTAGTCCACGCAGGTTTGACAGGTCAGTGGGAAGAAATCCTTGGGCAACCTGGAGATGGGCAGTTTGAGGAAGGGGATGGTCTTCACGCGCCCGTCGGTGAAGCGCAGTTCCACATGGTAGTCGGCGCGAAACTCCAGGTAGGTGACGGTCTCGGGTTGATCCGCCAGCAATGCCAAAAAATCGTGGAAGCGTTCGGTGGTGGTGTTGTCGGAGCAGGGCGTGCCGATCACGTAGAGTGCTTCGATCTCCAGTTCCTGCTGCAGCACACGCAGAGGATACACCTGACAGGGCAGGCCGATCACCGCCAGTCGCTTGTATCCCTGAGCCAGCGCTGGTTCCAGGTGGGCCAGCAGCGGGGCATAGCCCATGCGCATGCCCCGACAGCGGGCCATGTCCTCGGCCCGGGTGACGAGCACAGGTTCGGGGCGCCAGAAATCATCGTCGGCGGCCCGCATGGTGAGTACGGCATCCACCTGGTGGGTTTCCAGCAGGCGCTCGGCCAGGCGGGTGGTGATCCCCGTCCATTGGGCGCCTTCCCGGGGCGGTTGCAGCGCGGCCTGGTGCATTGACTGATAGGGGCCGAAAAAAAGCTCATCGTCCCGCTCCGGGTCCCGGGCACGGCCGTGGACCTGGGCCTCCATTCGCGGGTAACGGGGCTGGATGAACTGGCAGGCGTGGCCGCAGCGGCGCGGATCGTGGGTGCGGGTGATGCCGCAATCGGTGCACAGATCCCGGTGGGGGAGTGCCTTGTCGGTGGGTGTGTTCTGCTGCGTGGGGGGCTGCGGGGGCATGAAACAGGCTCCTGATCGGTGCCGGGCGGTAACTTGAGGGGATGAGCTTACTGCATTTCATGGGGCTTATCCCAGCACCCACCCCTCACCCCAACCCCTCTCCCCACGGGGGGAGAGGGGCTCAGACCTGTTGGGCTGTCAAGGTCGTGGGGTTTTTCCCTCTCCCCACGGGGGGGAGAGGGGCTCAGGCTGCAGGTAGCCAGGTCCCACCTGCTCTCTGCCCCACCCTTGGGGGGGTGGGGATGAGGGGGCGGCGTCCAGGATGGCGGGATGCTTACGGCAGCACCCGGTCTATGCGCAGATTCACGCGGCCCTCCGGATCCGACGGATCCACCGGATTACTGATCCCCTCCAGATCGCCGCTGCGTGCCTCGGCCATGCCGCCTTCGCTGACGCGGGCCACCACTTCGATCCACTGGTACTGGCTCATGGCGTTCTGTGCGGCCATGCCCATGCCACCGCCGTCTTCCAGGGTGACCTGAAGCGGGAAGCGGGCCTCGGTGCGGACCACCGCCAGGGGCATGCGGGGACCATCCACCGGGCGGGCGAACACCATCACGTGTTCATCCCCGGAGAGCCGCTCGGCCAGGGCATCATCCAGTTCGATGGTGACCTCCAGAACCTTGGCATCGCCTTGCGGGGCAGTCGGGGTCCGGGCGCTGTCGGCCTGCTCCTGCTGCATGGCCGCGTTCACCTCCCGGAGTGCATCCTCCACCGCACGAGCCGAGCCAGTGTCAGGGTCCACCAGGGTTTCAAGATGTTGCAGATGCTCCTGAGAACGGCTCAGGTCACCCGCCTGGAAGGCGCCGATGGCCGCCAGCCAGAGGGCATTCTGGTTGTCCGGCTGTTGCTCCAGGGCCGTGTCCAGCAGTCCGGCGGCCCGGGTGGAGACACGGCCATCCTGGGCCACCACCAGGGTTTCGGCATAGTCCACGTTCAGGGTCGGGTCATCGCCGATGAGGTCATGGGCCCGCTCGTAGGCCTGGGCGGCGTCGCCGAACCGTTCCAGAAAGCGGTAGGTGCGGGCCAGCACCACCCAGCCTTCGGCATCATCCGGCTCCTGCTCCAGGCGAGCCCTGAGCTGGCCGATCATGCGTTCCACTTCCTCAAGATCATGCTGGCTCGCGCCCTGCTCCGATCCCCCGCCGGCAGAGGGAGCCTGCCCCATGGCGATGGTCTGGCGTGGGTCCGGGCCGCCATGGTCCAGCTGGAAGTGGATCAGCAGCGCCAGGATGGGCACCAGGATGGCGGTGGCCAGCAGTACCAACCCTCCTTGACGGTGAGGGGAGGCCGCTCTCGGCGGCGAGGATGTCTCAGAGTCATCCTCAACATCCGTGATCAGGTTGTCTTCCAGTTCCAGGCGTGCAGCCTCGTACTGCTCCCGGTTCATGAGCCCCGAGGCCAGTTCCTGATCCAGTTCGGCCATGCGCTGCCGGTAAATGGTGAGATTCAGGCCGCGGGCTTCCACGCCCGGCCCGGTGCGACCACGCAGGAAGGGCCACATCACCATGACGATGGCCGTGAGCATCAGCAGCGCGGCTGCAATCCAGAAACCAATGGTCATACGTCTTTTCCTTCACCCAGCAGGCGCCGGGCCCGCTCGCGTGCGGCGCTGTCCACGCCGGTGGTCCGGGCGCCCTGACGGCTGCCGCGGGAGGTGAGATACAGCACCACGAAGCCCAGCCCCAGGAGCACGAACGGTCCGATCCACAGCAGGTAGGTGGCGGGCGAGAACGGAGGGCGGTAGAGCACGAACTGACCGTATCTCGACACCATGTAGTCGATGATCTGGTCGTCGCTGGAGCCGGCGTTGAGCTGGGTGCGCAACTCCCGACGCAGATCCCGGGCCAGGCCGGCATCCGAGTCCGCCAGAGACTGATTCTGGCAGACGGTGCAGCGCAGTTCATGGAGCAGGGCGCGGTAGCGCTCCTCCAGCCCCGGTTCATCGAAATCGGTGGGGTCGACCCCACCGGCAGAGGCCACGGGGGAGAAGGCCAGCAGCGCCAGCAGCGGGATCAGGGGCCACCATGCCTTCATAGGGTTTCACTCCGCAGGCGCTCCACCAAGGGCAGGATGTCATCCTGAACCTTGTCCCAGGTGAGTGGGCCCACATGCTTGTAACGGATCCGGCCCTCGCCGTCGATGACAAAGGTTTCCGGCGTGCCGTACACGCCCCAGTCGATACCGACGCGACCCTCCAGGTCATGGGCGTTCCACACGTAGGGGTTGCCGAAGGCCCGCAGATACTCCAGGCCGTCACGGCGTTCGTCCTTGTAGTTGAGTCCATAAATGGGGATGCCGTAGCGGTCGGCCATGCGCACCAGCAATTGGTGCTCGTGACGGCAGGAGACGCACCAGCTGGCCCAGATGTTGAACAACACCACCTCGCCCTCGAAGTCCGCCGACCCCACCATGCGTTCGGGTTCCTCCAGGGCCGGCAGTTCGAAACCTGGGGCCGGCTGGTTCACCAGGGGGGAGGGAACCAGACGCGGATTGAGCCCCAGGCCGATGAGCAGGAACAGGCCCAGCAGGAGCAGCAGCCCCATGGGCAGCAGATACATCAGTCTTTTCATGCCGAGGGGCTCCGTTGGGCAGGCCGGGGTGCGGCATCCTGGTCAGCGATCCCGCCAGCGTTATCGATGCGTTGCGAGGCCGGCTCGGTGGCCCTCCGCCGGGAGAACACACGGTAGCGGCGGTCAGTGGCGGCCACGAAGCCCCCCAGTACGATCAACGTGGCCCCGATCCAGAGCCACATCTGGAAGGGGTTGTGATAGAGCCGCAATGACCAGGTGTTGCCGGACATGGGCTCGCCCAGCGCCACGAAGATGTCACGGGTGAATCGGGACTGGTATGACGCCTGGGCCATGGGTTGGGTCTGCACCCGGTACACCCGCCGCTGGGGATACAGGTCGGTGACCGGTTCACCGTTGCGGGTCACATGCACGTGGGCCTCCAGGGCATCCCAGTTGGGGCCGGCCACGTTGTAGACATCCCGCAACTCGTAGGTATAACCACCCAGTTCATGGCTCTGCCCCAGACCCATGCGCACATCACGCTCCTGCTCGAAGGCCATGAGCAGTGTGATGCCGATCACCAGGATGGCAAAGCCCACGTGACTGGTGGTCATGCCCCAGTAGCTGGCAGGCAGCTTGCGCAGGGTGGTCAGCGGCGTGCCGCGCTGGCGCAGCCGGCTGTAAAGATCACGCCCGGACGCCAGGATGATCCAGACCGCCAGGCCCACGCCCAGGGTGATCATCAGCGATGTACTGCCCATCATGGCCAGCGGGAAGACCACACCCACCGCCAGGGCCGCCAGCAAGGTGTGCCAGAAGCGCAGGCTGATCTCCCGGGCGGAAGCGCTCTTCCAGCGCAGCAGTGGCCCCAGGCCCACCAGGAAGATCATGGGCAGCATCAGCGGCGCGAACACCGCGTTGAAGTAAGGCGGTCCCACGGAGATCTTGCCCATGTTCAGGGCATCCAGCAGCAGGGGATACAGGGTGCCCAACAGGACGGCGGCCAGGGCCACCATCCAGATGACGTTGTTGGCCAGCAGCCCTCCCTCCCGGGACACGGGCTTGAATTCGGCATGGCTGTGCACGTTGGGGGCACGCCAGGCATACAGGGCGAACGAGACCCCGGTGACCACCAGCAAAAGCGCGAGGATGTACACGCCTCGAGCAGGGTCAGTGGCAAAAGCATGCACGGAAACCAGCACGCCGGAGCGAACCAGGAAGGTGCCCAGCAGGCTCAGGCAGAAGGCCATGATGGCCAGCAGCACCGTCCAGGTGCGGAACGCCCCTCGCTTTTCCGTGACGATCAGGGAGTGAATCAATGCCGTGGCAGCCAGCCAGGGCATGAGGGAGGCATTTTCCACCGGGTCCCAGAACCACCAGCCGCCCCAGCCCAGGGTGTAGTAGGCCCACCAGCTGCCCAGGGCAATGCCGGCCCCCAGGAAAGCCCAGGCCACGGTGGCCCAGGGCCGCGTCCAGCGGGCCCAGGCGGCATCCAGTCGCCCGCCGATCAAGGCGGCGATGGCAATGGCAAAGGGCACGGCCAGCCCCACGTAGCCCATGTACAGCATGGGGGGATGGATCACCAGACCCGGATCCTGCAGCAGTGGATTGAGATCGCGCCCGTCGGCCGGTACCGGGAAAAGGGTTTCGAAGGGGTTGGAGGTGAACAGGGTGAACGAGAGGATGCCCACACTCACCAGGCCCATCACGGCCACGGTGCGCGCCGCCATGTCCGTGGGCAACCCCTTGCTGAGCCAGGACACGGCCAGCGACCAGCCACACAGCATCAGCGCCCAGAGCAGCAACGACCCTTCGTGGCCGCCCCAGACCCCGGAGATGCGATACATCAACGGCAGCTCGGAGTTGGAGTGGTTGGCCACGTAGGCCACCGAGAAATCATGGGTGATGAAGGCGTAGGTGAGCGCAATGTAGGCGATCGCCAGGAACAGGAACTGACCGCCCACGGCCGTGTGAGCGGTGGCCATCCAGGCGGGCGTGCCCCGATGGGCGCCGATCAGGGGGATGATGCCCTGCACGGCGGCCATCAGGAGGGCAAGGATGAGGGCGAGCTGACCGATTTCCGCGATCATGGTCAGTACGCCTTCTCGCCGGGGTGTTCCTCATATCCCGCGGCCTTCAGTGCTGCGGCCACCTCGGGGGCCATATAGTTCTCATCGTGTCGCGCCAGCACCCGCTCGGCGCGGAAGATGCCGTCGCTGCCCAGGCGACCGTGGGTCACCACACCCTGACCTTCACGGAACAGGTCAGGCAGCAGGCCCACGTACTCGACGGGGATGCTGTGGGCTGTGTCGGTGATGCTGAACTGCACGGTCAGGTCGGTATCGTTGTGCTGGATGGATCCTTCCTCCACCAGTCCGCCCAGGCGGATGATGCGCTCGCCCGGTGCTTCACCCTGGGCGATCTGGGAGGGCCCATAGAAGTACATCAGGTTCTCGCGGAAGGCGCTCAGGGCCAGGGCCGAGGCGGTGGAAACCGCCAGCACGACGAGCGCCACGCCAGCCATTCGTCTCTTCTGTCGAGGCGTCATTGCATTCTCCTGCCAGGGTGTTTCCACCCAATGATCATGGTCTTTCCTTGAGGCACTTCCATCCGTGCGCCTGGCCGCCCGGGGCGGCGCTGGCCATTCATAGCACCATCACAGACGGGGTCGCAAGCGGGTTGGTGCCCCCATTTGCACCGTCCGGCCTGGGCATTTGTTTTGTTCATTCGTATTCAAGACAACCTGGGTGGCCTCAGGTTCTATGGTTGCGATTTATCAGTATGATCCAGGTCAGAAAACGATGCACGAAGTCCCGGGATGGATGGCGGGTGCGAGCGTGTGCCCTTCCGGGCGCACTGGTACCATGGGACGAAGGTGGGTCATCTGGAGCGTCGACATGGTTGAAGATCGTTGGGGGTCATCCCTGGAATCCAATCGGGTGGCCGGCAGCCGACTCGAGTTGCTGCTGTTCCAGCTCCAGGGCCAGCAACTCTATGGCATCAATATCTTCAAGGTTCAGGAGGTCATCCCTTATCAGCCCCTGTCCCATCTGGCGGGTTCCCATCCGCTGGTGAAGGGGATCGCCACCCTGCGGGGCATCACCATGCCGGTGATGGACTTGTCGCTGGCCATTGGCGGCCCGCCCCTCAAGTCGCCGGAGGATGGTTACATCATCATCACCGAGTACAACCGCTCGGTGCATGGTTTCCTGATCCGTCGCGTGGAGCGCATCATGAACACCCAATGGGGGCAGGTTCAGCCACCGCCCCGGGCCACGGGTCGCAATGCCTTCGTCACCGCCATTACCCTGCTGGATGATCGCATTGTGGAGATCCTGGATGTGGAGAAGGTGCTGGATCAGGTGGTGCATGCCAGCACTCAGGTGTCGGCAGATCTCAGTGATGGCTTTCGTGCCGAGGACTGCAAGGTGCTGGTGGTGGATGATTCCACGGTGGCTCGTAATCAGATTCGCGCCGCCCTGGAACAACTGGGCGTGCAGTGCACCCTGGTGACCGATGGCAAGCATGCCATCGAGCTGATCGAGCGCCTGCAGGCCGAGGGTGTGGATGTGGCCCGTGAATTCATCATGATGGTGTCGGATATCGAGATGCCGGAAGTGGACGGGTATCAGCTCACCACGCGGGTCCGCGAGGACGAGCGTCTCAAGGATCTCTACATCCTGTTGCATTCATCCATCAGCGGCGTCTTCAACGTGGACATGGTGCGTCGCACCGGAGCGGACAAGTTCGTGCAGAAATACCATCCGGACGATCTGGCCGAAGCCGTGCGAGAGCGCATGCGGCAGTTGGGGCAGTGGTCATGAGCGATGCTGCAGCCGTGCCGGGCGGCGCGCTGGATGCCCCGATCCCGCAGCCCTTTCCGGCGCATTGCCTTGCGGTGGACGGCCTGGTGCTGGAGCGCGGCGAGCGCCTGCTCTTCAATGGCCTGACGTTCTCGCTGGAGGCCGGGGAACTCCTGCAGGTGGCTGGCCGCAACGGCGCCGGCAAGACCAGCCTGTTGCGGGTGCTGTGCGGGCTCACCCGCCCCATGGAGGGGGAAATGACCTGGAACGGTGTGCCGGTGCGTCGCCTGGATGACGGCCCTGGGGGGCACCTGGCCTATCTGGGGCATCACAATGCGCTCAAGGATGAACTCAGCGCCGAGGAAAACATCCAAAGCCAGTGCCGGCTGCACGGCTGCCCGCAGGCGCCTGAGGTGGTGTTCTCCATGCTGGAGGAACTGGGCCTGGGCGGACATGCGGACCTGCCGGTGAAGCTGCTGTCTCAAGGCCAGAAACGGCGCGTCGCCCTGGCCCGGTTGTTGTTGCTGCGACGGCCCCTGTGGATTCTTGATGAACCCTTTGCCGCCCTGGATGTGCAGGTGATCGAAGTGCTCAGGCAGGCACTGGAGGCCCATCTGGCCGCCCGGGGCATGATCATTCTCACCACCCACCAGGCCGTACCTGTGCGCGGCACCCAGCGCACACTCACCCTGGGGACGGGTGCATGAGCGCGTTGTTACGGGCCTTGATGGCCCTGCTGAGACGGGATCTGCTGCTGGCCATGCGTCGTCGCCAGGATGCACTGGTGGTGCTGGGGTTCTTCGTGGTGGTGGTGTCCCTGTTCCCGCTGGGGGTGGGGCCCGATCCTCAGTTGCTGCGCAGCATGGCACCCGGGGTGCTGTGGGTGTCCGCCCTGCTGGCCACCATGCTCTCCCTGGAGCGCCTGTTTGCCGATGACTTCCGCGACGGCTCCCTTGAGCAGCTGTTGCTCACACCGCAGCCCCTGCCACTGCTGGTGTTGATGAAGATTCTTGCCCACTGGCTGGTCACGGGCCTTCCCCTGGTGCTGATATCGCCCTTGCTGGGCATGCAGCTCAACCTGGATGGCACCGAAATCGCTGTGCTGATGATGGCCCTGCTGCTGGGTACGCCCATTCTCAGCCTGGTGGGGGCCATCGGCGCGGGGCTCACGCTGGGACTGCGGGGCGGGGGCGTGCTGATTTCGCTGTTGATCCTGCCCCTGTATGTGCCGGCACTGATCATGGGGGCAGGGGCCGTGGATGCGGTCATGTACGGGTCGAGCCCCGATGCCCACCTGTCGCTGCTGGCCGCATTGCTGATCTTTACCCTGTTGTTGGCGCCCTGGGCGATCGCCGCGGCGCTGCGCATCATGCTGGACTGACTGGAGGAAGGCCGTGGCTCAACCGCGTGTGCAGTGGTTCAAGTTCTCTTCACCACCGAATTTCTATGACCTGTCGGGGCGATTGATTCCCTGGTTTGGGGGTCTGGCGGCGATACTGTGTGTCGCCGGTCTGTATGTGGGCTTCGTGGTGGCCCCGCCGGATTACCAGCAAGGGGACAGCTACCGCATCATGTTCATCCATGTGCCGGCGGCCTGGATGTCCATGTTCCTCTATGTGCTCATGGCCGTGTATGCGGCCATCGGCCTGATCTGGCGGGTGAAGACCGCCGAGGTGATGGCCAAGGCCATTGCCCCCACGGGCGCCCTGTTTGCGTTTCTTTGCCTGTGGACAGGGGCCCTGTGGGGCAAGCCCACCTGGGGCACCTACTGGGTGTGGGACGCACGCCTGACCTCCCAGTTGATCCTGCTGTTCCTCTATCTGGGTTACATGGCGCTGCATGGGGCCATCGAGGATCGTCAGCGGGCGGCCAATGCCAGTGCCGTGCTGGCCCTGGCGGGGGTGGTGAACGTGCCCATCATCTACTTCTCTGTGGTGTGGTGGAACACCCTGCACCAGGGGGCCTCCATCACCGTGACCAGTGCGCCCACCATGGAAACGGTGATGTTCGTGGCGCTGATGCTCATGACCTTCGCCTGCTGGATGTATGCCATCGCGGTGGTGCTTTGGCGGGCGAGGCTGGAATTGCTGGAACGTGAACGCCGCGCCAAGTGGGTGCTCGAACGCATGGGGGGCAAGGCATGATGGAATTTCTCGCCATGGGCGGCCACGGGCCGTTCGTCTGGGGCTCCTATGGGGCGGCCTTGCTGGTGCTGGTGGGGGAGATGATCTGGCTGCGCCGACGGCGCATTGCGTTGCGCCGTCAGCTGGCCCGGCTGGCAAGGCTCCAGGAGAGCCCGCCGCCATGATCCGGGCTGCCGGCGGGCGCGTCTAATCCTCCTGTGCGAACCGCGGTGCCTCGAAGCGCAGGGCCTGTAGCTCCGGGTCGTGTCCCGAATAATCGTGGCAGCTCTGGCAGGTGTCGAAGTTTTCCATCATGCCCGTGTGCTGGGCGAAGAATGCCGGATCATTCGCTTCCACTTCGCTGGTCATGTGGCAGGCGGCACAGTTGTCGCTGGTCTTCTGCGGGTGGAGTTGCGACGGCGGGTCGTTGTGGGGGTTGTTCTGACCGGTGAACATCAGGTAGACCTTGCGGGCCCCCTGCACCTTGTCGGTCACCAGGCCCTTGGTATGGCAATCCAGGCAGTTGGTGAAGGCATGGTCACCATGATCCCAGGAGACCTTTTCATAGGCATGGCAGGCGATGCAGAAGTCGTTCTGCTTGGACACGTGGTGGCCGCCCACACCCCCACCCACCAGCAGCGCCAGAACGATGACGACGATCAGGATGACCCAGAACCTGCCCATGACGGACTCCTTGAAGTTGGTAAGTTCGTGTTTGTAGACCGGGGGAGTCGCGCGAGACGATTCCCTCAATGACTGTAGCAGAATGCCCCGGCTGTCGTTTGGGACGGTATGGTGGGTCTTTTCACCAACGCCCCATGCGGGCAGAATCAGGTGCCCATTGGCCACGGGAGGCAAAACGAATGGATCATGTGCTGGAGCGGTTGTCGGTCCTGATCATCGACGATTTCCATACCATGCGCTCCAATCTATCGGGAATGCTGCTTTCCATGGGGGCGCGGCAGGAGCCGGATGTGGCGGCCAATGCGGAGGATGCGCTGGGCCGGTTGCGCGCCAAACGCTACGACATCGTTCTGTGCGACTACAACCTGGGCGCTGGCATGGACGGGCAGCAGTTGCTGGAAACGGCCCGCCGCGAGGGGCGGGTGGGTGTGGGCACCGCCTTCCTGATGATCACTGCCGAGAACACCCCGGAGATGGTCATGGCCGCTCTGGAGAGTGCGCCCGATGCCTATCTGGCCAAACCCATCACCAAGGACCTGCTGGCCGTCCGGCTGCAGCGGGTGCTGCGCCGCCGTCTGCCCTTGAGGCCAGTGGCCGATGCGCTCTCGCAAAAGGATCTCTCCGGCGCCCGCAGTCTGCTGCAGGACATGCTGGCAACGGGGCGCGGCCAGCGGGCCGATGTGTTGCGTCTGCAGGCGGATCTGGCCCTCGAGGAAAACGACGCCGACGGCATGGAAGCGGCAGCGCGCGCTGCCCTGGCGGAGCAGGAAGTGGCCTGGGCCCATGTGGCCCTGGGGCAGGCGCAAGAGATGCGCGGTGACGATGGCCGGGCGGAGGCCTGTTATCGCAAGGCCCTGGAGGTGACACCCCACTTCATGTCTGCCCACGATCGACTGGCTGGCTCCCTGGAACGCCAGGGGCGCTCCGCAGACGCCTTCAAGGTTCTGATCGAGGCGATCCGGCGCTCGGGAAGATCCCTGGGGCGTCAACGTCAACTGGGGCGTCTGTCCATGGAACTTCAGCATTGGGAGCAGGCTGTGGCCTCCTGGAAACAGGCCGTGCAGCTGGGGCAGTCTCAGGGTGCCGGTCACCCCTCAGACGCTGTCTGGCTTGCTCATGCGCTGGCCAGGCATGGGGAGTCCAGCGAGGCGGGAGCTTGCCTCAAACAGATGCGCACGGAACTGCGGGGGCATGAAGATTTCCCCTGGTGGGAGCTGGTGGGGCACCTGCTGGTTTGCAACGAACTGGCACTGGACAAGGAGGCCATCCTGGACACCCTGGATGTTCAGCTCTCCCGCGGGCAGCCACCCGCCCTGGTCCGGGCTGCCTTGATCCAGGGGCTGTCCCATCTGGGGGAGGTGGAACGGGCAGAGATGCTGCGCCAGGAGGACCTTTGATGGTCTTGTTCCCCGTGAAACGGTTAGGATGATGGAAAGCAGCTAACGGGGTGAGGATGTGAGTCGACTGGATTTCAGCGCGGTGCTGGCCATCAGCATCCATGACATGAAGAACTCGCTCAACATGGTGCTCAACTCACTGGACACCCTGTTGGAGGATCATTCAGGCGCCCCCATCCAGTGCGATCCTGACCGCCTCACCCAACTCCGCTACGAGGCACGCCGTGTCAATGATGCGCTGATCCAGTTGCTGACCCTCTACCGAAACAGCACAGGTGGTTTCACGCCCCGTTTCGCCCCGGTGATGATCCAGGAACTGCTGGAGGATTACTGGCTCAGTAACAAGCCCCTCATGGATCACCGTGAGGTGCGTTGCGAACTCCATTGTGACCCGGATCTGATCTGGGTGATGGATCGTGGCCTGGTGAACAGCCTGCTGGAAAACGTGATCAACAATACCATCCGCTACACTCAGGATAAGCTGTCCATATGGGCCCGTGAGGAACGGGGGTGGCTGGTCCTGCAGGTGGACGACAACGGCGCCGGCTACCCCGAATCCATGCTGGGGCGCCGGTCGCTGGAGGACCAGGGCGATTTCGACCCCACGCAGGGACGCACCGGGCTGGGGCTTTACTTCTGTGCCCTGGTGGCCGACATGCATGCGGACGAAACGCGACGGGGTTATGTGGAGTTATCCAACCGGGGCAACCTGGGGGGTGGCTGTTTCACCCTGCGTCTCCCGGAAGTACTGACCTGAGAGCCTGCCATGTACGATGCCTCCTTTACCGAACGACTCACCGAACTGTCCCGCTTCGTGGAGACCACCCAATCCCTCGAGGAAGGGCTGGATCAACTCAGCACGTTGGTGGCCCATGCCATGACCTGCCACCACTGCTCCATCATGCTGGTCAGCAGGAACGATGGCGAGGAGCTGCCGCATCTCAGGGTGGAGGCCCATTGTGGCCGTCTGACGGAGGAGGCCAGACAGCATGCCCAGCCCCTGGGAGACGGCATTGCCGGGCGGGTGGCCAGTTCCGGGGAACCGCTGCTGATCAAGGATCTGCATCATTCACCCTATGCACCCCTGGCCCGCCGCGGCGAGTCCGGTACCGTGGATGTGGTCTCGGTGCCGGTGATCCTGGAAGACCAGGTGGTCGGTGTGATCAATGTGGACAGCCCCATTGACCGGGAACGACTGGATGGCCTGGATCTGCGCATGGCCAGCATCCTGGCCCTGGTGGTATCCAAGGCCATCCACATCCATCGGCTTCAGGGGCTGCTCAAGACCCACTTCATGCAGCTCACCCTGGCCCGCGAGGCCCGTCGCACCGGTCGCATGACCCATGATCCGGAGAAGGTGGCGCGCCTGATGGCCCACACCCTTTACGACGAGATGATCGAAGCGGGCTTTGCCCGGGATCATGTGCTGATGGTGGCTACCGAGATCCTGTCCCAGGTCCATGATTCCCTGAGCAAGACCTGACTGAGCAAGATCAGGTCACGGCGGGTATAATCCCGGGCCTTTCCCACCACCGGTCACTTCATGTTCAAGAATGCCAGACTCTTCCGCCTGGGGGACCCCCTGGGTCTTTCCGCCTCGGAACTCGAAGACAAGCTTGCCGATCACCGTTTCAAGCCCTGCGGCCCTCTGACCCTGTCCACCATGGGTTGGACCGAGCCCCTGGGCAGCGACACAACGGCCCTGGTGCACGGTGCCGCCGGTTGCCTGCTGATCTGCGCCCGGCGCCAGGAGCGGCTGCTGCCGTCTTCGGTCGTGGCCGAGATGCTGGAAGAGCGGGTGGCCGAGATCGAGGCCGGCGAGGCCCGCAGCGTCGGTCGTGCCGAACGCAAGCAGTTGCGCGAAGCCATCACTGCCGAACTACTCCCCCAGGCCTTCACCCGCTCGCGCCGCCTGATGGCCTACGTGGATACCGTGGCCGGCTGGCTGGTGGTGGATGCCTCCAGTGAACGCCTGGCCGATGACCTGGTCAGCCTGTTGCGTGAGTCCCTGGGCAGCCTGCCCGCGGCCCTGCCGCAGCCGGCCAATCCTCCCGCCTCCCTGATGACCCGCTGGGTGTCACAGGGCCACGGTGACGAGGGCTTTGAGCTGGGGGATGCCTGCGAACTGCGTGACCCCACGGACACCCAGTCGGTGGTCCGTTGCCGTGGGCAGGACCTGACAGGGGAAGAGATCGCCAAGCACCTGGAAGTGGGCAAGCAGGTGGTTCAACTGGCCCTTGACTGGAACGAGCGCCTGAACTTCGTGCTGGCAGATGATCTATCCATCAAACGCCTGCGCATGGCCGATGAACTGATCGAGGAAGGCGGCGTGGCCGAGGCGGAGGACGCCGTGGCCCGCATGGATGCAGAGTTCACCCTGCTGGGTCACGAAATGCGGGGGCTGATCCAGCGGCTGGAGACGGTCTTCGAACTGCCCCAGCCGGTGTCTTCCGAAGCCGTGCCCTGGTAATGGGATGAGGGGGGCGAGGCTGGGAAGCCACGCCCGTCAGTCCGTGCCCTCGGGCAGTGGTGTCTTGTTCCCCTCGCCATCCAGATGCACAAAGGTGACGCAGGTGGAAAAGATCGGCTCTTCCCGGCCGCTCTCCAGGTCATCCGCAAAGGCACTCACCGCGTATTGCACGGACGTCCTGCCACGTTTGTGCTCATGGCTGCTGAAACGCAGCACCGTTCCCTGATGAACGCCCTTGTGGAACTCCACGCTATTCATGGCCACCGTCACGAAGCGGCAGCCGGGATAGTCCCGGCTGGCGGCAATCCAGGCGATTTCGTCCACCCATTTGAGCAGGAAACCCCCGAAGAGATAACCGTAGTGGTTCAGGTGTTCCGGTCTGACCAGCTTGAACGTGTCCAAGGCGGACTCCTTTCTTGATCTTGAGGGAAAAGGGGGGATGACCCCGATTGATGCGGTTAACCCAGGATACGCCAGCCGGCCCAGACCAGTGAGAAAGCGATCAGGAAGAACAGCCCCACCCAGGCCAGGCCCAGCAGCACGGGGCCGGGCCGCGCCGCCGCCGGCATGTGTTCATCGGTGACCACCCGCAGGGTGAGCCAGGCCAGTACCGGGGCCGACAGGAAGGAGATGGTGGTGGCCAGATCCACAAAGGTGGTGAAGCGTTCGCCCGCCAGGTAGATCAGGGTGAGGGCGCCGCTGAGGACCACCACCAGGGAGAGCACATAGGGCCAGCGATGGTCGTCCGGCGGGCCCAGCACCACCCCCCGCTCATCGGCTTGGGCCGCCCGAATCAGGGCCGTGATCACCCGCGGATAGGCATCCGTCACCGCCAGTGTGGTGCTGAACATGGTGGTGAGGGCGGCCACGGCGATGAGGGGGCGGCTCCATTCGCCCAGGGCGCCCGCATACAGATCCACCAACTGTGCAGAGAAGCCCACGGCCGAATCGGCAAACCCCTGCCCGGTGCCATGCAGGGTAAGGGCCCCCAGCAGCAGGAAGGCCAGGGCCAGCAGGGTGGCGGCCATGAAGCCGATGCGAAAGTCTGTGAGTGACTGGCTCAGGCTGGGGCGGGTGCCGGTCTCCCGGGAGCGTTCCAGGGTCCATAGGGAGTGCCAGACGGCCACATCCAGCGGGATGGGCATCCAGCCCAGCAGGGCCAGCAGGAAGGCCACGCCGGCGGCGGTCCACACCTGCGGGGCCTGGGCGATGCCGGAGAGGGTGGACCAGTCCGGCGATTCGCCAAAGGCCAGCGCCACGGTGGCCAGGGTGGAAATGGTCAGGGCCCCCATGATCACCTTCATGCCCAGATCCACGCCCCGATAATTGCCGATGGCCAGCAGGAGCAGGCAGCCGCCCATGATCCAGGCCGACAGGGTGGCCGGCGAGGCGTCCATGCCGAACACCATGCCGAACAGGCCCGCCGTCACCACGGTCACCACCGCCTGGATGATGAACATCGTCCCCAGGGTGACCAGGGCGAACAGCCCCAGGGCCCAGCGCCCGAGCCGCCGATAACCGATCAGCAGGTTCTCTCCGGTGGCGGCCGCATAGCGGGGCCCGAATTCCAGAAAGGGGTATTTGAGGATGCAGGCCAGCAGCACCACCGGCAGCAACAGCAGGCCGTATTCGGCCCCGGCGCGGGTGGATTGCACCAGGTGCGACACGCCGATGGCCGCCCCGGCCATGAGCAGGCCGGGGCCGATGGCGTGGCGCAACAAGCCCGGGCGGAGGGTGTTCTTCATGGGGCGGCCTCCGGGGCGGGCCGACCGGCGCGGTGGTATGGAGCGGCAATCAACATGGGCGCGGATTATACGAAGCCTGGTGCGCCGGATGCCATGCCGGTGTGCCCGGATAGAGATCCATCAGGCCCGTTTGAGACACTTCAGCACGGGAGAAGGGAAGGGGCGCTCCCGGGTCCTGTCGCAGACGATATCCCGACGTTCCCGCAACCAGGCCTTGATGGCGGCATGTTCTTCCTGTCCGCCGGGGTGGCCCCGGTACATCATCAGGCTGATCATTCCGTCAGGGTGCAGCCAGGCCAGCGAGGCCTCAAGGGCCGCGAGGGTGTGTCGTGCATGGGTGACGATGTCATGGTCCCCGCCAGGCAGATAGCCCAGGTTGAACATCACGGCCTTGATCCTGCCGCGCAGGTTTTCCGGCAGATATTCAGCCAGGTGCTGATGCCCGGAGTGGATCAGCGTGACCCGTGATGCCAGGCCCTCTGCCTCCAGGCGAGCCCGGGTGGCCTGCACGGCCTGGGCCTGGATATCGAACGCCCACACGTGCCCCGTGGCGCCCACCTGGCGCGCCAGGAACAGGGTGTCGTGACCGTTGCCGGCGGTGGCATCCACCACGTGATCTCCCTCGGCAAGACAGCCCTCCAGGGTGTGATGGGCCTGCCGGGTCAAGGGCAGGCCGTCGATCGCCTGGGCGCCGGCGGCCATCACGGATACAGCCGTGCCTGGCGCTCGCAGGCCTCCAGCATGGCCTGCAGCGGTTCCGGGTCGGCCAGGCGATGATCCCGTCCCACCTCGATGAGACAGTATTCGGGCAGGCCGCTGCGTGCCATCAGTGCCTGGGAATCGGCAAAGGGAATGGTCTCGTCCTCGCGGGCATGCAGGATCAGGGTGCCCGGTTTGACGCGATCGGCGTGGCCCCAGTGACGCCAGGCGGGGCACAGCAGGACCAGGGGGATGTCCCCGGTGTGCAGGTTCATGGCCACGGCCCCGCCGCGGGAGGATCCCACGATCACCTGCGGGCGATGGGCATGCAGGGTGGCCTGGGCGGTGTCCATGGCGGCCTGGAAGTCATCATCGTCCAGGGGAGGATTGATCACCTCATGACCGTGACTGAGCAGATGTGTGGGCTTGAGGCCGCCGGGGCTGGATTGCCAGCCGTGGAGAAAGAGGATGCGGATTGGATGCATGGAGGGAAGTGCCCTGGAAGCGGATTTATCGCCTTGAGTGCGCGCATTTTAATCACCCGGGCGCCGCCGAGGCCATCACTTTGCCCCGCATGAACGGGGTCCATGTGAGAAATTCCCCCATTTTTTTGGCGCGCACGCTGGCGCAACAAAAACCCGCTTGAGTATTAAAGGAATCAAGAGTGATTCCGGGGAGTGTCGTTGAAGCTTTATGAGGCAGTGCAGCAAAAGGCCATGTGAAACTCTCGGACTTGCTCCGAAGCATTCTGTCAGCGAAAATGCACCGCTCCGAAGTTGTGACCAGGCCAAGGAATGCGCAATGTCAAGGTATCTGAATGCGAGATGTGTCAGATGCTGAACGCCACCTTCAGGCTGGTCTTGCAACACCCGATTCCCGGTCGCCGCGATCATTGAATGTCGTGGAGAAGAACAAGAACACCGTCAATAGGTGTCATCGCGGCCACCCCTGTTTTGTCGTTTTAAATCACTTGAGGAGAACTGCATGCCGTCTCGCAAAGAGCTAGCCAACGCCGTACGCGCGCTTTCCATGGACGCGGTCCAGAAAGCCAAGTCCGGTCACCCCGGCGCCCCCATGGGCATGGCCGATATCGCCGAAGTGCTGTGGAATGATTTTCTCACTCACAATCCGGACAACCCTCACTGGGTGAATCGCGACCGTTTCGTCATGTCCAACGGCCACGGCTCCATGCTGGTGTACTCACTGCTGCACCTCACCGGCTACAACCTGCCCATGGACGAGCTCAAGCAGTTCCGCCAGTTGCACTCCCAGACCCCTGGTCACCCGGAATACGGCTACACCGCCGGTGTGGAGACCACCACCGGTCCGCTGGGGCAGGGGCTGGCCAATGCGGTGGGCATGGCCATCGCCGAAAAGGCCCTGGCGGGTCAGTTCAACCGCCCCGGGCATGACATCGTCGATCACCACACCTACGTCTTCCTGGGCGACGGCTGCCTGATGGAAGGCATCTCCCACGAGGTCTGCTCCCTGGCCGGCACCCTGGGCCTTGGCAAGCTCATCGCCTTCTACGATGACAACGGCATCTCCATCGATGGTGAGGTGGAAGGCTGGTTCACCGACGACACCCCCGCCCGCTTCGAGGCCTATGGCTGGCATGTGGTGCGCAACGTGGACGGTCACGACGCCGAGGCCGTGAAGAAGGCCACCGAGGAGGCCCGCGGTGTCACCGATCGCCCGACCCTGATCTGTTGCAAGACCATCATCGGCTGGGGCTCCCCCAACAAGCAGGGCAAGGAGGAATGCCACGGAGCCCCCCTGGGCGATGACGAGATCAAGCTGGTGCGCGAGACCCTGGGCTGGCAGCATGAACCCTTCGTGATTCCAGAGGACATCTACGCCGGCTGGAGCGCCAAGGACAAGGGCGCCCAGGCCGAGCAGGCCTGGCAGGCCCGCTTTGATGAGTACAAGAAGGCCCATCCGGAACTGGCCGCCGAATTCACCCGCCGCATGAGTGGTGACCTGCCCGCCGACTGGCAGGAGAAGGCCACTGCCTTCATCCAGGAGACCGTGGACAAGGCCGAGAAGGTGGCCAGTCGCAAGGCTTCCCAGCAAAGCATCGGCGGCTATGCCCCGGCGCTTCCGGAACTGATGGGCGGCTCCGCCGACCTGGCCGGCTCCAACCTCACCCTCTGGGGCGGTGCCCGCGGTGTCAGCCGCGAAAACGCCGACGGCAACTACATCTACTACGGCGTGCGCGAGTTCGGCATGGCGGCCATCATGAACGGCATCGCCCTGCACGGCGGCTTCATCCCCTATGGCGGCACCTTCCTGATCTTCAGCGACTATGCCCGTAATGGCCTGCGCATGTCGGCCCTGATGAAGCAGCGCGCCATCTACGTGCTCACCCACGACTCCATCGGTCTGGGCGAGGATGGCCCCACCCACCAGCCGGTGGAGCAGGTGCCGAGCCTGCGCCTGATCCCCAACATGTCCGTCTGGCGCCCCTGCGATGCGGTGGAAACCGCCGTGGCCTGGAAATGTGCCATCGAACGCAAGGATGGCCCCACCGCCCTGAGCCTGTCCCGTCAGGGGCTGCCGCACCAGCAGCGCGATTCGCAGCAACTGGCCAACGTGTCCCGCGGCGGTTACGTCCTCAAGGACACCGACGGCACCCCCGATGCGATCCTCATCGCCACCGGTTCCGAGGTGGCCCTGGCCATGGACGCCGCTGCACAGCTGGCCGACAAGGGCCGCAAGGTGCGCGTGGTCTCCATGCCCTGCACGGACCTGTTCGATGCCCAAGGCGCGGACTACCGCGAATCGGTGCTGCCCGCATCCGTGCGTGCCCGTGTGGCCGTGGAGGCCGCGGCCACCCAGGGCTGGTTCCGCTACGTGGGCCTGGACGGCAAGGTGGTCGGCATGGAAGGCTTTGGCGAATCCGCCCCGGGTGATGCCCTGATGGACTACTTCGGCTTCACGGTGGACAACGTGGTGCAGGCAGTGGAAGACGTCATGTGATCCACCGGCCGCTGCCGGCCACGGCAGCGGCCAACCATTACAAAAATGATGACCCGTAAGATGGAGACAGTAACGTTATGACGATCAAAGTCGGTATCAATGGTTTCGGCCGCATCGGCCGCATGGCCTTCCGCGCCATCTCCCAGGAGTTCCCGGAACTGGAAGTGGTGGCCATCAACGACCTGCTCGAGCCCGAGTACCTGGCCTACATGCTGCGCTACGACTCCGTGCACGGCCGCTTCAACGGTGATGTGTCCGTGGAAGGCGAGCACATGGTGGTCAAGGGCAAGAAGATCCGCCTGACCGCCGAGCGGGATCCGGCCAACCTCAAGTGGGGCGACGTGGGTGTGGACGTGGTGATCGAGTCCACCGGCTTCTTCCTCACCGAAGAGACCTGTCAGAAGCACATCGACGCGGGTGCCAGGAAGGTAGTGCAGAGTGCCCCGTCCAAGGACGCCACCCCCATGTTCGTGTATGGCGTGAACCACAAGGACTATGCCGATCAGGCCATCATCTCCGCCGCCTCCTGCACCACCAACGCCCTGGCCCCGGTGGCCAAGGTGCTGAACGACCAGTTCGGCATCAAGCGGGGCCTGATGACCACCGTGCATGCGGCCACCGCCACCCAGAAGACCGTGGACGGCCCTTCCCAGAAGGACTGGCGCGGTGGGCGCGGCATCCTGGAGAACATCATCCCGTCCTCCACCGGTGCCGCCAAGGCCGTGGGCAAGGTGCTGCCCAGCCTGAACGGCAAGCTCACTGGCATGGCCTTCCGGGTGCCCACCTCCGATGTCTCCGTGGTGGATCTCACCGTGGAACTGGACAAGGACGCCAGCTACGACGACATCTGCAAGGCCATGCAGTCCGCCTCCGAGGGTGAACTCAAGGGCGTGCTGGGCTACACCTCCGACAAGGTGGTGGCCACGGATTTCCGCGGCGTGAGCATGCCCTCCATCTTCGACGCCGAGGCGGGTATCCAGCTGGATCCCACTTTCGTCAAGGTGGTGGCCTGGTATGACAATGAGTACGGCTACACCTGCAACATGCTGCGTCTGGTGCAGCACGTGGGCTAAGGGCTTCGGCGCCCTCACCCCAACCCCTCTCCCCAAGGGGAGAGGGGCCGGGGATGAGGGGCAAACGGAGGGCACCCGAAGAACCCTTTGCCAAGCCCTCACCGGGTTTGCCAAAGTGTTCTTAAAACAAAAAATGCCAAAACCATCAAAGGAGTCACATCAATGTCCGTCATCAAGATGACCGATCTGGATCTCAAGGGTAAACGGGTCCTCATCCGCGAGGATCTGAATGTGCCCGTCAAGGGCGGCAAGGTCACGTCCGACGCCCGGATCCGCGCCAGTCTGCCCACCATCCAGCACGCCATGAAGGCCGGAGCCCGGGTGATGCTCATGTCCCATCTGGGGCGCCCGGAAGAGGGCGTGTTCTCCGAGGAGGACTCCCTGGCGCCGGTGGCCGAACACCTCTCCGGCCTGCTGGGCCAGAAGGTGAAACTGGTGCGCGATTATCTGGATGGCGTGGAGGTTCAGGATGGTGAAGTGGTGCTGCTGGAGAACGTGCGCTTCAACAAGGGCGAAAAGAAGGACGACGAGGCGCTCTCAAAGCAATATGCTGCCCTGTGCGACATCTACGTGATGGATGCCTTCGGTACCGCCCACCGGGCCCAGGCCTCCACCCATGGCGCCGGCAAGTTCGCTCCGGTGGCCTGCGCCGGGCCGCTGCTGGCGGCTGAACTGGAGGCCCTGGGCAAGGCCCTGGGCAACCCCAAACGGCCGCTGGTGGCCATTGTGGGTGGCTCCAAGGTGTCCACCAAGCTCACCGTGCTCGAATCCCTGTCCACCAAGGTGGATCAGCTCATCGTCGGCGGCGGAATCGCCAACACCTTCATCGCCGCCCAGGGGCATGGCGTGGGCAAGTCCCTGTACGAGGCCGACCTGGTGGCCGAGGCCAAGCGCCTGATGGAAGCCGCCAAGGCCAAGGGCGGCGAGATCCCGGTGCCCACCGATGTGTGCGTGGGCAAGGAGTTCTCCGAGTCCACCGAGGCCAGCAACCGCTCCGTGGACGCGGTGGCCGAGGATGACATGATCTTCGACGTGGGCCCGGAAACGGCGGCCACCTATGCCGAACTCATGAAAAAGGCCGGCACCATTGTCTGGAACGGCCCGGTGGGCGTGTTCGAGTTCGACCAGTTCGCCGCCGGCACCCGCGCCATGGGCGAAGCCATCGCCGAGAGCGATGCCTTCTCCATCGCCGGGGGCGGCGACACCCTGGCAGCCATCGACAAATATGGCCTGTCCGAGCGCATCTCCTATATCTCCACCGGCGGCGGTGCCTTCCTGGAGTTCCTGGAAGGCAAGACGCTCCCGGCGGTGGCCATGCTGGAGGCCCGGGCCAAGGCCTGAGTTCCGTGCTGTGCGGCTCGCGGCACCGGCCGCGGGCGAGCTCCGGCAGAGGTGTGAGTGTCGCCCCTGCCCCGAACGAAGTGCCCAGAACACAGGAACAGGCCCAACATGCGTAGAACCAAGATAGTCGCCACGCTGGGACCGGCCACGGACTCGCCCGCAGCCATGCGGGCGTTGGTCCGGGCCGGAGTCGACGTGGTGCGCATCAATTTTTCCCATGGCGAGGCGGATGATCATCGCAAGCGCGTCAGCCTGTTGCGCGAAGCCGCCGCGGAGGCCTCGCGCATCATCGCCGTGCTGGGGGATCTGCAAGGCCCCAAGATCCGCATCGCCCGGTTTGCCAAGGGCAGTGTCGAACTGAACGAGGGCGATCCCTTCGTGCTGGATGCCGAACTGGATCCAGGGCTGGGAGATGTTCAGAAGGTCGGCCTCACCTACAAGGAGTTGCCCGGGGACGTGAACGCCGGGGATGTCCTTTTGCTGGATGATGGCCGTCTGGTGCTGGAGGTGCAGCGGGTGGATGGCCCGCGCATCCACACTCATGTGGTGGTGGGCGGCACCCTGTCCAACAACAAGGGCATCAACCGCCAGGGGGGCGGTCTCTCCGCCGCGGCACTCACCGACAAGGACGTGAACGACATCCGCCTGGCGGCGGAACTGGAGGTGGATTACCTGGCCATCTCCTTCCCTCGCTGTGCCGATGACATCCATCAGGCCCGCCAGCGCCTGCGGGATGCCGGGGGGGATGGTGCCATCTGCGCCAAGATCGAAAGGGCTGAGGCGGTCACCGCCAGTGACGAGATCCTGGAGGCCACCGACGCCATCATGATCGCCCGAGGCGATCTGGGCGTGGAGATCGGCGATGCGGAACTGCCCGGCGTGCAGAAGCGCCTCATCCATGATGCCCGCACCCGCAACAAGGTGGTGATCACGGCCACCCAGATGATGGAGTCCATGATCACCAGCCCCATTCCCACCCGGGCCGAGGTGTTCGATGTGGCCAACGCCGTGCTCGATGGCACCGACGCCGTCATGCTCTCGGGAGAGACGGCCACCGGGCGGTATCCCGACAAGGCCGTGGCCGCCATGGGGCGCATCTGTGAGGCCGCCGAGCGCCAGCGCAGTGCCCGGGTGTCCACCCATCGCATGGACAGCTATTTCCAGCGGGTGGATGAGGCCATCGCCATGGCCACCATGTACACGGCCAATCACCTGGATGTGCGCGCCATCGCCGCCATGACGGAATCCGGCTCCACGGCCCAGTGGATGTCCCGGATCAGTTCCGGCATACCCATCTTCGCCATGACCCGCCACGAGCGCTCCTGCCGCAAGATGGCCCTGTACCGCGGCGTTTACCCGATACTGTTCGTGAGCGAAAACACCAGTCACGCGGAGAATAACCGCCAGGTGGTGGACATCCTTCGGGAGGCTGGGGTGGTGCGGGACGAGGACCTGGTCATCATCACCAAGGGGGATCTGACCGGGGTGATGGGTGGCACCAATGCCATGAAGATCGTCCAGGTGGGCGCGCTCCAGGATGGCGTCACCTGAATGCAGCAAACCGCCGCTGTCGGTCCGGGTATGTGACCGCGGCGGTCAGGTCATGATAACGATAGCGAACCTGCGATAAATTGTTTCTCAAGCAAACCAAAAGGAGGTCCCAATGGCCCTGATTTCCCTTCGACAACTGCTGGACCATGCTGCCGAACATGGCTATGGCATGCCCGCGTACAACGCCAACAACCTGGAGCAGGTGCAGTCCATCATGCAGGCTGCCGACGAGGTGGACTCGCCGGTGATCATCCAGGCCTCGGCCGGTGCCCGCAAATACGCTGGCGAGCCCTTCCTGCGTCACCTGATCGTGGCCGCGGTGGAACAGTACCCTCACATCCCCGTGGTGCTGCACCAGGACCACGGCGGTGAGCCGGCGGTGTGCCAGGCCTCCATCCAGTCCGGGTTCACCTCGGTGATGATGGACGGCTCCCTGATGCCTGACATGAAGACACCGTCCACCTACGACTACAACGTGGAAGTCACCCGACAGGTGGCCGACATGGCCCACTGGGTGGGCGTTTCCGTGGAGGGTGAGCTGGGTTGTCTGGGCTCCCTGGAGACCGGCCAGGCCGGCGAAGAGGACGGTTCCGGTGCCGAGGGCACCCTGTCCCATGATCAGCTGCTCACCGATCCGGACGAGGCCGCTGATTTCGTCAAGAAGACCCATGTGGACGCCCTGGCCATCGCCATCGGCACCTCCCACGGCGCCTACAAGTTCACCCGTCCGCCGACCGGTGACATTCTGGCCATCCAGCGCATCAAGGAGATCCACGCCCGCATCCCCGACACCCACCTGGTGATGCACGGCTCCTCCTCGGTGCCCCAGGAGTGGCTGAAGATCATCAACCAGTACGGCGGCGACATGGGCGAGACCTACGGTGTGCCCGTGGAGGAGATCCAGGAGGGCATCAAGCACGGCGTACGCAAGGTGAACATCGACACCGACCTGCGCATGGCCTCCACCGGCGCGGTGCGCAAGTTCCTGGCCGAGAACCCCAAGGAATTCGATCCGCGCAAATTCCTCAAGGCCTCCACCGCCGCCATGAAGGACATCTGCAAGGCCCGTTACGAGGCCTTCGGTTGTGCCGGCATGGCCTCCAAGATCCGGCCCATGAACCTGGAGGCCATGGTGGCCCGCTACAAGTCCGGCGAGCTGGACCCCAAGGTGAAGTAAGCCCCCGGGGCTGGTGCCAGACCGGCCCCTCACCCCAACCCCTCTCCCCAGCGGGGAGAGGGGCTTTAAGCCGCTCGCTTCCCCTGCAACCGGGTCGGACTCCCCGCCTCCACCCGATACACCGGTGCCTGCGACGCAGGCAGCGCCTCCCGACCCCGGATGCGATCAGCGATCTTCTCCGCCATCATGATGGTGGGCGCATTGAGATTCCCCGTGACGATGCGGGGCATGATGGACGCATCCACCACCCGCAGCCCTTCCACCCCATGTACCCGTCCCTGGTCGTCCACCACGGCCATGTCATCCTCCGCCGTGCCCATGCGACAGGAGCCGCAGGGGTGATAGGCCGTTTCCGCGTGATTGCGGACGAACTCGTCCAGCTCCAGGTCCGACGTGGCCTGGGCCCCGGGGGCCAGTTCGCGGCCCCGGTAACGATCCAGGGCTGGCTGGGCCATGATCTCCCGGGTGAGGCGGATGGCGTCCCGGAACTCACGCCAGTCCTGCTCATGGCTCATGTAATTGAAGCTGATCCGTGGCGCCTGCCTCGGGTCTGCAGCGGCCAGGCGCACGTGCCCCCGGCTGGGTGAGCGCATGGAACCCACATGGGCCTGGAAGCCGTGGGCCTCCACCGCCTGAGTGCCGTTGTAATTGATGGCGATGGGCAGGAAGTGGTACTGCAGGTTGGGCCAGTCAAAACGGGTTTCACTGCGGATGAACCCGGCCGCCTCGAACTGATTGCTGGCCCCGATGCCGCGCCCGCCCAGCAGCCACTGGGCGCCGATCCAGGGCTGGTTCCACCACTTCAGGGCCGGATACAGGCTGATGGGTTCCTTGCACGCATACTGCACATAGATCTCCAGATGATCCTGGAGGTTGTTGCCCACGCCGGGGAGTCCATGGATCACGGGGATATCCAGGTCGACCAGCTCCTGGGCGGGACCGATCCCCGAGCGCTTCAGGATGGCAGGGGAGAGGATGGCGCCGGCGCAGACCAGCACCTCCCGTTCGGCCCGAACCTCCTGGCGGCGGCCCCGCTGGATGTAACTCACGCCTCGGGCGGTGCGACCCTCCATGATGATGTGGTCGGTGAGGGCGCGGACCTGGATGTCCAGATTGGGCCGCTGCCTGGCCTGATCCAGGTAGCCTCGCGAAGTGCTGGCGCGGCGGCCCCGGGCCGTGGTGGTGCGGTCCATGGGGCCAAAACCCTCCTGCTGGTATCCGTTCACGTCCTCCGTGCGGGGGTAACCAGCCTGTTCGGCGGCCTGGATGAAGGTCTCGAAGAGGGGGTTGTTGCCGGGCTTGGGCGTGGTGACATACAGCGGACCCTGGTCACCATGGTAGTCATTGGCGCCGATGTCCCGGGTCTCGGCTTTGCGAAAATAGGGCAGGCAGTGGGCGTATTCCCAGCCGGGCAGGCCAAAATCGCTGGCCCAGTGGTCGTAGTCCAGGGCGTTGCCACGGATGTAGCACATGCCGTTGATCAGTGAGGAGCCGCCCAAGCCCTTGCCCCGGCCGCAGTCCATGCGGCGCCAGTTCATGTGGGGTTCGGGCTCGGTCTGGAAGGCCCAGTTGTACTGTCGGCCCTGCAGCGGATAGGCGAGGGCGGCGGGCATCTGGGTCCGAAAGTCCAGGCGCCAGTCCCGGCCACCGGCTTCCAGCAGCAGCACCCGGGTGTCCGGGTCCTCGGTGAGGCGGGCCGCCAGCACGGCTCCGGCGGAGCCGGCGCCGATGATGATGTAATCGTATGTATTTGTTTTCATGGGGTAATGCCCCTTGGTAGAATGGGTTGGGGGTGCACAGATGGGGGGGGCGCGGAGCCCCCGCCGTCAAAACACGCTCTCCACCCCTCCCAGTTCCACGTACACCGACTTGCGCTGGGTGTAGTGTTCCAGCGCCGCCAGCCCGTTCTCCCGCCCAAGCCCCGATTGCTTGTAACCCCCCACCGGCATCTCCACCGGCGACAGGTTGTAGGTGTTGATCCAGCAGATCCCCGCCTGCAACTGATGGATCACCCGGTGAGCCCGGGACAGGTCGCGGCTGAATACCCCCGCCGCCAGGCCGTAGCGCGTGTCGTTGGCCCGCTGGATCACCTCCTGCTCGGAGGCAAAGGATTGCAGCACCATCACCGGTCCGAACACCTCCTGACGCACGAGGGGGTGATCGTCGGGGCAATCGGCAAAGACGGTGGGGGCCACGAAGGCACCATCCGGCGCCGAGCCGGGCGACAGGGTCTCGCCCCCAATGAGCAGTTTCAGACCATCGGCACGGGCCCGGTCGATATGGTCCATCACCTGGTCCCGATGGGCATGGCTGATCAGCGGACCCAGATTGGTCTCGGGGTCCAGGGGATCCCCGGCACGGATCTTCCCGATGCGTTCGAGCAAGCGCGCCTCGAACGCTTCGCGTACGGACGATTCCACGAACACCCGGGTGCCGTTGGTGCAGATCTGGCCGCTGCTGTAGAAATTGGCCATCAGGGCGGCGCTCACCGCCTGTTCCAGATCCGCGTCGGCAAAGATGATCAGCGGCGACTTGCCCCCCAGTTCCATGGTCACCTGCTTGAGATTGCTGCTGGCCGAATCGGCGGTGACCGCCTTGCCCGTTTCCACCTCACCCGTGAACGAGACCTTGGCAATCTCCGGGTGACCGGTCAGGGCACGCCCGGTATCCGCATCTCCTTGCACCACATTGAATACACCCTCCGGCAGCCCGGC
This sequence comes from Ectothiorhodospira variabilis, assembly GCF_022227625.1. NCBI lineage: Bacteria > Pseudomonadati > Pseudomonadota > Gammaproteobacteria > Chromatiales > Ectothiorhodospiraceae > Ectothiorhodospira > Ectothiorhodospira variabilis. The sequence continues at coordinate 417,776 of NZ_JAJNAO010000002.1, read as the reverse complement.
CTCGGTGAGGATCTCCGCCAGCACCAGGGCCGAGAGTGGCGTCACCTCGCTGGGCTTGAACACCATGGCATTGCCGGCGGCCAGGGCGGGGGCCGCCTTCCAGCAGGCGATCTGCAGGGGATAGTTCCAGGCGCCAATGCCCGCGCAGACCCCCAGGGGCTCGCGGCGGGTGTAGATGAAGGCCTGCTCGCCCTGGGGGATCTGTTCACCCTCCAGCGCCATGGCCACGCCGGCAAAGTACTCCAGGGCATCCGCGCCCGTCTGGATGTCCACGGCGGTGGTCTCGCTGATGGGCTTGCCGGTATCCAGGGTCTCCAGGGTTGCCAGCGCGTCGTTGCGCTCGCGCAGCAGGTCCGCAGCCCGGCGCAGCACCCGGCCCCGTACCATGGGGCTCAGTGCGGCCCAGACCCGCTGGCCCTCACGGGCCGATTGCACGGCGGCATCCACCTGCTCCGGGGTGCTGCTCTGCACGCGGGCCAGGGTCTGGCCCGTGGCCGGGTTGACCGTGTCGAAACGCTGGCCGCTGGGGTCGGTCACCCGACGGCCATGAATGTAACCGCCCTGAATCGGGTCGATCTGGGGTAGTGACATGAGGGGGCTCCGGAGTGGGGTCAGTGGGTCTGGGCCAGCCAGAAGCGGGCGTTTTCCCGCGCCAGGCGGCGGCAGCCGTTGATGTCGATGCCGTCGGGGTGTAGCGCGCCCCGCAGCCACAGGCCGTCGATCAGGCCAGCCACCGAGCGGGCCGCATCCCGTGCCTGAGTGGGTGGCAGGCGTTTGCGGAACTGGTGGCACAAATTCGAGTATAGGCGCCGTTCGTTCACCCGCTGCAGTCGCTGCAGCGCAGGCTGGTGCATACTGGATGCCCAGAACTCCAGCCAGGTGCGCATGGCGGCCCGATTGGTCTGTGTCGAGTCGAAATTGCCGTCGATGATGGCGTCCACATGCCCTTCCACGTCGTCGGCGTCCAGGCCCTGGCGGCGCTCCGTGACGGCCCGGCCCAGTTCGGCCAGCAGGTGGCGCATGGTGGCCTCCATCAGCCCGGACTTGCCGCCAAAGTAATGGCTGATGATGCCGGTGGACACCCCCGCCAGTCGGGCAATGCGGGCAATGGTGGCATCCGCCAGTCCATACTGGTGGATGGCGGTCAGATTGGCCCGGATGAGTTGCTCGCGGCGTCCGTTGAGTGATCCGTGATGAGGCATGCTCTGTCCCTGGTCGTGGATATGACCTTCACTCTAACCAAAATTGAATGAGCGTTCAATGTGTGTTTGAATGAACGTTCAATCAATATCCGATCAACTGTATGGGAGAGAACCTTTCATGGCTTCATTACCCCGAATCCTGACCGCCGGCGCGGCGATCTGCATGCTGGCTGCCCCGTTTGCCACCCTGGCAGGCAGCGACGAACCCGAGGCCTGTGGCCAGGTGCGCTTCGCCGAGGTGGGCTGGACTGACATCACGGCCACCACCGCCACGGCCCGTGTGGTCCTTGAGGCCTTGGGCTACGACACCACCAGCCTCACCGTGTCGGTGCCCATCGCTTATGGTGGTCTGGCCAATGATGATTTTGATGTCTTTCTGGGCAACTGGATGCCCAGCATGGCCAGCATCATCGAACCCTACGAGACTCGGGGCACGGTGGAGACCATTGCCACCAACCTCACGGGCGCCAAATACACGCTGGCGGTTCCCCAGTATGTGCACGATGCGGGCGTGACACATTTTTCCGACCTGGCTGAGCACCGCCGGGAGTTCGGTGGACGGATCTATGGCCTGGAGTCGGGCAATGACGGCAACGAGATCATCCATGACATGATCGACCAGGATGCCTATGGCCTGAGTCGCTTCCGGGTGATGGAGTCCAGCGAGGCGGGCATGCTGGGCGAGGTGCGCCGCAGCACCGGCAATGGCGACTGGATAGTATTCCTGGCCTGGGAACCTCACCCCATGAACACCCGTTTCGATATTGCCTATCTGGAGGGCGGCGAGGATTTCTTTGGCCCGGACTTCGGCGCTGCCACCGTGCACACCAATGTGCAGACCGGCTATGTGGACCGTTGTCCCAATGTGGGCCAGTTCCTCAAGCAGTTGAGCTTCACCCTGGAGATGGAAAATCACCTCATGGATCAGATCATGAACCAGGACGTGGATCCCAAGCAGGCGGCGCGCGAGTGGCTGCGTGACAACCCCGAGGCGCTGGAGCCCTGGCTCGAGGGCGTGACTGACCGCCAGGGTCGTCCTGCACTGGAGGTGGTGAAAGAGGCTGTGGCCGGCTGATCCCGGCTCGGCTGAACCCACTCCCTATGATCGGCGTCTCCCCGTGGGAGCGGCCCTCGGCCGCGAAGGGCCTGACTGTCAGCCTCGCACCCAGGCCAGAGAGCGGAGTGGACCTCGGGGTGCCCGGATCCCTTACAGCGGGACGCCGTGAATACATCCATGTAGGCTCTGCAGCCGCTTCCTGCGGCTGAAGCCCGCTTACAGGAATCCGGGCACCCCGAGGTCCGGACGCCACGGCGTTCTTTTCGAAAAGCCCTTCGCGGCCGAGGGCCGCTCCCACGGGGGCGGGGTTCGTGCCGGACAGCAGCAGACGATAGTGGAACCTGGCGCGCCGCTCCCACGGGGGCGGGGTTCGTGCCAGGGGGGGGCGGTGGCAATGGGCTGTCGGTTGCCTTGGATGAATCCCTGCGGGGGCTGCCTTTCATTCGCACGGCGTGCTGACCTATGCTGTATCCTGATCGCCGCTCCAAAAATCGCCCCCCCGCATGCCCCCCACACACTTGGTAAAGCTCCAGCTGACGCACCGTCGCTTCTGCAGGCCCTCCCCGTTGATGCTGGCGTTCGTCGCCTGCTGGCCGATGTCGGGCGCGGCCATCACGTGGGAAGACTGCGCGCGGATCAACGCGGATGATGAACGCCTGGCCTGTTACGACGCTCTGGTCGGCGAGCAAACGGATGCGGCCCCCGCCGCGGATGCGCTCACCGCCATCGAATTACCCGAGCCGGAGCCGCCCGAGCCGCCCGCCCGTGAGTCGGCGGAGGGGCGTCCCACTTCCCGGCTTGCCAGCACCTGGGGATTCTCACCCGACTCCGATGCGCACATGCTGCGGGTGCATCAACCCAATTACTTCCTCCCGGCCCGATACTCCGATCGCACCAATGACCGGCCCTTCGCGCCACTGGCGGGGATCGATCCCGCGGCTGATCAGGATCTGGACTCGGTGGAGTCCAAGTTTCAGTTCAGTTTCAAGGCGCGCCTGTGGACCACCCATGACCGTCGCTGGGGCGTGTGGGCGGGGTACACCCAGCAGAGTCAGTGGCAGGTGTACAACGAGGACGTGTCACGTCCTTTCCGGGAGACCAACTATTCGCCCGAGTTGATCCTCAGCTATCGCCCCGGTCTGCGCCTGGCCGGTTTCGATTGGGAGGTGCTCAACCTGGGCTTCCTGCACCATTCCAATGGTCGGTCCGAGATTCTTTCACGCAGTTGGGATCGGTTGTACGCGGGGGTCGGTCTGGAGCGGGACGACCTGGCCCTGGTGGGGCGGCTATGGCATCGGGTGCCGGAAGGCAAGCAAAGGGACGATAATCCGGATATCACCGACTATTACGGCTATGGGGACCTGACGGCTTCGTACCGCCATGGGGATCACCGCTTCACTGCCATGCTGCGGGGCAACCCGTCCACGGGTCGGGGTGCGCTATCGGCCTCGTGGACTTCGCCTCCCGTGCTCGGTCCGCTGCGCGGCTACGTGCAGGTCTTCTCCGGCTACGGGGAGAGTCTGATCGATTACAACTGGTACCAGAATACCGTGGGGGTTGGCGTCAGTCTGAACGACGTTCTGGACTGATGCGTCGGGGCGAACTCAGTCCATGAGTGCCACGGCGCCGATCTCCAGCACGAAGGGCCCTGCGGCCTTGTCGGCGAGCATGAAGCCCAGTTGACGCACCTGGGCCGGTTTCAGGGGCGGGGCATCGGAGAGGATTCGGCCACGGAACACGGGTTCGAAGCCGTCGAAGGGCAGTTCCACCTCCCGCCATTCACCCTCCGTGGTATCAAAGTGCTGGCGGTAGGCCATGGCATCGTTCCCGGTGTCGGTGCGCAGTCGCAACTGGTAGGTGCGCCCGTCGCCACGCACCCGCAACAGGATGCCACGGGCCTGACCCATCTCAAGGGTATCGGGTATCCGGCGCACGGAGGCGAAGCCGCCGTTGTTGGCCAGGGAAATCTCCCCCGTGAAGACCGCCACACCCTCCTCGCTGATCTGGAACCGGCTGCGTGACAGCCCCCCCATGACACCGTCGTTGACGATCTGCCACCGCGCTGACTCATCGGCAGCATGCAGGTCGATCAATGTGGTCATCATTCCCTCCTGGCTCGCGAAGAATCCGGGTTTGGTCAGGTCTTTACGCACCGTATCACCGGAAGCCGGTGTCAGGCGATGTTTCAGTACCACGCCATCCTGCGGGAAAAGAGGCGGTTGCCCAGTGTGGTCACCCGTGGGTGAGGCCCATACCCCCTCCAGATAACCCGCCCTCTTCAACTGTGGCACCTGGCGCTCGATCCAGGCCTGCCGCTCAAGTACATAGGAGGATGGACGATTGGCCCTCAGGCGCACCGGGCCCGGCAGCACTGCCGCCAGGCGTGCCGCCTCCGACTGGGTGAGGTGGCTGGCCGGTTTGTCGAAGTAGGCCTGGCTGGCCGCCTCCACCCCGTAGATGTTCGGCCCGAACTGGGCAGCATTGAGATACACCTCCAGGATGCGCTGCTTGGGCCAGAGCCACTCGATGAATACGGTCAGATAAGCTTCCACTCCCTTGCGCAGGAGACTGCGCTCTGGCCACAGGAACACGTTCTTGGCCGCCTGCTGACTGATGGTGCTGGCGCCCCTGAGTCGTCCTCCCTCCCGGTATTCCCGAAGGGCCGCACGGATGGAACCGAAATCAAAGCCCCGGTGATTCATGAAGTTCTGGTCCTCGGCGGCGATCACCGCATAGGCCGCCTCGGGAGCGATGCGATCCCGGGGCACCCATTCGTGGCGCACCGGCACCTTGTGCCCGGAGGCGCGGCTGGAATTCTCATGCAACACCATGAAGGCCGTGGTGGGCGGATCGACCCAGCGCAGTCCACCCACCACCAGGGTCGTGGAAACCAGCAGCAACAGGACAACCCCCACCGTCAGGCGGATCAGGAAGCGCCGGAATGACCAGCGTCGGGGTCTGTGATAATGGCGGCGTCTCACAGGGCGTAATATCTCAAGTTCAAGGTGACAGCGGAAGGCCATTCGGGCACGTTTGCGGCGAGGACCCGGACCCGGGACTTGTGGACCAAACCTGAAGTGCTTCGTGCCCTCGACGACGCAAATGCGGTGTATCACAGGGGAATTTCCCATTATCCACAAAAGCTGTGGATAACTCTGTGGATGGTATGTCGGAAACTGCTCCCAGCCCCCGTGGCACGTGGCCTGTTCTCAGACTGATTACTTTTTGATCAATATCGTAACTGTCTGATATATTGAGCTTATTTTGAGTGTTCTCAAGTCTGACTGAAGGTGGCGGGATCAGCGTGCAGGGTGTGCCCGTCGCGGGCCCCTTGTGCATAATGTCAAGTGTTCAGGCGCCGCACTGACCCGTTTTTCGGGCTTACTGGTGGGCTGCGGCCCCATCACCCATTTTCTGTGTGGATTCTGCCCACCTTGCTCCGTTTCGCCTTGCCAACCTGGATGCTGATCACCCTGCTGCTGATGGCATCGTCGGCCTCGGGGCGGTGGATGCTGGATATTGGCGATGTGCAGGGCGATGGCTGGTCCATGACGGGTGTCACGTTGGAGATGACGCTGGCGCCCGGCCCGACCGGAGCGGACGCGATTCGCCTACACGTGGATCATCTGCACCTGCCGGACCCGGTGGGCTCGGCGAAGGCCGTGGAGGTGACTTGCCCCGGAGGGCGTCTGGAGCCCACACGGCTGAAATGCCCCGCCATCCGGCTCTCTGGACGTCATCCCTGGCTGACCCTCAGCCAGGTGTCCGGGCAACTGGATCTGGGATTTGATGGCCGCCTGGAGCTGACGCTGAAGCAACTCCCCCTGGCGGATGGGCGCATGGACGTCTCCGTCACGCACGACGCGGGGCAGTGGGGGGTGCGTGCTCAGGGTCAGCGGCTGGCGTTGCGGGAAGTCCGCGGGTTGGCAGAAAGGGTGGGGGTGCCGCTGGAGGATCTGATGCCCGAGGGCTTCCGGATGGAAGGTCATCTGGCGCTGGACCTCAAGGGCCGGGGCGGGATGGATGGCATCCAGGCCACTCAAGGCCGGGTGGTCTGGGGCGACGGTGCCTTCGCCGGCGCGGAAGGTACCCTGGCCGGGGAGGGCCTGGGCATGTCCCTGCAATGGGATGTGCGCCAGGAGGGTTCGGCCTGGCAGGGGGTGCTGGCCCTGGATTGGGATGAGGGTGCCCTGTACGTGGATCCGGTCTTCCTGGAGGTGGGGCCTGAACAGCCGGTCCGCGTCAGCACCCGGGTGGATTGGCATGACGGCAGGCTGTCCTTGAAGGATCTGGCGTTCGCCTGGGGGGAGGATCTGCGTCTGGCAGGGCAGGCGAGCCTGGATCCGGCGCACCTGCCCGGTAGTCTGAAGGCCACCCTGGACGTGGATCGGGCCAGGCTGCCGGCCGTTTACGAGGCCTTCCTGCAGCCCTTTGCCTACGGCACCGTCCTGGACGACCTGGAGACCGGCGGCCTGATCTCCGGGCGCCTGCAAATTCGCGAGGGCGCTCCGCAGCGTGCAGCCCTCACCCTCTCCGGCGTGGACGCGGACGACCGCAAGGGTCGTTTGGGCCTCTATGGTCTGGATGGGCGATTGATCTGGAAATCTGATGGGGCGGCGCCCGTCAGTCATGTTTCCCTGGAGGGTGGGCACCTCTATCGCATTCCCCTGGGCATGACCCGCGTTGCATTGCAACTGGAGCAGGACGGTGTCCGGCTCACGCAGGAGGCACGGGTTCCGATACTCGATGGTGAGTTGCGCATGCACGGTCTGGAGGCCCTGGGCCTGGGCAGCGATGACCCGGTGGTGACCTTCGAGGCCAGCGTCATGCCCATCTCCATGGAACGCCTGGCGGCCAGCGTTGGCCGTCCGCTGTTCACCGGAACCCTGGCGGGCAGCATTCCCCGGGTGCGCTATCAGGGTGGTGAGCTCACCGTCGGCGGGCGCTTGGTGATCCAGGCCTTCGACGGCATGATCCGCGTGGGCAACCTGCGTCTGCGGGAGCCCTTCGGCGTGGCACCGGTGCTCTGGGCGGACATGGAGATGGACAATCTGGATCTGGCGTCCATCACCAACACCTTCGAGTTCGGTCTCATCGAGGGGCGCCTGAGGGGCCATGTACGGGACATGATCCTGGTGAACTGGGAGCCGGTGCGCTTCGACGCGGCCCTGTACACGCCGCTGGATCAGCGCTTTCGGCGACGCATCAGCCAGCGGGCCGTGGATAATCTGGTGAGCCTGGGCGGCGGTGTCGGTGGCATGCTGGGTACCGGCTTTCTGCGCTTCTTTGATTCCTTTGGCTACCGGCAACTGGGCCTGTCCTGCCGGCTGCGTGGGGACGTCTGCGAGATGGATGGCGTGGCACCCGCGCCGGACGGTGCGGGGTATTACATCATCCAGGGGGCGGGTCTGCCGCGGGTGGAGGTGATCGGTTTCACGCGGCAGGTGGCCTGGCGGGATCTGATCCAGCGCCTGCAGGCGGCGGTGGAAGCCGGGGAGGTGAGTGTGGGGGAGGGAGACCGCTGATCACGGCCCTGTGCTATCGTCCCGCCATGAACGCCCCCGAACTGCTCGCCCCCGCCGGTACCCTCAAGAACCTCCGTTACGCCCTGGCCTATGGCGCCGATGCCGTCTATGCCGGCATGCCCCGCTATTCCCTGCGGGTGCGTAATAACGAGTTTGCCTCCCTTGAGGCCCTGGCGGAGGGCATCCGGCTCACCCATGCCGCCGGTCGGCGCTTCTTCCTGGCCGCCAACATCAGTGCCCATCAACCCAAGCTGGCCACCTTCGCGCGGGACATGGCCCCCGTGGTGGCGCTGCAGCCCGATGCACTGATCATGTCCGACCCCGGGTTGATCATGCAGGTGCGCGAGCGCTGGCCCGAGATGCCCGTGCACCTCTCCGTGCAGGCCAACACCGTGAATGCCGCCAGCGTGCGCTTCTGGCAAGACCTGGGGCTGACCCGGGTGATCCTCTCCCGGGAGCTCTCCCTGGGAGAGATCGAGTCCATCCGCCAGGACTGCCCGGACATGGAACTGGAGGTGATGGTCCACGGGGCCATGTGCATCGCCTATTCCGGGCGCTGCCTGCTGTCCGGCTACTTCAATCATCGCGACGCCAACCAGGGGGCCTGCACCAATGCCTGTCGCTGGCAGTACCGCCTGCACGCCGCCGAGGAAGACACGGCCGGTGATCTGGTGCCCCGTGACGCGCCGCCCGCGCCCGACCGACATGCCCTGGCGGGCCAGCCCTTCCTCCTGGAGGAGGGCGAGCGGCCCGGGCAGCTCATGCCGGTGGAGGAGGACGAGCACGGCACCTACATCCTCAATTCCATGGATCTGCGCGCCGTGGAGCACGTGCAGCGCCTGGTGGCCATCGGGGTGGATGCGCTGAAGATCGAGGGGCGCACCAAGTCCCATTACTACGCGGCGCGCACCGCCCAGGTGTATCGCCGGGCCATCGACGATGCCACGGCTGGCCGGGCATTTGATCCCGCCCTGCTGGAGGCCCTGGAGGGGCTGGCCAACCGGGGCTATACGGACGGCTTTCTCACCCGGCCTCGGGAGCGCACCGCCCAGAACTACGTCCGCGGGCATTCCGAGTCCGACCGGCGGCTGTTCGTGGGTGAGATCGAGGCCTATGACCCGGTCTCGGGCATGGCCCGGGTGGACGTGAAGAACCGCTTCGGGGTGGGGGATTGCCTGGAGATCATCACCCCGGGGGGCAGCCGCGAGATCGTGCTCGAGGCCATCACCGGCCGCGAGGGTCTGCCCGTGACACAGGCCCCCGGCGCCGGTCACCGGGTGTCCATTCCGCTGCCGCCGGGCGACTATCACATGGGCCTGATCCTCAGGCAGGTGGAGCCACCGTCCCCTTGATGCCGGCGTCGGGGTGGCGGAGACTATGAACCAGGAACCGTCACTGTACCGGAGATCATCCATGACCCCGATTGCCCGATGCGCGCGCCCGCTGGCGTGGTTTGGCCTGGCCTTTCTGCTGTCCGCCTGCGTGACCATCAACATCTACTTCCCCGCCGCGGCGGCGGAGGATGCGGCCCGCATCATCGTGCGCGACGTCCTGGGCGAGACGGAGCAGCCGCCAGCCCGTGATCCGGCCGAGGAGCCCGGTGCCTCGGATCAGGGAGCGCTGCGGGAGATGGGCAGCCGGATGATGGTGGCCGTGCTCAACGGGGTGATCTCCCCGGCCCAGGCGCAGCAGCCGGATATCAACATCCGCTCCTCGGCCATCGATTCCCTGCGGGCCTCCATGCGCCAGCGGGCCTCGGCGCTGCGCCCCCATTACCAGTCCGGGGCGGTGGGATTCACCAGCGATGGCCTGGTGGCGGTGCGTGACCTGAATGAGGTTCCGCTGAGGGATCGTTCCGCGGTGCAGCGCCTGGTGTCTGAGGAGAACGCCGACCGCAATGCCCTGTATCGGGAGATCGCCCGCGCCAACGACCGCCCCGAATGGGAGTCCGACATCCGCAGGACCTTTGCCCGGGTCTGGGTGGAAGAGGCCCCCTCCGGCTACTGGTATCAGGACGAGCGTGGCCGCTGGCAGCAAAAATAGCCGCCGCTTCCTGGTCACCCTGGGTGCCTGCCTGTTCCTGTGGTGGGTGCTCACCGAGGGCGATCCCGGGTCCTGGACACTCGGGGTGCCGCTGGCCGTGCTGGCGGCACTGTCGGTGTTCACCCTGCCCGCCGGGCGCCGCTACCGGATCGCCTGGCGCCAGGTTCTACCCTTCGCCCTGAGCTTCTTCTGGCAGTCCCTGGTGGGGGGGCTGGACGTCTCCCGCCGGGCCTTCTCGCCGCGTCTGCCGTTGCGTCCCGGGTTCATCGACTATCCCGTGCAACTGCGCCGGGGCCCGGCCCTGACCTTTTTCATGATCGTCATCAGCCTGTTGCCGGGTACGCTGAGCGTGGGTCTGCATCGGGCCTGCGTGCACGTGCACGTACTGGATCTGGGGCTTGACGTGCAGGGATCGCTGGCGGACCTGGAGGGTCGTGTGGCGCGCCTGTTCGGGATCACGATCCACCAAGGGGAGGCCTCATGAATGCGATCTGGATTGGCGCGGCCCTGTTCCTGCTGCTCACCGTGGCGGCGGGCATGGTGCGCGTGCTGATGGGGCCCCGACCCGGCGATCGCATGCTGGCCGCCCAGCTCTTCGGTACCGCCGGCGTGGCCATGCTGTTGCTGCTGGCCTGGGGTCTGGAGATGCCGGCCCTGGTGGACGTGGCCCTGGTGTTCGCCCTGTTGTCGGCGGTGGCCACGGTGGCCTTCGTGCGCCAGCGGGGCCTGCCCCGTGAGGGTGGGGAAGAGCCGTGATGGGTCCGCTGGACATGGTCAGCCTGATCCTGGTGGTATCGGGCCTGGTGTTCTTTGCCGCCGGCAGCCTGGGGATGCTGCGGTTTCCCGATGTCTACACCCGCCTGCACGCCCTCACCAAGGCCGACAACCTGGGCCTGGGGCTGGTCGTCCTGGGTCTGATCCTGCAGGTGGGCAGCCTGCCCCTGGTGCTGAAGCTGGTGCTCATCTGGCTGCTGGTGCTGTTCAGTGGTGCCGCTGCCTGCCATCTGGTGGCGCAACGGGCGCTCACGCAAGGTGAACCGGAGTCGGAAGCCGGGGCCGACCCGGCGCGCCAGCCCCGGGGCCGGGAGGGTCGTGGATGAGCCCCTGGCAGGCCGGTTTGCTGTTGGCCTTTGACATCACCCTGGTGCTCACCCTGCTGGGCGTGGCCTGGCAGTTGCTGCGGGGGGTGAACCTGTTTCGCTCGGTGGTGCTGTTCATTGCCTTCGGTCTGCTGCTCTCCCTGGCCTGGGTGCGCCTGCAGGCCCCCGATGTGGCCCTGGCCGAGGCTGCCATCGGCGCCGGGGTGACCGGTGCCCTGCTGCTGGTGGCCCTGGGGCGGCTGCGGCGCATGGCGTCGGGGCGCCACGGGGGGGAGGGATCATGAGTCGCCCGCGGCTGTCCCATGTGCTGACGTCCCTGCTGGCCGGGGCACTGGGCGTGGCCCTGGTGCTGATCCTGCTGGAACTGCCGGCCCATTCGGGTCTGGCCGAGCCCGTGGCCGAGGCCATGGACCGTTCCGGGGTGGGGCATGAGGTGACCGCCGTGCTGCTGAACTTCCGGGGTTATGACACCTTCCTGGAACTGGCGGTACTGCTGCTGGCGGTCTGGGTGGCCTGGTCCCTGGGCCGCCAGGATCCGGTGCCCGCCCGTTCGGTGCGGGGGCCGGTGCTGCGCGGCACCCTGCGTCACCTTGTGCCGGTGGCCGTGCTGACGGGGGGTTACCTGGTCTGGGTGGGGGCCAGCACCACCGGTGGGGCCTTTCAGGGCGGGGCGGTACTGGGCGCGGCCGGGGTGATGCTCGTGCTGGCCCGGCCCCGGTCGCTCCCCCGGGTGCCGCGACTCGGGCTGCGATTCGTGGTGGCCCTGGGGGTGCTGGTGTTCCTGGCCAGCGGCGTGGGCGGCCTGCTGGGGGGGCATGGGTTCATGGGCTATCACCCGGACTGGGCCTATGCCCTGATCGTTGCCGTGGAACTGGCGGCCGCCGTGTCCATCGGTCTGGGGTTGGTACTGCTGTTCCTGGGAGGACGTGTTCAGGGAGATGACGATGATCACTGAGAACCTGGTGGGTGAGATCTATCTGGTCTGCGGCGCCCTGCTGTTCGTGCTGGGGGTGCACGCCCTGGTGGTGCGTCCCCACCTCCTGGTCAAGGTGCTGGCCGTCAACATCATGGGGTCCGGGGTGTTCATGGTCCTGCTCACCGCGGCCTCCGGTCCCGACCTCATCGATCCGGTGCCCCATGCCCTGGTCATCACCGGCATCGTCGTCGCCGTGTGTGCCAGCGCCGTGGCCCTGGCGCTGATGCTCAAGGTGAGGGCTGCCACGGGGCAGGCACGCCTGCCATCGGAAGCCCCGGAGGACTGACATGCCCATCGCCGGCCTCACAGGCGGGCTGTCCTGGGCAGCCTTGATCGTGATCGTGCCCCTGGTCGGGGCCCTGCTCACCGGGTTGTGGCCCCGGGCGGGGGGCTGGGTGGCACTGGTGGTGGCCCTGCTCACCCTGGGAACGACCCTGGGCGGCGCGCTGCATGTGTGGTGGCAGGGTCCGGAGATCCATGCCCTGGGCGGTTGGGAGGCCCCTCTGGGTATCGCCCTGGTCCTGGACGGACTGGCGGCCTTCATGCTGCTGCTCACATCGGTGGTGGGGCTGTTCGTCACCCTCTACGCCCTGGGCTACGTGGGCCGAGATGAGCGCTCCGGCCGTTTCTGGGTGTTGTGGCTGTGGCTCTGGGCGGCCATGAACGCCCTGTATCTCTCCGGTGACGTGTTCAACCTTTACGTCACCCTGGAACTGGTGGTGCTGGCCTCGGTGGCCCTGGTGGCCCTGGCCAGCGGCGGGCCGGCCCTGGTGGCCTCCATGCGCTACCTGCTGTTGAGCCTGCTGGGCTCCCTGGCCTATCTCATGGGGGTGGCCCTGCTCTATGGCGCCTACGGGGTACTGGATCTGATCACCCTGGCGGAGCATGTCACCCCCGGCCACCTGCTCATGATGGTGGCGGCCCTGATGACCGTGGGGCTGATGGCCAAGACCGCGCTCTTTCCCCTGCATGGCTGGCTGGCGCCGGGGCATGGCAGTGCGCCGGCTGCCGCCAGCGCCATCCTCTCGGCCCTGGTGGTGAAGGTGTCCTTCTACCTGATGCTGCGCCTGTGGCTGACCCTGTTCCCGGACCTGGCCACACCGGCCCTGGGCGTGCTCATGGGAGGGCTGGGGGGTGCCGCCGTGATCTGGGGCGGCATCATGGCCATGGCGGCGGATCGGCTCAAGCCTTTCGTGGCCTACTCCACCGTGGCCCAGGTGGGTTACCTGGCCCTTTTCTTTCCCTTCATGCTGGCGGTGCCGGGCGGCTGGCGGGCGGTGGTGTTCTTCGCCGCCGCCCATGCCTGTGCCAAGGCCACCGTGTTCATGGCTGCCGGCACCCTGCAGAGGGCGGCGGGGCACGACCGGATGAGCGAACTGGCGGATGTGATGCGGGGGCGCCCCATCAGCAGCTTTGCCATGGGGATCGCCGGCGCCGGTCTGGTGGGCCTGCCGTTCACCGGCGGCTTCATCGCCAAGTGGTTGCTGGTGGAGACCGCCATCGCCGGTGACGTGTGGCCCTGGGCCGTGGTGGTCGTGGTGGGCGGGCTGCTGGCCGGGGCCTATGTGTTTCGCCTGCTGGGTCCGGCCTTCCTGGCGGGGCGCGGCAGCCCCGGCCGCCCCATTGCCGGGATCATGGAATGGTCCACCCTGGGCATGGCCCTGGTCTCCATCGCCCTGGGGTTCGCCGGCGCCGCCTCGCTGCAGTTGCTGGATGCCACCGTGACCGGTCCGGGAGGTCTGTGACATGGAACCGGGTGGCTTTCTGCTGGTGATCATCCTGATGACCTCCCTGGTGCCGGGGCTGGTCATCTTCTTCCTGCGCGAGCAGCAGTTCGCCCTGCGTACCTTCTTCAACCTGGGCGGAGCCGGGCTCAAGCTGGCGCTGATCATCAGCCTGCTGGTGGGCGTGTACCGGGATGGCAAGACCTACAGCTTCACCCTGAACCTGTTGCCGGGCATTGATCTGGTGCTGGCCGCCGACGCCCTGTCCCTGCTGTTCGCCACGCTCTCGGCGGTGCTCTGGCTGGTGACCACCATCTATGCCATCGGCTATCTGGAGCATTCTCCCAAGCGCAGCCGCTTCTTCGGTTTCTTCAGTCTGTGCGTGAGTGCCACGGTGGGGATCGCCTTCTCCGGCAACCTGGTCACCATGCTGATCTTCTACGAGATCCTCACCCTGGCCACCTGGCCCCTGGTGGTGCATCGGGGCACGCCGGATTCCTTCCGTGCCGGGCGTATCTATCTGGCCTACACGCTGATCGGCGGAGCGGTGCTGCTGGCGGCGGTGGTCTGGCTGACGGTGCTGGCGGGCAGTCAGGATTTCACGGCCGGTGGTTATCTGCGCGATCTTTACCCGGAGCATGAGTGGGCGCTGACCCTGCTGTTCCTCATGTTCGTGGTGGGGTTCGGGGTCAAGGCGGCCCTGCTGCCCCTGCACAGCTGGTTGCCCCGGGCCATGGTGGCGCCGGCCCCGGTCAGTGCCCTGCTGCACGCGGTGGCGGTGGTCAAGGCCGGGGCCTTCGGTATCGTGCGGGTGATGAATGATGTTTACGGCATCCAGCTGGCTGCGGACATGGGGATGACCCTGCCGCTGATGGGGCTGGCGATCCTCACGGTGCTGTATGGCTCGGTGCGGGCCCTGTTCACCCAGGATCTCAAGCGTCGGCTGGCCTTTTCCACGGTGAGCCAGGTGTCCTACATCATCATCGGCGTGGCCCTGGCCGGCCCGGTGGGGGCGGTGGGGGGGCTGGTGCACCTGGTGCATCAGGGGGTGATGAAGATCACCCTGTTCTTCTGCGCTGGCAACTTTGCCGAGACGCTGGGCATCCATCGTATCGAGGAGATGCGGGGGGTGGGGCGGCGCATGCCCTGGACCATGGCCGCCTTCACCCTGGGAGGACTGGGGATGATCGGGGCACCCCCCATGGCCGGGTTCATCACCAAGTGGTACCTGGGGATGGGGGCCCTGGAGGTGGGGCAGGGCTGGGTGATCGGCGTGCTGCTGGTGAGCAGCCTGCTCAATGCGGCGTATTTCCTGCCGCCGATCCTGGCGGGCTGGTTCGGTCGGCCCCAGCATCACTGGTCCCAGGATCGTTTCCGCGACGGTCTGCTGGAGACCCACTGGATGCTGCTGCTGCCGACGCTGGCGGTGGCGGCCATGGCCCTGGGTATGGGGCTGCTGGCCTCGTTGAGCATCAGTCCCCTGTACTGGGTGACCTTCATCGTGGAGTTCGAATACGGCTATGAGCACATCTGGCGTGCCGTGTTCGAGGAGGTGGATCCATGAGCGCGGCCGTCGCTCCCTGGCTGGCTTTGATCCCCGGTATGCCGCTGCTGCTGGCCTTCCTGCTGGCCCTGGACGGGCGGGGTGCCCTCTGGCGCCTGACGCCGCTGGCAGTGTTGCCGGCGTTGCTGGGGGCGGTGTTATTGCCCGTGGGGGCATCGGCGGAGTATTCGGCGGTGCTCCTGGGGGCGGAACTGGCCCTGGATCCCATCGGGCGGGGGCTGCTGCTGGTCACGGCACTGCTGTGGGGGGCGGCGGCGGTCTTTGCCCAGGGATATCTGGGGGGCAGCGCGGGAGCGGGCGTGTCCGCGAGGCTGATAGGTTCGGAGCACCGCCATTCGCGGCCGGGGGCCGCTCCCACAGAGCCGGGACTGGTGCGCTTTCATGTCTTTTTCCTGCTGGCCATGGCGGGCAATCTGGGGTTGATCCTGGCGGGCGATGCCATGGTCTTCTACGCCTTTTTCGCCCTCATGAGCCTGTCGTCGGTGGGCCTGGTGGTGCATGAGCGCACTCGGGAGGCTTGGCGGGCGGGTTGGGTTTACCTGGGCATGACCATGCTGGGGGAGGTGGCGCTGTTTTCCGGGCTGGTGCTGCTGGTGCATGGGGCGGGCGGGCATTCCCTGGCGGAACTGGCCTCGGAGGCCCCGGCCAGTCCTCTGGCGGCCGCGTTGCTGCTCATCGGCCTGGGCATCAAGGCGGGGCTGTTGCCCCTGCATCTGTGGTTGCCGCTGGCGCATCCGGCGGCGCCGACGCCGGCGAGTGCGGTGCTGTCGGGGGCGATGATCAAGGCGGGTCTGTTGGGGTGGATGCGTCTGCTGCCCGAAGGAGAGGCCACGCTTTGGGTGGGTGATCTGCTGGTGGTGCTGGGGTTGCTGGGGGCCTGGTTCGGGGTGGTGGCCGGGGTGTTCCAGTCGCGACCGAAGACGATCCTGGCGTATTCGAGCATCAGTCAGATGGGGCTGATGATTGCGGGGCTGGGTGTGGCGATCCAGGTGCCTGCCCTGGCGCCGGTCCTGATGGCGGCGGTGGGCTTTTATGCGATGCATCATGGTCTGGCGAAGGGGGCGCTGTTTCTGTGTGTGGGGAT
Source organism: Ectothiorhodospira variabilis (assembly GCF_022227625.1). Classification (NCBI taxonomy): domain Bacteria; kingdom Pseudomonadati; phylum Pseudomonadota; class Gammaproteobacteria; order Chromatiales; family Ectothiorhodospiraceae; genus Ectothiorhodospira; species Ectothiorhodospira variabilis. Next base: position 401,501 of record NZ_JAJNAO010000002.1, on the reverse strand, counting down.
TGCGGGCCGGGTGCGGGGGCCGTGGATTCTGGCCTATGTGGGTTTGCCGGCGCTGGCATTGGCGGGTTTGCCGCTGACTTCGGGCTGGGTGGCCAAGACGGCCCTGAAGGTGCCCATGGAGGGGCCGCTGGCGGATCTGTCGGTGGTGCTGTGGGTGCTGACGCTGGCGGCGGCGGGGACGACACTGTTGATGGTGCGGCTGGTGGCGGTGATGTTGCGTGAGCGGGGGCCTTCGCGGCCCCTGCCGCTGTCGATGTCGATGCCCTGGCTGGTGCTGGTGGTGGCGGGTGTGCTGTTGCCGTGGTTCTGGGTGCCGGACTGGACGGAGGCTTCGCTGGATGCCTATCGATTGTGGTCGGTGCTCTGGCCGATGCTGTTGGGGCTGGTGGTCGGTCTGCTGGGCTGGGCGGTGGCCCGCTGGCGCGGCTGGGGCATGCCGGGATGGATTCCTGAGGGCGATGTGTGGGTGCCGCTGGAGCGCCTGGGTGGCTGGTGGTTACGGGTCTTCGGGGGTGTGCCGGGGCGGGTTCATTCCCTTTGGGATGGGGTCATGGAGTTGCTGGGTGAGGGTGTCCGGGGTTTCTGGAACGGGGTACTGGCCTGGGCGGTCCGGGGGGAGCGCCGGATGGTGCAGTGGGAGGTGATGGGGGTACTTTTCCTGGGGCTGGTGCTGGGGGTGTTCCTGGTGCTGGCGTTGTCGTTGGGGTGAGGTTGTTGATGTAGTCTGGTTTGGGGTGCCTGGGTTGGGTCTTGTGTGAGCTTGTGGGAGCGGGCCTTGCCCGCGAAAGGGGTGCCCGGGGTGTGCTTCGGTGGTGGTTCCCCTCATCGGGGCCGCATTCCTTGCGGCGGGACGCCGTGAATACGTCCCTGTAGGCTTGGCCACCGCATCCATGCGGTGAACACCCGCCTCCAGGAACCCGCCCCCGCTGAGGGGGTTCGGCCGCTGAGGCTTCGTTCTGGGTGCCTGGGTTGGGCATTGTATGAGCTTGTGGGAGCGGGCCTTGCCCGCGAAAGGCGTGCCCGGGGTGTGCTTCGGTGGTGGCTCCCCTCATCGGGGCCGCATTCCTTGCGGCGGGACGCCGTGAATACGTCCTTGTAGGCTTGGCCACCGCATCCATGCGGTGAACACCCGCCTCCAGGAACCCGCCCCCGCTGAGGGGGTTCGGCCGCTGAGGCTTCGTTCTGGGTGCCTGGGTTGGGCATTGTGTGAGCTTGTGGGAGCGGGCCTTGCCCGCGAAAGGGGTGCCCTGGGCCCCGCTGAGGTGACTCAGCATTGGTTGCTGTCGGTGGCTGAGTCCTCAGGTTTCACCCTTCGCACCCAGCGCTTCAAGCACGGCGTCGGCGGAGCTTTCCACCACCTGCCGGGGCTTGTCCACGCCGAGCCATTCCACCCGGCCATTGTCCACGATCATGGCATAGCGTCGGGAGCGGGTGCCCATGCCGCCGCCGGAGGCGTCCACGTCCAGGCCGACGGCTCGGGTGAAGTCGGCGTTGCCGTCGGCGACCATGAGGATGCGGTTGCCCACTTCATGGATCTCTCCCCAGGCATTGAGCACGAAGATGTCATTCACCGCCACGCACATCACCCTCTCAATCCCAGCCGCCTTGAGCCGATCATGGCGGGCGATGAAGCCGGGCAGGTGGATGCCGGAGCAGGCGGGGGTGAAGGCGCCGGGGACGGCGAACAGGGCCACCCGGAAACCGGTGAAGAGCTCCGAGGTGGAGATGGGCTGGTCCCCCGCGGGTGTCATGATGCGCAGGGTGACCTCGGGAATCGGGTCACCGGTCTGGATGGTCATGGCTGGCTCCTCCTTGGGGTTTGCGAAGCCCGGCATTTTAGAGGCGACTTATGATGAGTGGCCAGTCGGCCCGGGCCGGTATGGTTTGATCCTGTCGTGGCTTGTATCCTGACAGCATTGGCCACCTGAAAGATACCTGACCATGAAGATCAAGGAACAGTCCCTGCAGATCAAACGCATGGTGGAGCAGGGGGATATCCGGCGGATGTCCCGCTCCCAGGCCTGGTCGGTGGGTGCCGTGCGGGCCATGATGGGCATCGGCCGGGAGGTGTCCGGCGGTCAGCTGAATCTGCATGCCATGAGTCTGGTGTATACCAGCCTGCTGTCCGTGGTGCCGTTGCTGGCGCTGTCCTTTTCCGTGCTCAAGGCATTTGGTGCCCACAATGCGGTGGAGCCCTTCCTGCTCACGCTGCTGGAGCCCCTGGGGGAGCAGGGGGAGGAGGTGGTTGCCAACGTCGTGGAGTTCGTGGAGAACATGCGCGTGGGGGTGCTGGGGTTCATCGGCCTGATCTTCCTGTTCTTCACGGTGGTGGGGCTGATCCAGAAGGTGGAGGCGGCCTTCAACTACATCTGGCACGTGCACACGCCCCGCAATTTCGTGCAGAAGTTTTCCAATTATCTGAGTGTGATCCTGGTGGGGCCGGTGCTGGTCTTTTCCGCCCTGGGGATCACCGGCACGGTGATGGCGACCGACATCGTGCAGCAGGCCATGGAATACGGGGTCGTGGGTCAGTCGGTGGAACTGTTGTCCAAGCTGGTGCCCTACCTTCTGGTGACCCTGGCCTTCACGTTCATCTATGTGTTCGTGCCCAACACCCATGTGCGGCCGCTGCCGGCACTGATCGGTGCGCTGGTGGCTGCCATCCTCTGGCAGAGCGTGGGATGGGGGTTTGCGTCCATGATGGCGGGCTCCACCCGGTACGACGCCATCTATTCCGGCTTTGCCATCATGATCATGCTGCTGTTCTGGCTGTATCTGAACTGGCTGATCCTGCTGGTGGGGTCGCAGGTGGCCTTCTACCTGCAGAATCCCACCTATCTGCTGATCACCGATGGAGATTCGGCCACCCTGTCAGGCAATCTGCAGGAGCGTCTGGCGCTGCGCCTGATGCAGATCCTGGGGGCGCGTTTCTATGAGGGCGGTGAGCCCCTGTCCCGCGGGGAACTGGCGCATCATGTGGGTCTGCCCGAGGAGGCCCTGGACCGGGTGCTGCAGGCCCTGGAGAAGGCGGGGCTGTTGGTCCCCACATCGAAATACCCCACCCGCTACCTGCCGGGGCGGGACCTGGGCCAGATCGCGCTCAAGGATATCCTCGATGCGGTGCGGGGCTACGGCAACTCCCTTCCCGGCGAGCAGGAGCCCAGCCTGGATGACCAGGTGGCCCGGGTCTGCCAGGAGATGGAACAGGCGCTGGATGGCGCCCTGGCCAGTCAGTCACTGCGTGATCTGGTGCATCAGCAGCCGAAGAAGGAAGATGGAGTCTCGCCCGGGCAGGCCGCCTCGACCTGAGGAAAATCCATGACGAACGACTGATCTACGGCGATCTGGCGCGGCAGATGGCCTGATCATCAACGGTCATCGTCTGCTGCACCCAGAAGCGCCCTGAAGCGCTCGCCATGGCTCATGGCTGCCTCCCGTAAGGTTTGCCAGCCATCGGGTGGATGACCCTCCCTGAGCATCTTTTGGAAGACGGCGTAAGCGTCATGCTTGCTGTCGTAGGCGCGCTTGGTGGATTCGTCGTTCACCCAGGCGTAAACGATAATCCTGCTGGCGAGGTCGTAGCGAAAGAACAGCCGGTACTGCTGGTAGAACTTGGCCCGACGCCAATGGCTGTGCTCCGTGCCGAGGGTGTTCCCTTGACGGTACTGAGGCCCCGAGGGATCTTGGGGAATGTCGTTCAAGGCCAGTTTCACGATGGCTGCAAGGCGCTTGGTGGCTGGTTTGCCGCGATATCCAACGGGATCCTTTTCCTGGAGTCGTTTCACCTTTTCGGTGAGCATTTCGACCTGTTCAATGAACAGTGGATGGGCGTAAATGGTCCATCCGTTCACCTTCAGCGGGGTCATGCGTCGTCGTCATCCTCTGGCAACACCTCGTCCATATCCACTTCAACGCCTGACGTGAGACGCTCAGCCTCGGCAAATGTGCTGGCAGTGACCGCCTGAATGTTTTCCGGATGCTCCTGCAGATCGCGCTCCAGGAAGGCCAGGAAACTGGTCATCACGGGATCTCGGCTGGACTCGTCACTCGCACGTGAGAGCACCACTTCCCCATTCGGGCGAATGGTGTAGTGGATCCGGTCACGGCGTTTCAGCTTCAGGGCATGACGAACCGTTGCCGGCACCGTTGTCTGGTAGCGATCTGTCAGAGTGGAGTCAGCTTCAATGGTCGTGTTCATGTCGTTCTCCGCCCGGCGGCACTGCAAGGGTTACGGGAAGAAGGTAATGCATTCGCATTGCCTGGTCAATGAAGCCGCCTGCCCGTTGTTCAGCCAGGAGGCCCGCAGGGCTGTCCGACGTACGTTAATGGCACGGTGATGAACGGTCGCCACGAGCCGCGCCTATCAAACCCCTGTCATACTCCGTCTCTAACATGGCGACTCTGATTCTCAGGTGAACCAGTCGTGGGGTCTTGCCAAGACCTCACCCAAGAGACGTCATGACCAGCACGCTTCCCTCGCGACCCCCTCAGCGGGTTGATCACCGCGGCACGCCCATGGATCGCCGGATTGGCCGGGATCTGCTCGTTCATGTGGAGCCGGCCCATCCGGAACACACCAACGAGGAGATCGCCGAGCGCTTCGCCGCGGATCGGGCCCTGCAGAATCTGCCCGTCACCTTCGGGCAGCGTCCCATGGGGCTGATCAATCGCAGCCTGTTCCACAACATGATGGCGAAACCGTTCTATCCGGAGCTGTACAGCCGGCAGAGCTGCATTGCCTTCATGGACAAGAGCCCTCTGGTGGTGGAGGCCGGCCTTCCCATTCACGAACTGACATCACTGGCCATCCAGGCCGGCGAAAAGGTGTTCGTCGATGGCTTCATTCTGGTGGAGGATGGCGAATACGTGGGTGTGGGTCAGATGCTGGATCTGATGCAGGCGATGACGGAACTCCAGGAGCGACAGCACCGGCAGCTGAGAGAAAGCATCGATTACGCCAGCATCCTGCAGTCGTCACTGCTCAAGCCCTCCTGTCAGGCCATGGCCGAAGCTCTGCCGGAACAGCACTGGCTGTGCTGGCGCCCCCGGGATGTGGTGGGCGGCGACTTCTACCACTTCCTGCCTCTGTCCGACGGATTCCTGGTGGGCCTGTTCGACTGCACGGGCCATGGTGTGCCAGGTGCCTTCATGACCCTGATCGCCGTCGCGGCCCTGGAACGGGCCCTTGCCGAACACGGTCCGGACGACCCGGCGGCCCTGCTCAAGGCCATGAATCGCCGTATCAAGCAGAGCCTGAATCAGCAGATGGGCTGCGACCGCCACGCCCATCGACTGGAGAACTCCGACGATGGTCTGGATGGGGCGATCCTGCGTTACCACGCTACCAGACAGCAGATTCGTCATGCCGGTGCCCACATGCCCCTGTTCCGCCTGATGCCCGGCACGCAGGGGCAGTGCGAGATGGTCAAGGGCGACCGGGCGGGGGTGGGTTACACGGGCATCCATTGGGATCAGGAGTGGCAAAACCAGACGCTGGAATGCCAGCCCGGAGAAAGGCTCTACCTGGTCAGTGACGGTGTGATCGACCAGATCGGTGGCGACAAGCGCATCGCTTTTGGCAAGAAGCGCCTGCGCCAATGCCTGCTCGACACACGCGACCTGAGCCTGTCCGGGCAGGGCAAGGCTCTTGAGAAGGCACTGGACGACTATCGCGGGGACGAGCCTCCCCGTGACGACATCACCCTCATCGCCCTGGCATTGCCCGGACATCCTTCCTGCTGAGGTTTCCCCAATGAATCAAGCACTGTGCATCTGTGCCGAAAAGCCCCAGGACTGCGCACGGCAAAACGGCGACCTGATCTTCTACTACGTGGGGGATTTCTCCCAGAACATCATCCATGCCATCGGCGACGCAGTGAAGCTGCGGCTGGAAGCCAGCGAGACTTCGGGCAGCACCCGGCGCAAGCTGTTTTCCATCTTCATCGAGATGGCGCAGAACATCATCCACTATTCCAGCGATCCCTTGCATGCGGATGATGCGTCGGCCGGGGAGATACGTGCCGGGTCGGTGTGCATCTGCCGCTCTGGCGAGCGGTTCCAGATCATCTGCAAGAACCCTGTCACCCGCGAATGGGCCGATCAGCTGCAGCAGACCCTGTCCGCCCTGCGGGAGATGTCCCGGGAAGAGATCAAGCGTTCCTACCGCCAGCAACTGCGCGCCGCCGAACCGCCGGCCAACAGCAAGGGCGCAGGCCTTGGGCTGCTCACCATTGCCCGGGACAGCACCGCACCCATCGACTACGAGATCGGTGAACATCCCACGGGCGATCTCACACTCACGCTGCGCGCTTACCTTTGATGTTCAATGGGAGAACACACCGATGGACAATCGTCTTTACATTCCCGCCAGCCCGGACACCCCGGAGGTGGACTTCGATTTCGAGGCCTGTCATCTGCGCCTGCGCGGGGAGTCCTACCCAGAGAGTGCCGTGGCCTTCTACCATGACATCCTGGAGCGCACCCGGGCGTTCCTTGAGGGCTGCAAGGACACCGAGATCCAGGTCACCATCGAACTCAAGTACTTCAACAGTTCCAGCACCAAGATGCTCTTCAATCTGGTGGACATGCTCAACTATTCCATCGTCCGGGGTAATCACATCCGGTTGAACTGGATTCATGACGAGGACGATGAAACCATCCTGGAGTTCGGACAGGAACTGGCCGAGGACTTCCCCGATATCGATTTTCGTTCCCTGCCCACACAGGCACTCTGAGATGACCGCGCCCGACCTGTTTGCCCGGGAAAAGGCCGCTCTGAGCCGGGCCAAAGAGGCCCTGGAACAGGGAAACGGCGAGATTGCCCACCGTGCCCTGGCGGATCTTGCCCAGGCCTTCGACCGCATGATTCGCGACACGGGTCGGCTGATCAACCACGCGGACCGTACCGAACGTGAACTCAACCGGGCCAATCAGAAACTGCGGGAGCTCACCGAAGAGCTGACCTTCAGAAGCCGGCACGATGGGCTCACGGGGCTGCTCAACCGCGAAACCTTCATTGGCGAAACGGTCTCGCTGATGGCCTCCGGGACGGTGATCCTGCTGCTGCTGGACATCGATCACTTCAAGCAGGTCAATGACCGCTACGGCCACCCGGTGGGCGACAGGGTGATCGTCGGCGTGGCCCGGGTACTGTGTGCACGGGCGCCCGGGCAGGCCCTGTGCGGGCGCCTGGGTGGCGAGGAGTTTGCCATCCTCCTGCCCCATGGGCACTGGGCCAGCGCGCTGCATCTGGCCGAGGACATCTGTGGCGGTATCCGGGATATACGGGAGCCCGCTCACCCGGGACTGCGGGTCACAGCCTCCATGAGCGCGGCTGCCAGCGCCCCCGGCACCCGTTTCGACACGCTCTACGTCTGTGCCGACGACGCCCTCTACCGGGCCAAGTCCCTGGGGCGGGATCGCATCGAGACGGTGGCGGACTGGATCACCCCAGACGCCTGACCGGGGGCTTGTCCGTCACGATATCTTGTTGATCGCTGCCGAGGCGGCGGTCAACGAACAGGGTGTTCCCGGGTTTCTGCTTGGCACAACGCTTGACCTCGCTGGCCCGCTGGGCGATGTCCAGGTGCGACTCGAACAGGCCGGGGTCCACCGGTACCACCCCGATGGAGAGGCTCAGCAAAGGAAAGAAGCGAGGTCGTCCCTGTCGATCCAGCAAGGTGACCCCTCCGGTTGCCCGGTCGCCTGCATCGTAGAACTCCCCCACCTGCTCAGCAAAGGCCTCCAGCAGCCATTTGCACCGCGCGTGCCCTTCTCCTTCCCCGTTGAAGACCAGGATGAAGTCATCGCCACCCACGTGCCCCACAAAATCCCCCTGCCGCCTGGGCAACCTGCGCACCAGGTCCCCCAGCGCACGGATCACGCGGTCGCCACGGGCGTAACCATAATGATCATTGAAGGGCTTGAAGTGGTCCAGGTCGCAGTAGGCCACGGTGAAGGGCTGGTGGGTTCCCAGCAGCCCGTCCAGGTGCTCGTTGATGGGCACATTGCCCGGTAGCTGGGTGAGCGGATTGGCATATCTTGCGTAATGCACCTGAAGCTTGGTGAGCTTCTTCAGAAGCTCCACCAGCCAGCCGACCCCCAGGTAGTCGCCGGTGTGCGGATCAATGATCACGAATTCCTGATCCACCTGTCCATGGGCGGAGATGGCCTCGCTCAACTCTTCCAGGGGCTGATCGGCGGGCACCAGCAACGGATCCACGCGCATGAAATAGCGCAGCGGACTGCGATCATGCAGTTCGCGGGTGAAGCGCTGGGAGTAGAGCATGAGCAGCTCATGGCGTCTTACCATGCCGACAGGTCGACCCCTGTCCACCACGGGAAGGCAGTGCAGATCCGGTGATGTCTGGAATTGCGCCACCGTGTCCGCCAGCGTCTGGTTGGGGTTGGCCACCGGATTGGGGTGGATCAGTTCCTGGGCCCGGTTGCGGGGTGCCGGGAACCAGTCCTGCGGGTCCCACGATCGCTCGTGTCGAGGCCTTTCAGCGGCCAGGGTGGGCTCGGCCGCGGGCCGGGCAATATGGTAGCCCTGCCCCAGCGGGATGCCCAGATGTCGAATGACCTCGTATTCCGCCGCGGTCTCGATCCCTTCGGCAATGATCCGGGTGCCAAGGCCGTGGGCAATCTCGTTGATGGAGCGCAGAAACTGCCGCTTGACGTCATCGCGGTCGACGTTCTGCACGAAATGCATGTCGATCTTCACGTACTCGGGCTGTAACTCGGACCAGTGCCGCAGGCTGCTGTAGCCGGCACCCAGGTCGTCCAGGGCGATGGAAAACCCCATGTCCCTGTAATGCCGCACGGCGTCGCGCATGATGGAATAATCGATGATGGGTTCCTGCTCGGTGAGTTCGATCACCACCCGATCCGGTGGGATGCCGACCTCTTTGAGGAACCGCAGGGTCACCCCGTGTATGGCCTTGCGGTCCAGCAACACGTCGGGCGTCACATTCAGGAACAACTTGCCCGCAAGCCCCAGGTGCGCAAACTGCCCGAGGATCACCTCCCGGCAAAGCACATCCAGTTCGAACAGTCGTCCCTGTCGCCGGGCCTCCGCCAGGAGCTTTTGCGGGGCGTGCCAGGGGCTGTCGGAAGGCCCTCTGATCAACCCCTCATAGCCCGCCACCTTTCCATCCCTCATGTCGACGATGGGTTGAAACAAGGCATGAAGATGCCCGCCCGCGATGATGTGGTCGAGCGTTTGACAACTGGACATTCGGCTTCCGATAGGTCTGCGGTTGGTTAGCAGCTCAATCAGGAGCTTATCGTGTTCTGGTGACAGGGCTGTGACGACTGCTCAAGAACCTCCCCGCTCGGCCAGGCGCGAATCACGGCATTCACCAGGGTGGCGAGGGGGATGGCGAAGAAGACGCCCCACAGCCCCCAGAGACCTCCGAAGATGATGACCGCGACGATGATGGCCAGGGGATGCAGGTTCATCATCTCCGAGAACAGCAGCGGCACCAGCACATTGCCATCCAGCATCTGGATGACGGTATAGGCCAGCATCACGTGGATGAAGGGGGCGCTGAACCCCCACTGAAAATAGGCGACCAGCGCCACCGGCAAGGTGACGGCGATGGCCCCCACCAGTGGAATCAGCACGGAAAGGCCCACCAACAGGGAGATCAGCAGGGCGTAATTGAGGCCCAGCATCCAGAACACCAGATAGGTCACGCCCCAGACAATGACGATTTCAATGAACTTGCCCCGCACGTAGCTGGAGATCCTTACATGGACCTCCTGCCAGACCACCTGGACGAGACCGCTGTCCCGTGGCAGAAAGCTCGCGAACCATGCCAGTATCAGCGCCTTGTCCTTGAGCAGGAAAAACACCATCAGTGGCACGATGATCAGGTACACCAGCAGGTTGATCATCTGCATGGCCGACATGAGCGTGAGGTTCAACACCCTTTGGCCAAGAACGATGGATTGCGCCCGCAGGGCACCCATCACCTCCCGCACCTGATCCTCGGTCACCATGTGGGGGTAATTTTCTGGTAACTGCAGCAGCATACGCTGGCCTTCCAGGATCATCCTGGGCAACTCCCTGACCAGCTGCCCGATTTGCTGCATGAGGATGGGGACGACCACCAGCACCACACCCAGCATGACGCCGAGGAACAGCACGAAGCACAGGGTGACCGCCAGGAGCCGGGGCAGGCCCCGTTGCTCCAGGGCGTGCACGGCCCACTCGAGCAGATAGGCGATGATCACTGCGGCGAGCAGGGGGGCAAGCAACTGCCCGGCCAGCACCAGGACGACGAGCCCCATCACCAGAAAGGCCGCCAGCACGAAGACCTGAGGGTTGGAAAAATGGCGGGAATACCATTCCCGAAGGAGAGTGAACATGAGCCTTTATCAAGCGTCCCGCCGGGGTGGCGCGATCATCCGAGGGTGCCACGACCGCATGTTGGCTCGACGACATCCCGACGACGATGCGATGACATGGCAGGGGTGTGTGCCCTGTCGCATGACCGGGGTCCGGGATGCGGCGTCCCTGGCCTCTTGACTCAGGGCTGGGGCATCTGGCGGGCATTGCCCTGATCGCCGGGGTTTGCAGCCTGCCATGGTCATCGGCCCTGTCCATGGAGACTGAACGCTGGACCGCCCCCGACGGCACGGCACTGCGCGAGGCCGTCTGGCACCCGGACGGGCAGAGCCTGGGTACCCTGATACTGCTCCCGGGATACCAGGAGTTTGCTGAAAAGTACGACGAACTCGCCCACTGGGCGGCCCTGCAGGGTTGGCGGGTTCGACTTCTTGAATGGCGCGGCCAGGGCCTCTCCGAGCGCCCCCAGGCGGATCCGCATCGTGCTCATCATGACGATTTTGGCGTGGCTGCCGCCGATCTGCTGCACTGGATGGCGGATCAGGCCCACCAGGATCACGGGCCCCGGGTCATCCTGGCCCATTCCCTGGGTGCCCACCTGGCGTTGCGAGCGCTGGTGGATGGCGATGTGGGTGCTGTGGATGCGCTCATCCTCTCGGCGCCCATGCTATTGCCCAACACGGGGCCTTATCCCGTCTGGCTGGCCGAGCGCATCGCGCGCCTGGCGGTGGGCCTTGGGCTGGGGGAGTGGTACGCGCTGGGACAGGGACCGTACGATCCCAAAAGACATCGGTTTGCCGGCAATCCGGTCACCGGCAGCCTGGCGCGCTGGTCGGTTCACCATGATCACTTCCGGGAACGCCCCGAACTGGCGCTCGGCGGCGTCACCTGGGGATGGCTGGATCAGGCCTTGCGTTCCCGGCGTCTCATCAAGCGCAAGGCCGCCGACACCATCCAGCACCCAGTGCTGCTGCTCTCCGCCCCCGCCGACCGGCTGGTGGTGGCAGAACGACACCCGTCATTTTGCGACCTGCTGACCCGATGCACCCTGATCCGTTATCCCGGTGCCCGCCATGAGCTGCTCATGGAGGAGGATCGCATCCGGGATCGGGTGCTGGGGGATGTGCTGGGATTCCTCGAGGCCCAGTCTTCCCGGTGATGTCATCAAAACGTCATCTTACTTTCACAAAGACGACACTCCCGCTTCCCATACTCTCCCTCGTCAAAACCGGTTTCCGCCCCGGATTATCTGGGGTGGCGGTTGTCTTGCCATCCATCCCGTGAGAAGAGGAATGTCATGAAGCACCTCAAGAAAGCCTTTGTCGCCGCCGGCGTGTCCGCCGCGCTGGTGATGGCCGGCCCCGTCCAGTCCAGTGAGGTCGACCCGAACCTGCCCACATACGAGCGTGTCTCGGGTATCTCCGGCAACCTGTCCTCCATCGGTTCCGACACCCTGAACAACCTCATGACCCTGTGGGCCGAGGAGTTCAATCGCTTCTATCCCAATGTGAACATCCAGATCCAGGGTGCCGGTTCGGGCACGGCGCCGCCGGCCATCACCGAGGGCACCGCCAACTTCGGTCCCATGAGCCGCACCATGCGTTCCTCCGAGAAGCAGTCCTTCGAGGAGCGCCATGGGTATCCGCCCACCGAAGTGGCCGTGGGTATCGACCTGGTGGCGGTGTTCGTGAACAAGGACAATCCCATCGAAGGCATGAGCCTGGCCCAGGTGGACTCCGTGTTCTCGGAAACCCGCCGCTGCGGCGCCGATGAGCGCGTCACCCGCTGGGGTCAGCTGGGTCTCGGCGGTGGCTGGGAAAGCCGTGATATCGCGCTGTACGGTCGCAATGCCGTGTCCGGCACCTACGGCTTCTTCCGCCAGCACGCCCTGTGCGGCGGTGATTTCAGCGATGACGTGAATGAGCAGCCGGGTTCCGCTTCCGTGGTGCAGGGCGTCACCGAGTCCCTCAATGGCATCGGTTACTCCGGCATCGGCTATCAGACCGCCGGCGTCAAGGCCATCAAACTGGGCCAGGAAGAAGACAACCTGTTCGAGCCCAATGCGGAAAATGCCCTGACCGGCGACTACCCCATGGCCCGTTCCCTGATGCTGTATGTCAACGCCCATCCCAACGATGGTCTGCCCCCGCTGGAGCGTGAGTTCCTGAGAATGGTGCTCTCCAGGCAGGGTCAGGAAGTCGTGGCGCGTGACGGCTTCGTGCCGCTGCCCGAGTCGGTGGCCGGTCGCATGCGCGCCGAGCTGGGTCTCGAGTGAAGCGGGGCAGGGTGGGCATTCCACGCCCGCCACCCCAGCCAGGGCCCCGCCACTCGCGGGGCCCTGGTTCTTTTACACGTTCACGCTTCATGACGCCGTCACGAAACTGTCACGTTCGTGGGTTAGCGTGAGCGCCGATACGGTGGGCCCCGCTGGGGCGCCACCCCGTCTTTTCCCTCATCAAGACGACGAGCACCATGAGCACAACCAACCCGGCCATCGGTAGGGGTGGCGAAAGCCCCCGGGATGTCGCCCTTCTGCCCAGTGGCGACAAGCGCGCCCGGCTCAGGAAGTGGCGCTATTTCAAGGACGGCGTGTCCCGCTACGGCGTGGGTGCCGGTGGCATCGGGGTGGTGGTCGCCCTGGGGCTGATCTTCGTCTACCTCTTCTATGAAGTGGTTCCCATGCTCCTGCCGGCGGATGTCACGCCCCATGAGAGCTATCAGATCCCCGGTGAGCCCGCGGCGCAGACCCTGCACCTGGCCATGGAGCGTTATCAGGAACTGGGGGTACGGTTCTCGGACGACGGTGTGGCCACCTTCTTCGAGACGCCCGATGGCGAGGTTCGCAACTCGGTGGACCTGCCCATTCCAGCAGAGGCGCGCATCACCAGTTTTTCCGCCGCCGAGGCGCGCCAGCGTCTGGTGGCCTATGGCTTGTCCGACGGTACGGCTGTGGTGGCGCGACACGACTACGACCTGACCTACCCGGACAATGTGAGGCACATCGAGCCCAAGCTCACCTTTCCTCTGGGCGAGGATCCGGTGGTCATGGACCCTCGAGGGGAACCGCTGATCCAGGTGGCCATCCAGGAGGGTAGCCGCGGCTTTGCCATCGCCGGCCTCACCGCCGACAACCGCCTGGTCTTCAGCCTGTATCGCACCTCCACCAACGTGTTCACCGGCGAGACCCGGATCAATCACAGTGCCTATGAACTGCCATCGCCCCCTGGTGTGACACGTCGCGTGCTGGTGGACGCGGATCACCGCGCCGTGTTCGTGGCGGACAATGAGTCACGCATTCACTATTACGATGTGTCCACCCCGAGCAACCCGCGCCGGGTGGAGGCGGTTCGCGTGGTGGGAGATGACCATGACGTGACCGCCATGGAGTTTCTGGTGGGCACCCAGTCCATCATCGTCGGCGGATCGGATGGATCCCTCACCCAGTGGTTTCTGGCCCGGGATGAGGAGAACGTGCGCCGTCTGCGGCATGTGCGCAGTTTCGAGTCGCAACCGGCGCCCATTGCCAGCATCTCGCCGGAACTGGGCCGCAAGGGCTTCCTGGTGGGGGATGCGGCCGGCGGCCTGAGCATTCACTATGCCACGTCCAATCGCACGCTGATGCAGGACACCATCCTGGACGGGCCCATCCAGGCCATCGGTGTGTCGCCGGTGAATCGGGCCCTGCTGGTGCTGGGGCCCGACGGCCAGATCCTGCCCATGACCCTGCGCAACCCCCATCCGGAGGTTTCCCTCAGCGCCCTGTGGGGCAAGGTGTGGTACGAGGGGCGTGACGAGCCCACCTACACCTGGCAGTCCTCCGGGGCCACGGATGATTTCGAACCCAAATTCAGCCTGGTGCCGGTGACCCTGGGGACCATCAAGGCGGCCTTTTACGCCATGCTGTTCGCCACGCCGCTGGCCATCATGGGGGCCATCTACACGGCCTATTTCATGCAGCGCCACCTGCGCGGGATCGTCAAGCCCACCGTCGAGGTCATGGAGGCCCTGCCCACGGTCATCCTGGGCTTTCTCGCCGGTCTCTGGCTGGCGCCCTTCATCGAGGCTCATCTTCCGGCGGTGTTCAGCATCTTCATTCTGCTGCCGTTGCTGATGCTGGCGGTGGGGTTTGCCTGGACACGCCTGCCCGAGGCGATTCGCGCCAGGATCCCCGTGGGGACGGAAATGCTCATCCTGATCCCCGCCGTGCTGCTCATGGTGTGGGTGTGTGTCCAGTTGAGCCCCATGGTGGAGGTGTGGTTCTTCGATGGCAGCACCCGCCAGTGGCTCACCGACATGGGCATCACCTATGACCAGCGCAACGCCCTGGTGGTGGGTATCGCCATGGGCTTTGCCGTCATTCCCACCATCTTCTCCATTGCCGAGGATGCGGTCTACACCGTGCCCCGGCACCTCACCCAGGGCTCCCTGGCCCTGGGGGCCACGGCCTGGCAGACGGTGGTGGGCGTGGTCCTGCCTACCGCCAGCCCCGGCATCTTTGCCGCCGTGATGATGGGCTTCGGTCGCGCCGTGGGCGAGACCATGATCGTGCTCATGGCCACGGGCAACACGCCGGTCATCAACTTCAACATCTTCGAGGGCATGCGCACCCTGTCGGCCAACATCGCCGTGGAACTCACCGAAACGGCGGTGGGCAGCACCCATTACCGCATCCTGTTCCTCTCGGCCCTGGTGCTGCTGGTGCTCACCTTCGTGCTCAATACCGCCGCCGAGATCGTGCGCCAGCGTCTGCGCCAGCGTTACAGCAACCTGTAGGCCGGAATCCTGAACGATGACACTCAAGCAATGGTTTAAAAGCGGTTCTCCCTGGGTGTGGCTCAACGCCGGCGCCATCGCCATCAGCATGATCATGGTGGTGGGGCTGCTGTCGCTGATCCTGGTGCGCGGGTTCTCCCACTTCTGGCCGGCCCCCATCCTGGAGACCACGGTCACCCAGCCGGACGGCCGGCAGGTTCAGGTGATGGGCGAACTGTCCCGTTCCCAGACCTTGCCCGCCGAGGTGCTCAGGGATGCCGGCGTGGACATCCCCCGGGAGATCAATGTGGTCACGCGCCACCTGATCAAGCAGGGCAACCGGGATGTCTGGGGTCGTGACTTCGTCTGGTATCCGGAAACCGGGATGGAGGAATGGCGTTTCCCGGCGGACGCCATGCGCCTGGAGCGACGGGAAAGGGGGGACTTCTTCGGCTATCCGGTCCGCCTGATGGAGGCGGGCCGCACGGTGGCCGAGGGGGATGACCTGTGGCCGGCGCTTCAGCAACGGGTGGCGCGCGCCAATGACATCTTCGACGAAATCCGCCGCATCGAGCGGCGCGAGATCGGCAGCGTCAACCAGCGCATGGAACGGGTGCGTCTGGATGAGCGCCGCCTGGAGATGGACCGACGTGCCGGGCGCATCGATCGCGCCACTCAGGAAGAGGCCATGGCGGAGCTTGAAGCCCGTCGCGCCGAACTGAACCAAGAGTTTGCCGTGTTGCAGGAGCGCCTGGACACGCTCTATCAGGACGTGCGCCGGGACACCCTGGTGGCCCGGGTATCGGATGGTCGGGAAGTGGATTTGTCACTGGCCCAGATCATCCGCGCCGTCAAGCCCAACGACATGTCCGTGGTCTCCAAGATGGGCCTGTACGTGGCCCAGTTCTGGGACTTCCTGAGCGGCTATCCGCGCGAAGCCAATACCGAGGGCGGCATCCTGCCCGCCATTTTCGGCACGGTGACCATGGTGTTCGTCATGTCCATCATCGTCTCCCCGTTCGGGGTGCTGGCGGCCATCTACCTGCGCGAATATGCCCGCCAGGGGCCGCTGCTGCGCATGATACGCATCTCGGTGTACAACCTGGCCGGGGTACCCTCCATCGTCTTCGGGGTATTTGGTCTGGGGTTCTTCGTCTACTTCGTGGGCGGGGCCGTGGACCAGCAGTTCTTCCCGGAGGCACTGCCATCGCCCACCTTCGGTACGCCGGGGCTGCTCTGGGCCTCGCTCACCCTGGCGCTGCTGACCTTGCCGGTGGTGATCGTGGCCACCGAGGAGGGGCTGGCGCGCATCCCCAGCACCATCCGTCACGGCAGTCTGGCGCTGGGGGCCACCAAGGCCGAGACTCTGTGGAAGGTGGTGGTCCCCCTGGCGACGCCGGCCATGATGACCGGGCTGATCCTGGCCATTGCCCGGGCGGCCGGCGAGGTGGCCCCCTTGATGCTGGTGGGCGTGGTCAAGCTGGCACCGACCCTGCCCGTCGACGGCAACTTCCCCTTCATCCACCTGGAACGCAAGATCATGCACCTGGGCTTCCATATCTTTGACGTGGGCTTCCAGAGCCCCAATGTGGAGGCGGCCCAGCCGCTGGTCTACGCCACGGCCATGACATTGGTGGTGCTCATCGTCATGCTGAACCTCACGGCCATCAGCATCCGTAACCGGCTGCGCGAGAAGTACCGCAGCGAGTCCGATTGATCCGCCATCAAGGCCTGAATACAGAGAATGACGCCAATGGATGCCACAATGACCCAGACCGACAACAGCGCGCCGGCCTCGAGCCACGGCATTGCCTCGAGCCTGTTCGAGAACCCCAACGCCAAGCGCCTCAAGCTGTCCGATGAGCGCATTGCCCTGGAGGTGAAGGACCTGAACCTCTATTACGGCGAGGAACAGGCGCTGAAGAACATCTCCTTGAAACTTGCCGCCAACCGGGTGACCGCCTTCATCGGCCCCTCCGGTTGCGGCAAATCCACCCTGCTGCGTTGCTTCAACCGCATGAACGATCTGGTGGACGCCTGCCGGATCGAAGGTTCGATCAGCCTGGAGGGCAAGGACATCTACGACCGCAAGGTGGACGTGGCCGAATTGCGCCGCCGGGTGGGCATGGTGTTCCAGAAGCCCAACCCCTTCCCCAAGTCCATCTTCGAGAATGTGGCCTATGGGCTTCGGCTCCAGGGGGTGCGCAACCGCCAGGTACTGAGCGAAGTGGTGGAGCGCGCACTGCGCGGGGCGGCCCTCTGGGATGAGGTGAAGGACCGCCTGAACCAGAATGCCTTTGGCCTTTCCGGCGGTCAGCAGCAGCGCCTGGTGATCGCCCGCGCCATCGCCATCGAGCCGGAGGTCATCCTGCTGGATGAGCCGGCCTCGGCCCTGGACCCCATCTCCACGGCCAAGATCGAGGAACTGATCTATGAATTGAAGGAGGATTACACCATCCTGATCGTGACCCATAACATGCAGCAGGCCGCCCGTGTTTCCGACTACACGGCCTACATGTACCTGGGCGAGATGGTGGAATATGGTGACACCATGACCCTGTTCACCAACCCGAAAAAGAAAGCCACGGAAGACTACATCACCGGTCGCTACGGTTAACGTCGCGGGCACGGTCATCAGTCATCATTTGATACAGCATTTTATCGAGGCACACGGCGATGGATCAGAGCAGTCTGAGTGGTCACTACCTGGAAAAGTACAACGAAGAGCTGGAGACCCTGCGGCGTCGTGTGCTCAACATGGGCAACCTGGTGGAGCGGCAGGTGGCCAACGCCGTGAAGGCCCTGACCACGGCAGACACGGCCCTGGCGGACGAGGTGATCCAGGAAGATGTGCGGGTCAATAGCATGGAGGTGGCCATCGACGAGCACTGCTCCGAGATCCTGGCCCGGCATCAGCCGGCCGCCAGCGACCTGCGGTTCATCCTGGCCATCATCAAGACCATCACCGACCTGGAGCGCATCGGAGACCAGGCTGAACGGGTGGCCCGCATGGCAGTGCATCTGGCGGAGAAGGATCGTCCGCGCAATCAATATGGTGACGTGCAGGCCCTGGGAGAAAAGGTGACGCAGCTGGTGCACAACGCCGTGGATGCCTTTGCCCGTCTGGATGTGGATGCCGCGGTGGCCACTGCCCGGGAGGATGTCAACGTGGACAGGGACTACGAGGCGGTGATGCGTCAGCACATCACCTTCATGATGGAAGACCCGCGCACCATCTCCCGGGCCCTGGACGTGGTCTGGGCCATCCGCGCCCTTGAACGCGTGGGCGATCACTCCCGCAACATGTGCGAATACGTGATCTACCTGGTCCGCGGCAAGGATGTGAGGCACATCAGCCTGGATGAGATGGAACAGGTGGCCCGGGGAGGCGAGCCGGAGGGGGAGTCGCAGTAGCCGGGTGCCGAGAATGACGCCAGCGGCGGGTTCTGCTAGTTTGGAGGGCCCGGACAGGAGGTACGATGAACGACCAGGACATCCGCTGGCAGCAACGGTTTGCGAATTTCAACAAGGCGCACGCGCAATTGCTGGAAGCGCTGGAGTTGATGGAGCAACGGCCGCTCAGCAAGCTGGAAAAGCAGGGGACCATCCAGGCGTTTGAGTTCACCTACGAACTGGCCTGGAACCTGCTGCGCGACTACATCCTCTGGCAGGGCGATGCCCGGGTATCCGGTTCCAGGGATGCCATACGGGAGGCCTTCAATCGCCAGTTGATCAGTGATGGCCACGGCTGGATGGCGATGCTGCAAGACAGAAACCGCACAGTGCATACCTACAATGAGGCCACTGCCAATGAAATCCTGGCCCATGTGCGTCAGCGTTATGCTGCCCTGTTTCGTGAACTCGCACAGACGTTTGCTGAATTGGCCCATGACCAGAAGTCCGAACCTGGGGGCCATTGATCATGTCGGCAGGGCGGTTCGGGTTGACCGAAAATGATGTGATAAAGCTGTGCAGCGTTTTCGAGCGCTATCCGCAGGTGCGCGAGGTCATCATTTACGGCTCGCGCGCCAAGGGCACCCATCGACCTGGGTCGGACGTCGACCTCACCATCCTGGGCTGCGTCGATTGGCAGGTTTTTAACCAGCTGGAACTGGACCTCGACGACCTGTTGCTGCCATACAAGATCGACCTCTCGCTGTACGAGCAAATCGATGATGCCGACTTGAAGTCCCATATCGAGCGCGTGGGGCAGACACTGTTTTGCGCAGCGCAGCGGTCGAACTATAGCCCCGAGCTCGCCCGAGACTGAAGGAAAGCAGGCTTGAGCCCCTCTCCCGCAGGCGGGAGAGGGGTTGGGGTGAGGGCCGGCGCCCGATGCAGCGCCTCCTCCCGGCTGTGATTGGACCAGTGCATGAGCCGGATATTGCCTTGAAAATCCTCCAGCAACGCCGTGCAGTGCTCCACCCAGTCACCGTCATTGCAGTACAGCACACCATCGATGCGCTCGATCCCCGCCTTGTGGATGTGGCCGCAGATGTAGCCGTCATAGTTCCGCTCGGCAGCCCGGCCGGCCGCCGCCGCCTCGAATCGCCGGATATACTCCCGGGCCTTGCCCACGCGGGTCTTCACATGCCCGGATAACGACCAGTACGAATGCCCCATGCGCATGCGCCAGGCGTTGTAGGCCTGATTGATGCGCAGCAGCACCTTGTAGGCTCCGTCCCCCAGCGCCTTGGCCAGCCGGTTGTGCTTCACCAGGGTGTCGAACTCATCCCCGTGGCTCACCAGAAAGCGACGCCCATCAGCGGTCACATGCTCCGCCTGACGCTGCACGCTCACCCCCTGGAACACCGTGCCCACGAACGCCCGCAGGGCCTCGTCATGGTTGCCGGGGATGTAGATCACCCGCGTGCCCGCCTGGGCCTTGTCCAGGATGCACTGGATCACCGCGCTGTGATCGGTGCTCCAGTAAACGCTGCGCTTCATGCTCCACAGGTCGAAGATATCACCCACCAGATAGAGGGACTCGCACTCGGTGGACTCGAGAAAGTCCAGCAGATAATCCGCCCGGGACTGGCGCGTGCCCAGGTGGACATCGGAGAGGAAGATGCTGCGGCAGTGGATGCTGGCCATGATGAGGATGTCCCGTTTGGAGTCTGCGCCGATTATCCCCGCCTGACATGACCGTCGGATCAAGGGTGGATGGCATTGGGATGACGATGAGGGGCGGTGCGCATGAAATGCCGCTGATAGCGCGCAGGCAGGTCTTCACGCTTGAGCAGGATGAAGACGTCCGCGACCCTGAAATCCGGGTCCCAGCAAGGTTCGCCGCCGGTGCGGGCCCCCAGGCGCAGATAGGCCTTGAGCAGGGGTGGCATGAGGGGTTGCTCGGGCAGGGCAGGGGGGCAGGGGGGGAGCGGCAGTCGGGGCATGACCCGCAGCGCTTCGGGCACCAGGTATTTTTCCCGCAGCCGCTCCATGATGGCATGGGCCTGGTGGCCGCCATCCTGCATGGGGATGCTGGCGCAGCCGATCAGGTGGTCGATGCGATGGCGTGACATGAACTGGGCGAGGCCTGCCCAGAGCACGCCGATGGCGGCGCCGTTGCGATAATCCGGATGGACGCAGGTACGTCCCACCTCCATCACGCGGCCTTCAAGTCGGGCCACTTCACCCAGCTGGAATTCGTTCTCGGAATAGAATCCGCCAGCCAGGCGGGCCTGCTGATCCAGGAGGATGCGGGTGCTGGCCACGGCAGCGCCGGTTTGGGTGTCGCGCACCAGCAGATGGTGGCAATAGCGGTCGTACCGGTCCTGATCCAGGCCGCAGATCACCGAGGCCTGACTCAGTTCGGCCCCCATCTCTTCGGCGAACACCTGATAGCGCAGCCGCTGCGAGGCCATGATGTCCGCGTCATCCCGGGCCACATCCGCCCGGAGCATGTTCCGGGGCAGGTTCCATTGACCTTCGTTGAGGATCGCTGTTTGCATGTCGTCTGCTTTCCCGCCCAATAAGGCATGCGGGCAGCGCCCCTGGCGCCACCCATTGAACCGTTCACCCCGGGGTGCTCTCCCAGGGTTCAGCGCCCATGCTGAATGAGTGATCTTTCAGGCCGGTGAAGCCATCGTGATTCTTGTGTTGCAAGGCGCATAAAAAAGGCCCGGGGGTAGGACCGGGCCAGGATCGCCATGCTTTGCAGAGGAGTGGGGCGTCCCTGCCCCGATACACACAGGGTGTGATCAGAAGTCGTAACGCATGCCCAGGGAGAAGGCGGTGGCCTTCTCGCCGGCGGCCCCACTGGGGCTGGCGGTACGGGCGGCGCTCCAGGAGGTCAGGCTGGAATCATCGTCGTTGTCCATGACGGCGATGTTGCCGTAGAAGCGCAGGGCGCTGTCCAGGCGATATTCCAGGCCGATGGCGTAGAGGTTGGCATCGTTGTCATCCAGGTCGGAATCCAGGGTGAACCAATGGGCATTCAGGTAGACGTTGGGGCTGGCCTTGTACTGGCCGCCGAAGCCCCAGACCTTGCCTTCTTCACCTTCCAGGTTTTCGTCCTGACGTCCCGTATTCTCGGTCACCTGGTACAGGGCGCCCAGACGGAATTCCGGGGTGATCTGGTAGGAGCCGGCCAGGCGCCAGGCGTCGGCGTTGTAGTCGAGGGCAGCGGTATCCGGTTCGTCCGCATCAAATGCACGATAGATGCTCTGATTTTCATAGGCCAGCACCACATTCACCGGCCCGTTGCGGAAACCCAGGGAGGTACTCACCGCGCGGTTCTCGGCATCCTCCACAGTGGACTGGCCGGAGTTGTCGGCCGAATACTGGATATCCCACACCAGCCCGTTCAGCGACGGTGTGCGGTAATGGATGCTGTTTCTGAACCGCTCGTCGAAGCGACCGTGGTCGTTGGTGCGGGTCAGGTTGCGCATGTCGCCCACCTGATCACCGAAAAAGTTGGCCGGGCCGCGGGCGCGCTTGAAGGGTGTGTCGAACTTGCCCACGCGCAGCATGCCCCAGTCGCCCTTCAGGCCGGCGAAGGTATCGCGGGTGGCGAATTCACCACCGTCAGTGTCGAAGTCGATCTGCTGTTCGATCTGGAAGATGGCGGTGAGGTCATCCGCGAACTGGCGCTCACCCTTGAAGCCCAGGCGGCTGGAGTTGCTGGAGACGTTGAATTCGCTGTAATCGTCGCCGTCGTTCAGAATGTCGGCAGACAGATGTGCCCGCCCATACAGCGTCATGTCGGCCACGGCCAGGGCCGGCATGGACATACCCACGGCCACCATGGCCGCAATCAGTTTCTTGTGATGCATGTGAATGACTCCCCAAGTCTATGAGTGGAAAGGCTGTCCCGAGCCTGTCTAACCGGGGAGAAATATGGCGGTGCAGCGTTAAAATGCCGTGAACAAACCATGAAGTTGTGATGAAATCACCACAGGTGTTGCGTGAGTGCAACGCTTTTTGCGGTGCCGGGTTTATCCTGCTGTCATGTAGAGCCATTACCCTGAGTCGCTGGTTCACGACTCAGGAGTGTCACGCTCATGCGAGTCATCATCGGCTATTCCATGCGTTCGGGCAGCACCCTGCTGGCCCACATCCTCTCTGGCCATTCCCAGGCCCGTGCCTACAGCGACATCAGTTCCAACTGGGCACTGGTCCGCATTGCACTGGGGCTGCAGCCACCTGGCATGATCTGCATCAAGCCCGTTGACCTGCTCTATTTGCAGCGACACGTGCGGCTCTGGGATCGCTACGATCGACGTATCTGGCTGGCCCGAGACCCTCGGGATGCCTATCTGTCCTCCGTGGAGTCGGGGTATGCCTATCTGCTCTGGAGGCGGGGTCGCAGGGAGGAGGGGATCGACGTGGGCCTGCTCAAGCGCTGGCGGCGTATCTACGACACCTATCTCGATGATCCGGATCCCTGGTATCGGATCCACTACGAAGACCTGGTGGCCAGGCCCGATGCCACGCTGGCGGGCCTGATGAACTACCTGGACCTGCCCCACGAAACACTCTACCCCTTCCAGACCTTCGACATCCTCCACGGCGGCGACTACAAGATCGCCCGCTCCAACACCGTGCGGGATGACTCGCGGCATCGTTATCAGCGGGAATTGACACCGGCGCAACTGGAGGTCTTCGACCGGTATCTGGGAGATCACATGAGGGCCCTCCAGTATCCGCTCAGCGGAGATCTGACTGGTTCCATCGGAAAATGTGATGTGGCTCGCACTCCCGTAACCTGTCAATAGAGTGTCAAGGATTCAAAACCCACCCGTCATACAGCGCCCATAGGGTCGACCTGCAGCATGGATGAGTGACTGTCCCATGGCAGTGGAAGGGGCGGCGTTCACCGCGCGGCATCCTCCGGGGGCCGTTTCGGCCATCCGGATTCCAGTGATCTGAACGACGATTGTCGAAGAGGTGGTGTGTGATGGGTGTGCGAATGCGTTTTCGATCTTCAACCGTGGCGGTGGTCACCACCGTCGCCCTGGTTTGGGCCATGGCTCCGGCTCAGGCCGGAATGCCCAAGAATGTGATTGTGTTGGTACCGGATGGTCAGTCCCAGTCGGTGGTGACCTTGGGGCGGCTCTATCGGGGCGAGCCCCTGGCATTGGATGAGATTGCCACGGGCATGGTGAATACCAGCATGACCAACTCGGTCATCACCGGCTCGGCGGCGGCGGCTACCGCGTTTGCCACCGGTTACAAGACCTCCGAGCCACATATCGGCATGGCACCGCGCAGCTACGATATCCTGAGCAACTACCAGTTGCCCGAGGGAGTGGACTGGGATTGGTTTGAATACCGTCCCCTGGCCACGCTGCTGGAAGGGGCCCAATTGGCGGGCAAGGCCACGGGGGTGGTGGCCACCTCGCGGATCAGTCATGCCACCCCGGCTGGCTATACGGCCCACGTGGACGCCCGCGGCAAGGAGAACGAGATCATGAAGCACATGGTCTACCAGAACCTGGATGTGGTCTTCGGGGGCGGTAGCCGGCACCTGTTGCCCAGGAGCATGGGCGGCTCGCGGGACGATGGCGAAAATCTCCGGCAGGTCTTGCACGACCGCGGTTATCAGGTCATCGACCATGCCGATGACCTGCATGGCATCCATTCCGATCGCGTCTGGGGCCTGTTTGCTTCCAGCAGCATGATGCCGGAACTGGACCGTCGGTATCTGCGGGAAAACGGCCACGACTATGACGTGAGTCTGCACGAACAGGCCCTGGCGGAACCCTCGTTGTCGGAGATGACGGCCAAGGCCCTGGAACTGCTGTCCCAGGAACGGAACGGTTTCTTCCTGATGGTGGAAGGTAGCCAGATCGACTGGGCGGGTCATTCCAATGACGTCGTCTATCACCTGCAGGATTTCCTTGAGTTTGACGACAGTGTTCGGTTGGCGCTTGACTTTGCCAAGCATGACGGCCAGACGATGGTGGTGGTGGTCCCCGATCACAACACCGGTGCCCTCGCCCTGGGTAACTGGGCCAGCAGTGGCAACTACACCCGTACCTCCATCGAGCGGGTGATCGAACCCCTCCAGGGGATGCAGGTGACGGCCAACTTCCTCAGTGCGCAGCTGCCGGGAAACCCGTCTGATGGCGACATCCGTGACACGGTGGCCAAGTACTGGAATATCCACTTGTCGGATGACGACCTGGCGACCATCCGCGATGAGCAGTCCATCCGCGGTCTGCAGCGGGCCATCATCAAGGTGGTCAACGACAACCACACCATTTTCGGCTGGACCACCCACGGTCACTCCGGGGAGGATGTGCCCCTGTGGAGCTACGGCCCCGGTGCTCCCACCGGCTATGTGGATAATGCGGATATCGGCCAGATCATGGGCAAGGCGATGCGTCTGAATCTTTCGCTGACCCATCCCAGCGGTCTGAATCAGCGCCTTTTCGTGGATGTTCAGGAGCACTTCCCCGAGGCCGTCGTGGATGACACGGGGGCCACCCTGGGTGAGTGGCGTCTTGTGAACGGTACCGATGTGCTGCAGCGCGGAGATGACACCTGCCAGTTGGAAGGTCTGGTGGTGCATTCCCCGTTGGCAGGTGGTGGCGAGGGCCGCACCTTCGTGCCCGCTCAGGCCATCGAGATCATGCAACGGCCGGTGATGTGGAATCGCCATTGTGGCGTCTCCCAGCCAAACAACCTGGGGCAGAGCATCCGTGACCGGGTGCACGAGCGGCTGGAGCGGGCCTTCAGCGAACGTGGAATGCGCTGATCGCAAGTGCAGGTGATGGTGGTTGCCTTCCTCCGGAATGGACGGGGGGAGGGCTTCAAACCCGGATCAGGCCCGCGTTGCGGGCCTGATCCATTTTTGCCGTTTACGGCTGGTAGGCCATGTAACGGTCCAGGGTTTCGCTGTCCACGCCGCGCAGGGTGGCGCCCTGCGGGCCGGCGCCGATGCGGGCTACGTGCTTCCCGGTCTTCTCCTGATCCGGTTTGAGAATCCAGACCCGGCCATCTTCGGCTTCCGCCCGGTAGCCTGGTTTCGTGGCCAGGTAGGCCAGGGCCGTATCACGATCAGGCGCGCGCAGGGTCATGCCCTGCGGACCGGCATTGATCAGCATCACGGGGCGGGCGGGCTTCTCCTGACCTTCCCGAAGCACCCACAGGCGCCCGTCTTCCACACTGACATCAAAGCCCGGCTTGGTGGCCAGGTATTCCAGGGCGGTCTCGCGGTCGTGCGCGCGCAGGGTCATGCCCTGTGGACCGGCGTTGATCAGCATCACGGGGCGGGCGGGCTTCTCCTGGCCTTCCCGAAGCACCCACAGACGCCCGTCCTCAACACTGACGTCGAAGCCGGGTTTGGCGGCCACGTATTCCAGGGCGGTTTCGCGGTCCACGGCCTTCAGGGTCATGCCCTGGGGGCCGGCGCCGATGAGTATCACCGGGCGATCCGGCTTTTCCTGGCCCTGCTTGAGCACCCACAGTCGACCATCCTCCAGCTGGACCCGGAAGCCGGGTTTCGAGAAGGCGGCCTCGGGGGCTGTCTGCTGGGCAGTGGTGGTGTCCATCGTGGATCCATCAGGGGATGGGGTGCTCTGACAGCCGGCTCCCACGAGAGCGGCGGCCAGGGCCGTGAACAGGGCGGTGCGTGCATGTTTCATGGATCAGATGTCCTCGGTATGGAGTGGGATCGAAAGGGGCGAGCCTGTGATCCGGTCCATGCTAAGGGAGAATCATGACGTTTTTTTGACCATGGCCGGCCAGCGCCGGCGGGCACTGTCATGCGCCTGTCACGCCTTTCTGTTATCTCATGGGGTCTCACTCCCAACGCGGTCCGCACTCGCCGGCGGACCCTCATGGCCCCGACTCCATGCAAGATTCCATTTCCGAAGAAAGTCATCCCTCCATCTTGGATCGCCCGCTGGATGAAACCGGCCCCGGTCAAAGTGCAACTGCCACACCCCCAGTGGATTCACTGGAGACATTGATGGCTGGCCTGCAGAATCTGCGTACCGAGGTTTTGCTGGGGGCGCATCGACGACTGGAAAGGTTCTCCCGGGACTACCCCGGCGAAGTCCCGCTCTCGGCCCGTAACCTGGCCCATTACCTTGCCTTCCGGTCGCTGGATCTGCGCCCCATCCAGCGGGGCCTGGCCCGTCAGGGGCTGTCTTCCCTGGGGCGCACCGAGGCCCATGTGCTGGCGAGCATCAATCAGGTCACGCGTTTGCTGGGGCAGCTGACGGGGCGCCCGGTGGCCGGTCTGGAAGACGAGCCCGCCATCGATTACGACAAGGGTGAAACCACCCTGCGCGACAATGCCGATCAGCTCTTCGGACCGCCATCGGGGCCGCGTGAGGTGCGCATCATGGTCACGCTGCCCAGTGCGGCGGCGGTGAATCCCCAACTGGTGATGGAACTGATGGAAGAGGGCATGGACTGTGCGCGCATCAACTGCGCGCACGACGATGCCCAGGCCTGGTCAGCCATGATCGGCCACCTGCGTGCCGCAGAGGCGCAACTGGGGCGGCGGTGCACCGTACTCATGGACCTGGGCGGCCACAAGCTGCGCACAGGCCCGCTGGAGTTCAAGCCGGCCATCACCCACATCAAGCCCCGCCGCAATCTGCTGGGCAGGGTCACGGAGCCCGCGCATGTCCACCTGCTGCCCGAAGGCACGGGACAGGACCCGGTGCAGGCACGCGGCCAATATGCCTTCTCATTGCCCCAGGCGACGCTGGATGGCCTGCAATCGGTGGATGAACTGCGCTTTCGCGATACCCGTGGCAAGGCCCGGGTACTTCGGCTGGTGGAACCCCTGCCCAAGGGAGGGTGGCTGGCTACCCTGGACCAGGGGGCCTATGTGAGTGACGAGACCGAGTTCGTCCTCAAGCGCCCGGATGCCAACGGGCACCGAAGCCCGGTGCTGTCCCTGCGGCTGGGATGGCTGACGCGGGAGCCGGTCAACATTCGCCTCTACAAGGGCGCCCTGCTGCACCTGACCCGCGACCCGGTGCCGGGGCGTCCGGCCCTGGTGGATGATCAAGGGCGGTTGGCACGCTGCGCCCGGATCGCCTGTTCCGCGCCCGAAGCGCTGGATCTGCTGGAAGTGGGGCAGGCGGTGTGGATCGATGATGGCAAGATCGGTGGCCGGGTGGAGTCGGTGGATGCCAGCGGCGTGATGGTTCGTATCACCCATTGCCGTCCCCAGGGCAGTCGCCTTCGGGCGGACAAGGGTCTCAACTTCCCCGGCGCTCGACTGAACCTGCCGCCGCTGAGTCCCCAGGATATGAAGGACCTGGACTTCGTGGTGGCCCATGCGGATCTGGTGGGTTACTCCTTCGTGGAGTCCCGCCAGGACATGGTTGTTCTCATGGATGAACTGGCCCGGCGTGGCGGCGCCGGGCTTGGGGTGGTGGCCAAGATCGAGACGGGCCGTGCCCTGGAGAATCTCTCCGAGATCATCCTGGCCACCCTGGGGCGTCACCGCCTGGGGGTGATGATCGCCCGCGGGGATCTGGCCGTGGAGATCGGGGGCGAGCGGCTGGCGGAGATCCAGGAGGAGATCCTGTGGCTGTGCGAGGCGGCCCATGTGCCGGTGATCTGGGCCACTCAGGTGCTGGAGACCCTGGCCCGGAGCGGGACCATCTCCCGCCCCGAGATCACCGATGCGGCCATGGCCGGGCGGGCCGAATGCGTCATGCTGAACAAGGGGCCCTATATCCTGGAGGCGGTGCACACCCTGAACGATATCCTGGTGCGCATGCAGGCGCACCAGCACAAGAAGAGCTCGCAGTTGCGAGCCCTTCGGTTGTGTGCGGATTGAGGGGCGGGGCCGGCCGTCAAAGCATCAGGCTGGCACTGGCGACCAGGGCACCAATGGCGGCGCCTGCCAGCACGTCGCTGGGATAATGCAGGCCCAGCACCAGGCGGGAGAGGGCGATCATCACCGTGAAGGGCACCACCAGCCAGGCCCAGGCCGGCAGGTAGGCCACCAGGATGATGGTGAAGGCCACCGCATGCATGGTATGGCCGGAGGGGAAGCTGAAACGGTCCAGGGCCGGCACGTTCTGCAGGATGTCCTGGTTCTGGGTGTAGGGTCGGTCGCGCACCGTGGTCTGCTTCAGGAGCTTGTAGATGGGCAGGCAGAGCAGGCCCACCAGGGCCATGTGCAGGCTCACCTGCAGGGCCCACAGGCCATGGATGACAGGCAGGGCCAGCATCAGCACATACCAGAACACCCCGTTGCCCAGGCGGCTGACCATGGCAAAGGTCCGGTGGGTCAGCCATTGGTGATTGGCCCGGTTGAAGGCCAGGCAAAGGGGCAGTTCGGCTTCGGTCATTCGCTGCATCATGCGCATGGGGAACACCTCACTTGGCTTGGGCGTACTCAAGGAACAGGGCTTCCAGCCGATCGTGCTCACAGCGCCAGTCCACCGTCTCGGCCTCGGCGCGAGCCTGGGTACCCAGGCGTCTCCAGGTGTGGGGATCGGCCACCAGCTCGGTGGCCAGTTGCTTGAACTGTTCGGCGTCATCGAAGCGGGCCAGCATGCCACTCTCGCCGTGGCGCAGATGCTGGCGGCCCGCCGCATAGTCGTAGGACACCACCGCTAGACCCGAGGCCATGGCTTCCAGGACCACGTTGCCGAAGGTGTCCGAAGTGGAGGGGAACAGGAACATGTCGCCGCTGGCGTAATATCCCGCCAGATCCTCACCGATGTGCACGCCCGCCAGGATCAGGTCCGGGTGCTGTTCACGCAGTTCGGCGGCGGCCGGTCCATCACCCACCAGAATGAATCGGGCCCGGGGCTGGCGGGCCTGCATGGCGCGAAAGGCCTCCACGGCCAGGTGCAGATTCTTCTCCGCGGCCAGGCGGCCCACGTAGATCACCGCTGGGTCATCCGGCTCAAGTCCCCATTGGGCGCGCAGGTCAGGACGACGGCGGGCGGGGTTGAATAGCTGGGTGTCCACACCCCGGGCCAGCACTCGGCAGGTGCCAAAACCCTGCTCCTGCAGCTCTTGAGCCAGGGTGTCGGTGGGCACCAGGGTGCACTGGGTGCGGTGATGGAAGCGACGCAGGAACCAGCTGATCGCCGGCGCCAGGAACCCCAGGCCGTAATACTGGCTGTAGCGGTGGAAGTTGGTGTGAAAGCCGCTGATCACCGGGATACCCATGGCCCGGGCCGCGGACAGCACGGAGCCGCCCAGCAGGCCTTCGGTGGCCACGTAGATCACGTCCGGCGGGTTGGCGCGCCACGCCTTGCGGATGGCGCCACGGGCAGGCAGGCCGAAATGCAGGCCGGGGTAACCGGGGATCGGCAGGCCGTGGGTGAGTTGCTCACGCAGCCCCTCCCGGGGGGCCAGGGTGCCGTGGTCACCCTTGCCCTGGCGCGGGCGGATCAGGTGAACCTCATGCCCGCGCTCCAGCATGCTGTGCACCATCTGGTGCAGGGTGTGGGCCACGCCATTGATCTCGGGAGGGAAGGTTTCCGTGACCATGGCGATGCGCAGTCGCTGCCTGGGCACCGCGGCCAGGTGGGGGTGTTCGGTCTGTTCCGCGGCCGCGTCTGGGGTCGTCGTCTCAGTTTCCCGGGTTTGTTGGGCAGTCTGCATGGGGCTTCCACTGTGGACAGGTTGCCCCGATGCTAGGCGGGCTGGTTGTCAGCCCGGTGAACAAGCCGTGACGTTTGCGTGAATGCCCTACAACAACTCCAGTCTCCGTGTAGGCCAGTCCACCACGGCCGACCGGGCAATCATGCGGCGGGCCAGGTCCGGGAACTCCTCGCCAATCACCTGGGCCGCAAATTCGCACAAAAAGCGCGACTTCAGACGGGCGCGGGCCCGGTCCACTCCCATCTGTTCATAGGGTGATGAGGTCAGCAACAGGAAACCATCATCCGGGATGCGGCCTGCGGCCATGTTGGCGGCAATGATGCCCGCAGCCTTGATAATGGGCTCTGAAAGATCCGGATTATAAGGGCCGATGATCAGCGCCGTATTGGGTAGATGCAGGAAATCGAATCCGCGCCCCACACAGATGGCCCATTCCCGATGCTGGATGTCCAGTTCCCGATCCGCACCGCGCAGGGCGTCCACATGGTCCAGGTTGCCCAGCAGTAGCGGCAGAAGATCCCGCTGGAAGCCAGCAGGCATGTCCGGGCACAGGGTCTGGAGGCGTCGGGGCAGATCGTCCGCATCGGCGTGGGAAAGCGACGAGATATCCAGGGCATCGCCACGGCGGTTGTGAATGATCAGCGCGTCGCTGTCGGTTTCGAAGCCGCACACCAGTGGGTACACGCTTTGTCCGTCGGCACCGAACAGCTCTTCTGCCTGGGCGCAGATCTCCTGCGTGTGCTCCATGGCGGCGGTCGTGTCGCAGCCAAAGCCCGCACAGCCCCGGGCGTGATCGCCCCGCGAGTAATGATAGGTGATCAGCAGCAGCACACCGTGGCCGGCACGGGTGGCGCTTTCCACGGCATGAGTGATCACTTCTCCCAGGTAAGGCCAGCCCAGGTCAAAACGACCACCCAGGCTGCGAAAGGGCTGAATGATGCCCAGTGGGGTGTGGGTGGCATGGGGGATATGGACGCGGCCGTCCATGCACTTCATCACCATCACGCGGGTGGGATGACGCGCCAGGTAACGCTGCCGGGCCAGGGTGGTTGCGGGACTGCAAAAGTCCTCGCTGTGGGCTTCTGCCAGCGAAATGAGCCAGCCGATGCGTTCGTCGATGGGTCGGGTGTGGATCTGAATGGCCGTGCTCGCCCTGCCGGATGAAACATGCCAGCCGGGATCATGTCTTGACCCAGGCCGGGTTTTGGGAGGCATGAGCATAGCACTGGAATGAATGACGTTCATCGTTCCAGAGGGGATTTTTCATCAATTCGAGTCTATGGGTTGTCTTCTCCTTCCGGGAGCAGGATCGCCTGTTTGTCGGCACGCAGGACCTGGTAGGTCTTGTTCAGGGTGGCGCGGATCTCCGGTTCCTGCTCAATGGCAAAGGCCAGGAAGGTGCGGGCCAGGGTGGACAGCTCCCGCCCCTTGGGATGCACCAGATACCAGGCCCGGTCCACGGGAAAGCCTTCCACGTCCAGCATGGCCAGGCGGCCCCCGCCCCAATCCAGATTCAGGGAATGCAGCGACAGCGCCGAGAGGCCCAGGCCGGCCACGATGGCGTGCTTGATGGCCTCGTTGCTGCCCAACTCCATGCGTACCCGCGGGCGCAGGCCCTTTTCCTGGAAGCGCCGCACCAGGGAATCGCGGATCCCTGAACCGGTCTCCCGAAGCAGGAAGTTCTCCCCGGCCAGGTGCTCCAGGGGAATGCGCTTTTCCTGGGTGAGGGGGTGATCGTTGCGGGCGACGATCACCAGGGGGTTGGGTGCCAGGTAGGTGGCCTCCACCTCCATGCCGGCAGTCTTGGGCTCACCGAAGATGTACAGGTCGTCCTCGTTGGCCACCATGCGCTCAATGATGCTCTCGCGATTGGTGATCTTGAGGGATACCTCGATGCCCGGGAATTTTTCGCAGAAGGACCCGAGGATTTCCGGGGCAAAATACTTGGCGGTGGTGATCACCGCCAGTCGCAGCCGACCACTCTTGAGGCCCTTCAGGTCTGCCAGCTTGGTCTCAAGATCGCTCAGCGTGCGCAGGATCGTCCGCACGGCGGCATACACTTCACGACCGGCATCAGTGGGCGCCACCTGGCGGCCCACGGTGACGAACAGGGGCATGCCCACGGTGTCGGAGAGCTTCTTGATCTGCATGGAGACCGTGGGCTGGGTGAGGAACATCTCCTCGGCTGCCCGGGTGAAGCTCCCCAGGCGGACGATGGCCTCCAGCAACTGCATCTGCCGTAGCGTGGCGTGGCGGATGAATCGGCTGGCGGTGCCGGAGGGACCACTGGGATGGTCCCGGTCATCGTTGTCGTTGGAGGACTTCGTCTTGCTGGACGTTTCACGAGGGGGCATCGGCGTTCCTCGTCTGACCCGGGTCAGTCGGGCCAGACGCGTGGGCGAGAGGGCAGGGCGGGCGGTGCCTCCTCCTCCTTGCGTTTGGTTGCCGACGAGCGCGGGGTTTGACTCCGGGTGCCGGTGCGGCGCTTGGTCGCGGCTGGTTTTCGGGGCGTGGTGGTCCCGGGTGAGGGTTTATCCGGAGGCGATGGAGGGCTGCTCGATGCCGATGCCTGACCAGATTCTTTCGGGTCGGATTCCTTCGGCGCGGCTGTCTGTGTCGCCGGTCCGGGGGATTCCGGTTTTTCCTGGGGGGGTGATTGGCTCATGCATCCTCCTGTGTGGGCGCCAGTGCATCCAGGTCGCGGGCAAAGTCCCTCTGCGCCTCGCTCAGGGCCTGGGCCCCTTCCTCGGCGTGAAGGGTGATGTTGACGTAGGTTCGCCCGAAGCTGATGTCCGGGTGGATGCCGCTGCGCTCGGACAGCTCCGCCGCCTTCTCCAGAAAGTGGCGAGTGCCCTCATAATCCTCAAAGGCGAGCCGGCGTTCCAGTCGCGGTGGCTTCTGTCGCTCGATCCATTCCGGGTTCATGTGCACGCTCCCCCGTCAGAAGTAGATCCGGTCACTGTCATGGCCGCGCCGGGGCACCCCCAGGGAGGCCAGCCAGTGTTCGATGTCATGGGCGTGCGCCAGTTCCTCCTGGAGCAGCCGTTGAAAGAAGGCGCCGTTATCCGCGTCACCCACACGCTGGCAGAACGTGAGGGCGTCCTGGTAGATGGCGATGATCTCGCCCTCCAGGATCGTATCCTGACGAAGCAGATCCACCAGGGTGCGCCCCACGCCCGCGGGTCGTAACTGCGAGGCATTGGGGGCTGCCCCCAGGGACAGCATCCTTTGGGTGATCAGCTCAGCGTGGCGCATTTCCTCGACCGTTTCCTCCCGCAGGCGCGCGGCCGCCTCCGGCAGCCCCCAGGCCTCGACCAGCGAGGCCTGGGTCATGTACTGCTGCACCGCCGAGAGCTCCAGGCTGAGCGCCCGCCCAAGGTAACCCAGAATACGAGGATGGACTCGTGTTTGTCTCATGCTTGATGACCCCTGCCGCCCGCATCGGGCGGCTCAGGTTCAGGCAAAGGGGGTTCAGGCGCCAGGCTCGGCCTTGCTCAGGATGGGTTCCACTTCCCGGTGCGGACGGGCAATGATGTGTGCTGCCACCAGGCCGTCACCCACTCGTTCGCAGGCATCGGCCCCGGCGCGCACCGCAGCGTTCACGGCCCCGGTCTCGCCGCGCACCAGCACGGTCACATAACCCCCGCCGACAAATTCGCGGCCGATCAGTCGCACTTCGGCGGCTTTCGTCATGGCATCTGCCGCCTCGATGGCGGGCACCAGTCCGCGGGTTTCAATCATCCCCAGCGCAATACCATAGTTTTCTTGGGCCATCTGTCTTCTCCGAGTGACTCAGTGGTTGTTGATGATTCAGTGGTTGTTGTTGATTCAATTGGGCGGTTACCCGGCCCGGTATTCCCCGCGGTTGCGAACGGCCTCGAAGGTGCCCGCGGGGGCTCTAAACCATTTCAAGGCCCGATTTTTCATGTGTCCGGTTCCCAGTGGTCGATGATCCCGCCCACCGTCAGATCGGTGAGGATGCGGGCATCGCCCATGGCGTAGCGGGCGGCGGAGCCGCTCACCACAAACACCCAGTTACCCGGGCTCGCGCCCACCGGATCCGTGGCCACCACGCGCTTGCCCCTGGCATCGCGCAGCACCCTCAGATGCACGCGATGGAGCCCCGGGACGCGCTGGGTGCAGACCAAAGACCCTTCCACTTGTTGAATCTCCATGGCCTGCCTCCTAGGTCTCGCTGCCGGGTGCTGCTTCCGGCGGCGGCCAGTGATCAATGATCCCGACGATGGTCAGATCGCTGGGGAACTCCTTGCTGCCTGCTGCCTCCCGGGCGGCAGAACTGCCCACACAGATCACCCAGTCGCCGGGCACGCAGCCCACCGAATCCACCGCCACCTGCAGGGCGCTGCCATCGCGTACCACCTGCAGATGCTTGTGTTCGAAGCCCGGGATCCGGTTGGTGGCCACCAGCGGCCTCACCACCTGGCAGATCTTCATCAGTGTCCTCCCGCCGGCTGCGGATCCACGGAGGTGGACACCACTTCCAGCCCCGATCCTGCATCGCAGTCCCGCACCACCAGCATGCGGTGCAACAGGCCTTGCTGGACGCGGACGCGGAAACGATCTGCCAGCGCCCGATCCAGGCGGCGTGCCCGCTCCACGGCCCGCTCCCGGGCTCCCGGCACGCGGCCGTGGTAGTCAAAACGCACCACCACCGGGATGGGCAGGCCGTGGCTCACATTGAGACCGTCGAAGATGCGACAGCCCACGTCCAGATCCGGCGCGCCTTCCTCCACCGTGTGCAGGTAGGCGAAATAGGTCAGGTTGCGCAGCTGGATTTCCTCAAAACCGATACCCACGGCCATGAAGCGCTCAGCGTGGCCCGCGTCCGGGTAGCCGCCCCCCTGCAGGGTGCGCACATACTCGATCTGCGACAGGTTGTTTTCCACCAGGCGCGCCACCAGGCGCACCATGCCCTCATCGGCGGTGTCCGGCGCGGCGGCACAGACTGCCTCCAGGATGCCCTGCCGGGCGGCCTCGGGCGTGAGGTTGTGGGTCTGGTCATACAGCGCTTGCGCATCCACCGACTGGTTCAGGTCCATCTCGCCCCGTTCATCCGGCAGGTGCACACGGATCGCGTCGGTATCCGTATCCAGTCCGATCAGCAGCAGGGCCACGGAGGCGCCGCAGCAGAAACTGTTTTCGATGGCCTGGCGGAAATGGTGCAGCCGCTCCAGGCCGGCCCGGGCCGCCAGGCCATCGTCGGAGCCGTGGGCGGCGCAGCCCTGATGTTCCGGGTCAAGGCTGCTGAAGTGGTACATCACCACCTTGAGATAGCGGGTGGAGGTATCGGCAGTATTGGGCCGGCCCTCCCGGAAGCGCTGGTGTTCCACCTCCACCCATTTCTCCACTGTCTCCTCCACGTCGAACAGGGTGCCGGCGTAGGATTTGCGGCGCACCGCACCGATGGGCAGGCGCAGCACGTAACTGATGGCATGGGCCAGGCGTCCATCGGCGCAGGGCGTGATGTCCATCAGGTGAAAGCCGCAGGACTGCAGGAACTCGTCAAAGGCCGTCGTCTCCCGACCCCGCAGGGGGTCGCGGGCAAAGAAGTCATCGGCCATGCGCCGGTAGGTTTCGAACAGCGACCAGGCGTACAGGCGCCGCAGATCCAGGCCGGCGATCCAGGCATCGTCCAGGATACCGTTGGGCAACTCGAAACCCAGTTCCCGCTGCGCCAGTTGCTGGGCCCGCTGGGTGAAATCCGGCTCGCAGTGCAGGGCAGAGATCTGTTTGAGTGTGGGCACGATCTGGTCGAAGGCAGCTCGCACGCCCTGCTCGTAAGTCCGCAGTTGCTCGTTGGTCGAGCGGTTTGTCAGCGGATGCGGTTGGGTCACTGTGCCCGGCACGTGACGTCGTGCCCGATGCGGTGGACGACGCTCCCGGCTCGGCGCCAGGGGGGCGGTGTCCTGCACGGACGGGCGGCTGACTGTGTCCTCGGTACGCGGGGCCGCGGGCGCAGGCTCCCACCCCCCAGGCTTGCGGGGGGACGCCTGGCGCGCATCCCCGACCGTGGCCGCCGGGCTCGGCGCGGCGCCGGCCCCCGAGGCCCAGATCAGGTTATCGCGATGTGCGTGGCGTCGAATCATGTCGTGGGTTCGCTGTCTCTGTTCCTGGTTCTGTCTTAGCCGCGGGCGCCGCCGGAGTAGGTCACCAGCGAGCCGCGGTCTGTGTTGCCGCTGCCGCCGGTCACCCGGCTGACGGGCGGTGGCGTGTCTTCATTACGCTTGCGTTCCACACTGGGCATGGCGCTCACGGACCCGGCTCGCGTGGGATTGCGGCGGCGGGCGGAACTGCCCTCCGTGCCGGTGACGCGTTCGCCACGCTCCCAGTCATCTCCAGTGATGCGGGTGCCGGTGGACTGACCCTCACCGGTGACCCGGGATCGCATCCCGGCGGTCACGGAGGGCTGTTCCTCCAGGTTCTCGATGCCGGCTGCCGGAGCCACAGGCTCGAACTGGGTACGGCGATCAAAGCGTGCTTCCTCGGTGCCGGTGATCTTGCCGCCGGCCATGCCAAAGGGGCCGGTAATGCGCCCACCCTGTTCGTAGGCAGTGCCCGTTACGCCATCCTTCCTGCGCGTCTGATGGGCCTGGCGGGCCGGTGAGGCCACACTGAAGTGCTGCCAGGGTGCGCCATCCAGGGCCTGGGGAAAGTCGGGCTGCCCCGGCAGGGCTGCGGTATCACAGGCCTCGGCGAACTGGTCCACGCCCAGGTAGGGTGTGCCCGAGATGGTCTCGCACGCACCCCTGTCATCTCCGGTGACATCGCCACCGATGCCCGGCTGGATGCCGGTGGCCCTTGGGCCAGGGGTCGAAGCCCGGGGATGCACCCGCTCGGTGATGCGTTCCTGCTCCTTGGGGGCACAGAAGGCCGCTGACTGTTCCAGCCCTGCGTAGGGCGTGCCGGTCACGCTCTTGCAGGTGCCGGGCTCGTTGCCAGTGACGCGGCTCGAACGATCGGAGCGGGTGCCCGATACCCGCTGCCCACCCAGGGTGGTGGACTGGCCGGTACGCTCCGGTTCCAGAGGCTCCGGTCGGGAGCCACAGAAGGTTTCGTACTGTTCGCTACCCAGGTATTCATCCCCGGTCACCATCCGGCAGGTGCCTGGTTCGTCGCCGGTGACGCGGGAGCTGCGACCTACCTGGGCGCCGGTCACGTGCTGACCATGCAGCGTCTCGGACTGACCCACCTTGGGTGGCGGGTTGGCTGGGCCCCGGTTTTTCCTGCCGGTGCTCTCGGAAGCGGGGGCGCAAAAGGTGCCAAAGTGCTCCGCGGACAGATACTGATTGCCTGTCACGGCCGTGCAACTGCCGGATTCATTACCGGTCACCCGTTCCGAGCGGCCGGTGCGGCTGCCGGTGATTGTGGAGCCGGCGCCGGTACTGCTGAGTCCCACCTTCACGGGTCCGCGTGGGGCCTCGGTCTGGCAGAACTCGCGAAAGATTTCGGCACCCAGGTATTCGGTGCCGGTGACAGCTCGGCAGGTGCTCGCCTCGTCGCCGGTGACGGACTGGCTACGGCCCACCCGGGTGCCAGTGAGGTGCTGGCCATGGGCGGTTTCCATCACACCCACCTTCCAGGGCTGATCCTGCGCGCCGGACGGTGCCGGGCGCTGACGCCCCGTGGGGGCGGATTTGCGGGTGCCCACCCCGCCAGCGCGGCTGCGCTGATCACGCACTGCCTGGGCCAGTTCACGGCCCGAAAGCCGCGGGTTGGCCTGGCGAGCCAGGCTCGCTGCCGAGGGAGGCGAGTGTGCGGCGGCCTTGCCACGTCCTGCCTGCGCCTGGCGGCGGGCCATGGCCTGAAGGCGGCCCTGGGGCTGATTCACGGTGGGTCGCCGCCGACCGTTGCCACGCCGAGTGCCGTTGGCGTCGCTTCGGCCCATGGAGGTTGCCGAGGCACGCGTGGACTGACCGGACTCCGACGCGTGAGTCGACCGGGACAGGTCCTGTCCCATGTGTTTGGTGTCGCGGTTTTCACCCCGACAGGCACCACCGCAGCGACATTCGCCCTGGTCGGGATTCTGCTTCGCACCAGCCCCGGCCGGACGAGCCATGGAAGGTGCCACGTCCTGGCGAGTGCGGTCGGCAGAGCGGTCCGCCCGCTTGCCGGCGCTGGCCAGAGCCTGGCGACGCGCCTGCGCCTTGGCGCGGGTATCGGAGGCGGGGGATTGCGCACCTGCACGGGTGCGTCGGGAAGGTGACGCCGGGGCGGCGCTTCGGCCAGCGGGAGGCTCTGGCCGTGGCGCAGGCGACACCACAGGCTGTTGCGGTGCCTGGGGTGCAGCGGCAGTCGCCGACGCACGGGTATGCCCATCGCTTCGCGATGTGCCCAGGGCCGCCTTGCCTCCGGCGGCCTGTGCCCGGCGGCGGGCCTGCGATGCTGCCCGTCCGGTCAATGTCTGCTGCTCATGATGTGGCATGATGACCCCCCTGCCTTGGAACCCGCGTCTTAGCGACGACCCTCGAACACCACAAACGCCGAGCCCTGGCTCTGGGTGTAGTTGTCGTAGCCGGTGAAGCGGACGTGGTGATCAGGATAGGCTCGGTGGCAGGCCTCCAGCTCGTTGACCACCTGCTGCAGATCCACACTGCCGAAGAACGGCAGCTTCCACATGGGCCAGTAGTGGTTCATGGCCTGACTGGGGTGGATGTGCTCAATGCTGGGCGTCCAGCCCTGGGCGATGACATAGGCGATCTGATCGAAGATCTCCTCCTGAGTGAGGGCAGGCAGGAAACCGAAGGTTTCCAGGGTCTGGCGGGTCTGGTAGTCACCCATGGTGTTCTGGAATGGCATGGTCTAGGTTCCTCTTTGCGTCTGGGCCGGTTGCGGTGAAAGCCGGGCGGATCAGCCCTGGTCCAGCTTGTCCACGGTCTCGAACTCGAACTTGATCTCTTTCCAGGTTTCCATGGCGATGGCCAGTTCCGGACTGTGGCGGGCCGCCTCGCTGAGCACATCGCGGGCCTCCTTCTCGATCTCCCGGCCTTCGTTGCGAGCCTTGACGCAGGCCTCCAGCGCCACCCGGTTGGCAGCAGCGCCGGCGGCGTTGCCCCAGGGGTGCCCCTGCGTGCCGCCACCGAACTGCAGCACCGAGTCGTCGCCAAAGATGGTGACCAGGGCCGGCATGTGCCACACATGGATGCCGCCGGATGCCACGGCGAAGACGCCGGGCAGCGAGCCCCAGTCCTGGTCGAAGAAGATGCCCCGGGAGCGGTCTTCCGGGATGAAGGACTCACGCAGCAGGTCCACGAAGCCCAGGGTGGAGCCTCGATCCCCCTCCAGCTTGCCCACCACGGTGCCGGTGTGCAGGTGGTCGCCGCCAGAGAGGCGAAGGCACTTTGCCAGTACGCGGAAGTGAATGCCGTGCTTGGGATGACGGTCGATGACGGCGTGCATGGCCCGGTGGATGTGCAACAGCATGCCGTTCTTGCGGCACCACTTGGCCAGACCGGTGTTGGCACAGAAGCCGCCGGTGATGTAGTCGTGCATGATGATGGGCTGGCCCAGTTCCTTGGCGAATTCGGCCCGGGCATACATCTCTTCCGGATCGGGGGCGGTCACGTTCAGGTAATGCCCCTTGCGCTCACCGGTCTCCTGCTGAGAGGCTGCCACCGCCTCGGCCACGAACTCGAAGCGGTTTTGCCAGCGCATGAACGGCTGCGAGTTCACGTTTTCGTCGTCCTTGGTGAAGTCCAGACCGCCGCGCAGGCACTCGTAAACGGCACGGCCGTAGTTCTTGGCGGAGAGTCCCAGCTTGGGCTTGATGGTGCAGCCCAGCAGGGGACGACCATACTTGTTGAGCTTGTCCCGCTCCACCTGGATACCGCTGGGCGGCCCCATGCAGGTCTTGACGTAGGCGATGGGGAAGCGGATATCCTCCAGTCGCAGGTGACGCAGCGCCTTGAACCCGAACACGTTACCCACCAGGGAGGTGAGCACGTTGACGATGGAGCCTTCCTCGAACAGATCTATGGGATAGGCGATGAAGGTATAGAAGGACTCCTTGTCGCCAGGCACGTCCTCGATGCGATAGGCGCGGCCCTTGTAGAATTCCAGATCGGTGAGCAGCTCCGACCATACGGTACTCCAGGTGCCGGTGGAGGACTCTGCCGCCACCGCAGCGGCCACTTCTTCCCGCGGCACGCCGGGCTGGCCGGTCACCTTGAAACAGGCCAGCAGGTCCGTGTCCAGGGGGACATAGTCCGGCGTCCAGTACATGTCTCGATATTCTTTAACGCCCGCGTCGTACGTCTTGCTCATGGTCGGCTCCTGTGGTGTGTGCCCTGTCCGCCGTGCAGGGCGGGAGATACGTTTTCCACAAGAAGCTACACCAAGCGGGGGGATTGAAATAAATCATTTGTTTCGATCGTATCCATCGACTGGAGTCTATAGGTAACCTATAGACTCCAGTCGATGCCCTCCCTAGGAAACTTCGATTATTGCCACGGTCATTGCGCGTCGATAATGATACCCGTCCCCGACGCGGAGTCTGCGATGCAATTATTCAACGAGATCCGCCTCAATAATCTGCGTGGCGATCTGTTTGGCGGTGTGACGGCGGCGGTGGTGGCACTGCCCATGGCGCTGGCCTTTGGTGTTGCCTCCGGCGCCGGCGCCGAGGCGGGGCTCTATGGTGCCGTCCTCATCGGCCTGTTCGCCGCCCTGTTCGGTGGTACGCCCACCCTGATCTCCGAGCCCACCGGGCCCATGACGGTGGTCTTTACCGCCGTGATCGCCTCGCTGATTGCCGCCGATCCGGAACAGGGGCTGGCCATGGCCTTCACGGTGGTCATGCTCACTGGGGTGTTTCAGATCGCCTTTGGTGCCATGCGTCTGGGGCGTTACGTGACCATGATGCCCTATACGGTGGTCTCCGGATTCATGTCCGGCATCGGCATCATATTGATCATCTTGCAGTTTCCTGGGTTGCTGGGTCATGCCACCCCGGAGGGCGGCGTGCTCGGCAGCCTCAGCGCGTTGCCGGAACTGGTGCGGGCCATCGACCCCTGGGAGTTGCTGCTGGCGGGATTGACTCTGGCGGTGCTGTTTCTCATGCCGGCCCGGATCAAGCGCTTCCTCCCGGCGCCGCTGGTGGCCCTGGTGGTGGG
This sequence comes from Ectothiorhodospira variabilis, assembly GCF_022227625.1. Classification (NCBI taxonomy): domain Bacteria; kingdom Pseudomonadati; phylum Pseudomonadota; class Gammaproteobacteria; order Chromatiales; family Ectothiorhodospiraceae; genus Ectothiorhodospira; species Ectothiorhodospira variabilis. The sequence goes on along the minus strand of NZ_JAJNAO010000002.1, from coordinate 360,230 downwards.
CACGGCCGTGGCGGTTTATTGGCTGGGCAACCAGGACCTGCGGGTGATCGGCGAGATCCCCACGGGGCTGCCGCAACTGCAGTTGCCGGTGTTCAGCGCTGCCCAGTGGCAGATCATCGTGGTGGATGCCCTGGTGCTGGCACTGCTGGGTTCGGTGGATGCCCTGCTGACCTCGGTGATCGCCTCCAACCTCACCCGCAAGAACAGCAACTCGGACAAGGAGTTGGTGGGCCAGGGCCTGGGCAACATGGCCTCCGGCCTGTTCGGCGGTCTGCCGGGTGCCGGTGCCACCATGGGCACGGTGGTGAATATCCAGTCGGGCGGCCGCACCGCCTTGTCGGGGTTGGTGCGGGCGGCCTTGCTGGCGGTGGTGGTGATCTGGGCCGCGGACCTGACCGCCAGCATCCCGCTGGCGGTGCTGGCGGGGATTGCCGTCAAGGTGGGCGTGGACATCATCGACTGGCGTTTCCTGCGCCGGGCCCACCGTGTCTCCCTCAAGGGGGCCTTCATCCTCTATGGGGTGATCGGTGTCACCGTGTTCGTGGACCTGATCATGGCGGTGGCCATCGGCCTGTTCGTGGCCAATATCCTCACCATCCGCCGCCTGGCGGATGTGCAGTCGGAATGGGTGTGCACCCTGCCACCCAGCCGCGAGGGGGACGATGATGCCAGTGACAGCGACATCACCACCGAGGAGCGTGCCCTGCTTGCCCTGGGGAGCGGGCGGGTGAAGATGCTGCACCTGAGCGGACCGCTGGTATTCGGGGCCGCGGCCTCCATCCGGGGACAGCAGCACAAGCTGGAGGCGGCCCAGGCCGTGGTGGTGGATCTGAGTCGTGTGCCCCACCTGGGGGTGACCACTTCGGTGGCCCTGGATGCGGCCCTGAGGGGGCTGTTGAACCGCGACGTGCCCCTCTTCGTGGCGGGTGCCCGGGGGCAGCCGAGGGAGCGTCTGGAAAAGCTGGGCTTCGGTGAACTGGTGGGGGCCGACGGCTGGGTGGATGAACGCAAGCAGGCCCTGGAGAAGGCATTGGCGGCGATCAACGGGGGTGGGTCATCCGGCCCGGATGAACAAGGCCCTGGGCCACAGCCTATTTCGGGCGCTGCGCCACCTGCTTGAGCATCATCGACCGGATCTGTTCCCCGGGCACGGCAGGGCTGAACAGAAAACCCTGGCCAACCTGGCAATCGTGCCGGATCAGGAAATCCCGCTGGGCCGGGGTTTCCACACCTTCGGCTATCACCTCCAGGCCCAGGGTGTGCCCCAGGCCGATGATGGCCCGGATGATGGCGGAGTCCTCCGGATGCAGTTCGGGGTTGTCTTCCAGGTCCAGTACGAATGACTGATCGATCTTGACGGCCTGTACCGGCAGACGCTTGAGATAGTTCAGCGAGGAGTAGGCCGTGCCGAAATCATCGATGGAGAAGTGAAAGCCCCGGGCATTCATCAGCGCGAGGGTTTCGATGGTGCGCTCCACGGAACTCATGGCCGCGCTTTCGGTGATTTCAAACTCGATGCGTGCCGGCTCGACACCCGTCTGCTCCAATATGGTGAGGGTACGTTCCAGAATGTCCGGCTGGTGGAACTCCCGGGCTGACAGGTTGATGGCCACCGGCACGGCGGGCATGCCTTGCTCATCCCACTGTCGTATCTGCAGGCAGGCCAGACGCAGCACCTCCGGGCCCAGGGCCAGGATGAAGCCGGTTTCCTCGGCCAGGGGGATGAAGCGGCCCGGTGATACCAGGCCCCACTGCGGATGGTTCCAGCGCACCAGGGCCTCCAGGCTGATGATGCGGCCGGTGCTCAGTTCCACGCGGGGCTGGTAGCAAAGGAAAAACTCCTGGTTCTCCAGACCCTGGCGCATGGCCTGTTCCAGTTGCATGCGGTCCTGAAGCTGCTCGTCCAGTTCCCGGGTGTAAAAGTTGTAGGAGCGTCGCCCCTGGGTCTTGGCTCGATGCATGGCGGCGTCGGCATGGCGAATCAATTCCTCCGGTCGTTCGCTATCGTGGGGGAACACGGCCATGCCGATGCTGAAGCTGATGACCACCGGGGTATCCCCAAGGGTGAAGGGCTGACTGAAGGCTTCCTGCAGGTGTTCCACCACGGGGATGAGGTCCTGGGCCTTGTGAAGGTTGCTCAGCAGCAGCAGGAATTCGTCACCGCCGAACCGGGCCACCGTATCCCCCTCGCGCAGGTGCTCGCGCAGTCGCTGCGACACCTGGACCAGTAATGCATCGCCTTGTTCGTGGCCTAGCGAATCGTTGATCACCTTGAAGTCATCCAGGTCCAGGAAGGCCACCGCCAGGACATGGCGGTCCCGGCGGGCCATGGCCATGGCCTGAGTCAGGCGGTCTATGAGCAGTTCCCGATTGGGCAAGCCGGTCAGCGGGTCGTGAAAGGCCAGGAAATCCAGGCGTTCACTGAGCTGCTTCTTGTCGGTGATGTCCTCGGCCAGCTTGATGTAATGGGTGATTTCCCCCTGAGTATTGCGAATGGGATAGATGCAGGCCTGCTCCCAGTAGACTTCGCCGTTTTTCTTGACGTTACGGAATTGCCCTTCCCAAAGGCCCGCTTCGGAGAGGATGGAAAACACTCGGCTGTCCTCGATCCCAGGCGGATGTGTGCTGCCCAGATCCTGGGCAGACAGGCCCGAGACGTCCTCGAGACTAAAGCCCGTGACGTTGCAGAACTGGTGGTTGACGTACTGGATATGGCCCTGGGTGTCGGTGATTACCACGATGCTCGGGCTTTGATCCACCGCAAAGGCCAGGCGCTGCAGGCTCTCCTCCGTGGCGTGACGTTCGGTGATGTCCAGGTGGGAACCCACCATGCGGGCCGGCAGGCCGTCGGCACCCCGGATCAACGAGGCCTGCGCGAGAATCCAGCGGTAGGAACCATCCTTGTGCCGCATGCGTGTCTCGTAGACGAGGCGGCCTCGGGGGTTGGCCAGGAACTCGCGCACACGTTGCTCGGAGGCTTGTCTGTCCTCCGGGTGCAGGCGAGTGCTCCACTCCTCGTAGCTATTGCCAATCTCCCGGTCTTCATGACCCAGTTGCTGCTTCCACTCCCGCGAGTAGAAGACCTCATGGGTATGGAGATCCCAGTCGAACAGGCCGATGTTGCCGGCCTGGATGGCTTCCTGGAGGCGCAGTTGATCGCGATTCTTCTCGGTCAGGTCCACATCCATGCAAAACAGGCGCAGGTCATCCGTGCCACTTTCCAGGGTGGTGTGTACGGAGTAAACCTGCACCGGGGTGCCGTCCTTGCGCTTGAGGGTGAGCGGGCCTGAGGCTGGTGTGGGGCCGCCGGCCTTGACCACCCGCAGTGCCTTGCGCGCCTGCGCCTTCATGGTGTCGGGAATGATCAGGTCCAGCAGGTTACCCTGCAACGCCTCCCGGGCGGTGTAGCCGTAGATGGTTTCGCTGGCCTTGTTCCAGTAGAACACGCTGCCGTCCATGCAATAGCCCTGGATGGCGATATCCGGCACCTTTTGCAGCAGATTCTCGAAGATGGCATCCTTTTCGCGAGCCGCCTGCTCGGCCCGCTTGCGATCCGTCACATCCCGCAAATACACCGCAGAGACCCTGTCCGCGCCCATCTGCATGGGCACGGTGCGCACATCCACGGAGATCACGCCCTTTTGGCGATGCGGGATCTCGATCTCGGTGGGTTCGTCGGGAACCACCACGAAACCGAAGTCATACCCTTCCAGTTGCTCCCGTGCCTGCCCGAACAGTCGGGCTGCGGCGGGGTTCGCGTAACGGATGGTGCCGTTGGTGTCCAGCAGCAGGATGGCATCGGAGGCCTCCTCGACGATCTGCTGAAAATGTTCGTGCCACAGTTGCATCGGCGATAATGTCCGGGAGAAGTGCCCGATTGGCTGGGTCTGGATCGCCGTGCGGACACGTGCCCGGCCCAGCGGGTTGCCCCTTGTGGGTCGACTCCTGTCACGGGGAGGGTGGCGCGTCGGTCCAGGGCGGCCGAATCAGGTTGCGAATGTTATCATGATCGCCCCTCTCGTTTTGCCAGCAGGCAAATTTTTCATGTCCGATCCCGCCTCCACCCTGATCCGCAACCATCGCCGTCAGCATTCCCTGTTTCGGGAACTGATCAAGGGCCGATCCCTGCTCACCCTCACGGGCACACCAAAGCGTCTGCAGGGCGTGACCCAGATGCTGGAAACCGACCTGGAAAGCGGCAAACTGGCCCTGGAGGCCCCCAACAACGAAGAGTTGGTCAAACTGCTCGCGCCAGGCATGCCGCTGCGGGTACGTGGCTCGCTGCGCGGTGTGCCGGTGTATTTTGAGGTGATTCTGGAGCGGTTGATCCAGGATGGAGATCTGCAGGCCCTCGTATGTCAGTGGCCCGAAGAGGTGGATTACCGCCAGCGCCGCGGCGCCTTTCGCATGAACATCCCCCTGAGCATGGAGGCACGCGTGATATGGACTCAGCGCGACGAGGAAACGGGTCAGGAGTTTCTTCATACGGGCCGGCCGGTAGACCTGTCCATCCAGGGTATTGGGTTGGACTGGGAGCCCGACGAGCAACCGCTGCCGGTGGTGGGCAGCGCCGTGGTGGTTCAGTCCTTGGCGATAGGCCCCCATCGCTGGCGGGATATCGATGCTGTGCTGCGCAACGCGCAGCGCCACACCGGGCGGGATGACCTCTACCGGGTGGGCCTGGAGTTCGGTTTTCTGAGCCTGAGCGCAGAGCGGATGCTCAACCGCTTCATCATGGACCTGCAGTGCGAGGCCGCCAAGCGCACCTGAGCGTGGCTAATGCCTGTCCTGGGTGGGGAACTGCAGTAGTCGGGTGGTGCTGGCATGGAAGACATGCATGCCATTGCGCCCCGTTTTCTTCACCTGATACATGGCCTGATCCGCCCGGCGCATCAGCTCCTCCACATCCAGTCGTCGGCCATGGAACAGGGTGATACCGATGCTGGGGGTGCAATGATACTCCATGCCTTCCAGATCATAGGGCTGACCCAGGGCATCCAGGATCTTCTGGCCCACATGCCGGGCCTGTTGCAGGGCCTCTTCCTCAATCAGTTCCAGGTCTTCCAGCATCACCACGAATTCGTCCCCGCCGAGGCGGGCCACCGTATCCGCTTCCCGCACGGCCTCGCGTAACCGCCCGGCAACCTGTTGAAGCAAAAGGTCGCCGATGGCGTGCCCATAGGTGTCGTTCAGGGCCTTGAAGTGATCCAGATCCAGGAACAACAGGGCACCGTGTTGCCCTGAGCGCTGCCCTGCCGCCATGGCATGGCGAATGTTCTCCATCAGCAGGCGGCGGTTGGGCAGTTGTGTGAGGGCATCGCAGTAAGCCAGCTGACCCATGCGCTCGGCCGCCTGCTTCTGGGTGGTGACATCACGCACCACCGCCACTACTTCGTCGTTATTGAGTTTCACCAGGCGGGCCTCGAAGTGGTGGGTCGCGTTGCCGATGTCCAGACTGTATTCCACACGGCGCATCCGCCCATGGAGCAGCACGGAATGAATGCCTTCGAAGAGCGCCCAGGCGGCCTCTTCCGGCAGTACCTGGGTGAGGGTCTTGCCAATGAAGCGGTCCGGCTGCGCATAGAGCAGGGCAGTGTTGCCCGAGTGCCAGTCCAGGTAGCGCCCCTCGCTGTTGAACCGAAGCACCAGGTCGGGCATGGCCTCCAGGAGCGCGCGATTCTTTCGCTCACTGTCCGCCAGGGCCGTTTCCATCTCCTTGAGACGGGTCTGGTCGAACACATAGCCGCGGATGCGTTGCAGCCGTCCAGCCTCGTCCCGTTCCGGTCGGGTGATATCGTAGAACCAGCGGTAATACCCGCCCTTGTGGCGCAAACGGTAGGATTGCTCGAACTGATGGGTTTTGCCGCGGATGTGGCCCTGGAGCTCGTTCAGCACCCGCCCCATGTCTTCCGGGTGTATCAGGTCGGCATAGTTAAAGCGCGGGTCCTGCAGTTCCGCTCGGGTATAGCCCAGCAGGTCATGGACATTTTCGGAGGCATAGAGGACCCGCCCGTTGTCCACAGCTTCCCAGATGAACAAGGCCACCGGGCCTGTGGCAAACAACTGGCGCTCCTCGTGCAGTGAATGCTCCACCCGTTTCCGACGGGAGATATCCTCCTGGATGCCGATCATGCGGACGGGCTTGCCGCTGGGGTTGCGCTCAATCACCTGCCCCCGGTCGTGCACCCATACGTGGTGGCCTTCCCGGTGGCGCATGCGGTATTCCGCTTCGTAGAGGGCGGTTTCGCCGCGCAGGTGAGCGTTGAGTTGGGCATGCACGCTCATCCGGTCATCCGGGTGAATGCGTCCCTCGCGGGTGCCCAGTACCGGTTCCAGTTCCGCGGACTCATGGCCCAGCATCCGGGCCCAGCGGGGGGCGTAATACACATGGCCGCTGATCATGTCCCAGTCCCAAAGGCCCTGGCCGCTGCTTTCCAGGGCAAAGCGCCAGCGCAGTTCGTTGTCGCGAATGACTCCCCGCTGCGACTCCGCCTGCTGGCGCAGCCGGAAATTATCCTCGAAGCTGGCTTGGATGCGCCCGGTCATGAGGGCCACGAAGAGCAGGAACAGCAGGACGATGGCGCCGGCCATGGGGGATAGCCCCTCTCCCGGCAACACCAGGGCGATCCCCAAGGACAGCAGCATGGGGCCGATGATCAGCAGAGCGGAGAGGCGGTCCGTGGCCAGGGCGATCATCACGCCCGCGCTGATGCCGGCCATGGCAAAGGCCAGGAAGAACTGGGCCTGGGTGTCGCCGGACTGGCTGAGGATTGCCGCGCCCGCGGCCCAGGCGAGCCCCATGGCCAGCGCGCCGCGTCGAAAACGGATCAGCCAGATTCGACCCTGCTGCCGTCCCTGGCGCTCGGCGCGTCGGAATCGATACAGCAGGCTGGCCCGCAGGGCCGTGGCACCCGCGAGAAGGGCGAGCCAGGTCAGGATCAGGGCAGGCGAAACCAGGCTCCAGTGCACCCAGGCCAGTATCACCCCCGCAAACAGGCTGATCGGGAGTGAGGCGGTCAACCCGTTGTAGAGAAACCGGGTACGTTCCGTCCGGGGGTCGATGGTGCTCATGCCATGGCCGCCGCGGAGCGTTTATGTCTGTCCCTCGAATCTCGCATCCTGGAGAGTCCTGACCAAAATCTGACCCGAGGAGTGTGGCACAAACCACGGCACTTCTCCATGTGTCGACATGACCGCCGGGCGGGTGAATGTGCCCTTAGGGGGTTTTGTCCTTGTAATCACACAGGTCCGCGATGAGGCAGGTTCCACAGCGGGGGCTGCGTGCCAAACAGGTGTAGCGGCCATGGAGGATCAGCCAGTGATGGGCGTCGCGACGGAACTCGGCGGGCACCACCTTGAGCAGTCGCTGTTCCACCGCCAGCGGGGTCTTGCCCGGGGCCAGGCCGGTACGGTTGGCCACCCGGAAGATGTGGGTATCCACGGCAATGGTGGGCTCGCCGAAGGCGGTGTTGAGGATCACGTTGGCCGTTTTGCGGCCCACGCCGGGCAGGGCCTCCAGGGCGGCCCTTTCCCTGGGCACCTGGCCGCCGTGCTGTTCCACCAGGATGCGGCAGGTCTTGAGGATGTTTTCCGCCTTGGCGTTGTAAAGCCCGATGGTGCGGATATGGGTCTTCAGTCCCTCCAGCCCCAGTGCCAGGATGGCCTCCGGGGTATTGGCCACCGGGAACAGCCGGGCGGTGGCCTTGTTCACCCCCTTGTCGGTGGCCTGCGCCGAGAGGATCACGGCGATGAGCAGCTCGAAGGGGGTGGTGTAGTCCAGTTCGGTGGTGGGTTCCGGGTTGGCGTCACGCCAGCGGGTGAAGATTTCCCGGCGTTTCTGGTTGTTCATGGGGCGTGTGCAGGGCAGGCCTAGGCCTCGGCCTCCTTCAGGGTGACCGCCTCGCGCCGCCGGGCCTGGCGGCGCTCCAGCCGATCGTCGATCCAGTTCTTCATGGCCAGCAGCAGGCCCAGGCCGATGAAGGCCCCGGGGGGCAGGATGGCCAGCAGAAAGCCCCGGTAGTCCTCCACCAGGGTGATGGTGAGACCGCGTGCGGCCTCGCCGAACATCAGGTGGGCCTGGTCGAACAGGGTGCCGTGGCCCAGGGCCTCGCGCATGCCCCCCAGGGCCACCAGCACCGCCGTGAAGCCCAGGCCCATGGTCAGGCCGTCCACGAAGGCCCGTGGCAGTGTGTTCTTGGAGGCGAAGGCCTCGGCGCGACCGATGATGGCGCAGTTGGTGACGATCAGCGGGATGAAGATCCCGAGCACCAGATAGAGCTCATGGAAATAGGCGTTCATGGACAGCTCGATGGCGGTGACCACCGAGGCGATGATGAGCACGTAGACCGGGATGCGGATCTCGGGGCGCACCCAGTTGCGGATGGTGGAGACCGCCAGATTGGAGGCGATCAGGGTGAGGGTGGTGGCCAGGCCCAGGCCCAGGGAGTTGACCACGGTGCCGGAAATGGCCAGCAGCGGACACAGCCCCAGCAGCTGCACCAGTCCCGGGTTGTTGTACCAGAAGCCATCAGCAATGATCCGGCGATAGGAAACATCACTCATCGATCTCGCCCCGCTCTGCATCAGTGTGTGGTTCGTCGTTGTCGGCGCTGTCGCCGATTGCGGCGTCTTCTTCGTCGGAGGGTTGTTGCGCCTCCGGCAAGGGTTCGAAGACCTGTTCGCGATGGTTCTCGTAATAGATCAGGGTATTGCGCACTGCCCGCACCACGGCCCGGGGGGTCACGGTGGCACCGGTGAACTGGTCAAAGATACCGCCATCGCGCCGTACCGCCCAGTCCTCCTGGGGCGGGTCACCCAGGGAGCGGCCGTCAAAGTCGAGGATCCAGTCGGAACGCGCCGCCTCGATATCATCCCCAAGTCCCGGTGTTTCCCGGTGACTGACCACACGCACGCCGGCCACATCGCCGTCGTCCTGTACGCCCACCAGAATGTGGATATTGCCGGAATAACCATCCCGTGCCACCACCGAAAACACCGCCGCTACTGGTTCGCCCTCCCGGCGAGCCCGGTACACCAGCCGGTCGTCTCCACCCAGGAGGGGATCAGAGAGCTTGATGGTGTCCTCCAGGATGGCATTGTCATAGCGGTCCGCCGGCAGGATCTCGTTGAGACTGGCCAGGGTGGCCGCCTCGATGTTGGCGTCGATGCGCTCCCGTGTGCCCTCGAAGACCAGGGCCACCAGGGCGGTGCCCACCAGGCCGAACAGGGCCAGCAGGACCGTGGAGATGATGATGTTGCGCGACATCCCCTCAGCCCTCCTTGCGCGCCGGAGTCTTGCCGAAGACCCTGGGCTGGGTGTAGTGATCGATGGTCGGCGCCATCATGTTCATGAGCAGGATGGCGAAGGCCACCCCCTCGGCATACCCACCCCAGGCGCGGATCACGTAGGCCAGGATGCCCACACCGGCGCCAAACACCAGTCGCCCCATGGGGGTGGTGCTGCCCGAGACCGGATCGGTGGCGATGAAGAAGGCCCCCAGAATGGCCGCGCCGCTGAACAGATGGAACAGGGGGGAGGCGTACACCTCCGGGTTGATCAGCCAGAACAGGCCGGAGATCAGCGCCAGCGATCCCAGCATGGCCACCGGCACATGCCAGGTGATCACCCGTCGCCGGATCAGCCACAGGCCGCCCAGCAGGAAGAACAGGTTGATCCACTCCCAGCCGCGGCCAGCCACCGCGCCGAAGAAGGGCGAGGCCTGTATATCGCTGAGGCTGCGATCCATGGCCAGTTCTGTCTGCAGGCGGTCCAGCGGCGTGGCGCCGGTGATCATGTCCCAGGTGAGCCCCGCCGGCAGCTGCCCCAGGAAGATCGCTTGCAGGGTCTGGGGCAGGCTGAAGGCCATCTCCGCCAGGGTGGAGGGGGGCAGCCACAGGGTCATCTCCCGGGGGAAGGAGATCACCACCGCCACGTAACCCACCATGGCGGGATTGAAGGGGTTGTAGCCCAGGCCGCCATACAGGTGCTTGGCCACCACGATGGCAAAGCCCACGCCGATCAGGGTGATCCACCAGGGGGTGAGCGGTGGCACGGCCAGGGCAAACAGCCAGCCGGCCACCACGGCCGACAGGTCGGTGACGAAGGGCTTCACGGGGCGCCGGCGCGCCATCAGCATCAATGCCTCGGCGGCCAGGGCCACGGTGACCGCCAGCACGACATTGACCAGCACCCCCCAGCCGAAGAACCAGGCCATGGCCACGGTGCCGGGCACCAGGGCATACAGTACCTGTCGCATGACCCGGTTGACGCTGCGGGCCGGGCTCATGTGGGGGGATGTGAAGGTCTTGAAGCGCATCAGTGGCCGTCTTGTTCAATGAGGCGGCCCGATCACCCGCCGGCCCGCACCAAGGCGCGGGATCCAGGGGCGACCGGGCTGCGGTTCACCGGGTTTTTTCCTGTGTCCGGGTGTCTGAGGGAGGCTTGCCCTGGTCGGGCGGAGTGGTGTCGGCACCCTGGGCCGCCTTTTTCGCCTGAGCCCGTTCCAGGGCGGCCTGGATGGCGGCTTTCTTGGGGTCGCTGCCCGTGTCCGCGGCCTTGTTTTCGGCGGGTTTGTCGTTCAGGGCCTGCTTCTTGCGGTTCATGCGTTCGGCCTTTTCCCGTTTTTCCCGGGCCAGGCGTTCCTGACGCATCTCATGACGCACCCGGGCGGCATCCGCCTCCTGCTTTTCCCGCTCCTGGGACCAGATCTCGTTCTTGGCGAAGCGGTAGAACTGCACCAGGGGAATGTTGCTGGGACACACATGGGCGCAGCAGCCGCACTCGATGCAGTCGAACAGGCTGTAGTCCTGGGCCTTGTCGAAATCCCGCGCCCGAGTGAACCAGTAAAGCTGCTGGGGCAGCAGGTTGGCGGGGCACACGCGCACGCACTCGCCGCAGCGGATGCAGGGCATCACGGGTCCGGGCGGATCCACCTCTTCGCCCTTGGCCGCCAGGATGCAGTTGGTGCCCTTGATGATGGGCACCTGGTCGCTGGCCAGGGCAAAGCCCATCATGGGGCCGCCCATGATGAGCCGCTCCACGTCGTCGCTGTAGCCGCCGGCATGGGCTACCAGATGGCTGATGGGGGTGCCAAAGGGCACCCGCAGATTGCGGGGGCGCTGCACGCCGCTGCCGGTGACGGTGACGATGCGGGAGATCAGGGGCTCGCCGCGGATCACTGCCCGGTAGATGTTGGCCAGGGTGCCCACGTTATGACAGACCACGCCCACGTCGGCCGGCAGGCCCTCGCTGGGCACCTCGCGACCGGTGAGCACCCGGATGAGCTGGCGTTCGCCGCCGGCCGGGTAGATGCTGGGGACTGCGACGATGCGGATGTTGTCGTTTTCCTCGCCGCCCAGGGCCTCGGTCATGGCGCGTAGCGCCTCGGGCTTGTTGTCTTCGATGCCGATGAGGCACTGGCGGGGCTGCAGTGTGCGCTTGACCAGCAGCAGCCCCTGGATCACCGCGTCGGCGCGGGTGCGCATGAGCATGTCGTCGCAGGTGATGTAGGGTTCGCACTCGGCGCCGTTGACCACCAGGGTGTCGATGGTCTGCTGCGGGCGGGGATTGAGCTTCACCGCCGAGGGGAAGGCGGCGCCGCCCATGCCCACAAGGCCACCCTCGCGCACCCGGTGCCGCAGGCGAGCCGGATCCAGGTTCTGCAGGTCCTCGATGGGGGGCATGCGGTGCTCGCCCCAGTCCTCGTCGCCGTCCACCTCGATCACCACACAGGGGGCGGTGAGGCCGGAGGGGTGCGGCACCGGGTGTTCCTCGATACCGCGCACGCGACCGGAGGTGGGGGCGTGGATGTGGGCGCCCACATAAGTGTCGCAGCGGGCGATGATCTGGCCCTTGTAGACCTTGTCGCCAGCCTTCACCACCGGTTGTGCCATCTCGCCGATGTGCTGGCGCAGGGGCAGGGTCAGGTACTCGGCCAGCGGTGCCTTGAACACGGTTTCTTGCGTGCTCTCGGCCTTGTGGTCGGGCAGCTTGAGGCCGCCATTGAAACGCCAGAGTTTGTGTGGGGTTGATGTCATCGGGTGCGATTGTAACCGAAACGGGGCATCGGTCCGGGGTCAGGCGCCAGGCGCCGACTGTTGAGCCAGATCCGCCAGGCGAACACGGCCGTCAGGACGCTCCAGGGGCAGGGGCCACTTCCAGCTGCTCAGATCCCTGGGGATGGGCTCCATCTGGATGCAGTCCACCGGGCAGGGGCTGATGCACAGCTCACAGCCGGTGCATTGGGCCTCAACCACGGTGTGCAGTTGTTTGGGGGCGCCCACGATGGCGTCCACCGGGCAGGCCTGCAGGCACAGGGTGCAGCCGATGCAGGTGTTCTCATCGATCACTGCCCGCGCCTTTTCCTTCACGTCGCCTTCAACGGGCTTGGCATCCCGGCCCAGCAGGTCAGCCAGGGCCAGCACCGTATTGTTGCCACCGGGCGGGCACAGATTGATGTCTGCCGTGCCCTCGGCGATGGCCTCGGCGTAGGGTCGGCAGCCGGGAAAGCCGCATTGACCGCACTGGGTTTGCGGCAGCATGTTGTCGATCTGCTCGACCACCGGGTCGCTTTCCACGCGAAAACGCACGGCGGAATACCCCAGGATGAGCCCGAAGACGGCAGACAGCGAACTGATGACAAGAACGGCGGCTAGCATAGGCGGTTACCTGTCTTGAAGGGGCGCGGCGAGCGCCTCAGGGGGCCAGACCGATGAATCCCATAAAGGCCAGGGACATGAGTCCGGCAGTCACCAGGGCGATGGCGCTGCCCTTGAACGGCTTGGGTACGTCGGCGGCGGCGATGCGTTCGCGCATGGCCGCGAACAGCACCAGCACCACCGAGAAGCCGATGGCGGCACCCAGGCCATAGACCACCGAATCCACAAAGCCGTGCATTTCCTGCACGTTCAGGAGCGCCACACCCAATACTGCACAGTTAGTGGTGATCAGGGGCAGAAAGATCCCCAAAACGTTATAAAGCAGGGGGCTGGTCTTGTGCACCACCATCTCGGTGAACTGCACCACCGCCGCGATCACCAGGATGAAAGCGATGGTGCGCAGGTATTCCAGACCGAACGGCGCCAGCAGGTACTCGTTCACCAGGAAACTCACCACGGACGACAGGGTGAGCACGAAGGTGGTTGCCAACCCCATGCCGGCGGCAGTCTCCACCTTGCGGGAGACGCCCATGAACGGGCACAGGCCCAGGAACTTCACCAGGACGAAGTTGTTGACCAGTACCGTGCTGACCAGAATGAGTGCTAACTCGGACATGGATCTCCCACCGTCTGGCGAGTATCAATCACCGGCATGGTCGGCTTCAACCGGGCGGATACTGGGGGCACCATTCACGTCCACCCCGTGGAAGTCCGCGGCACGGGGGTGCCCGCCGGCATCGCGCATATCGCCGGCGCGGCGGATGCAGGTGGTGCGCAGCCCGGCGGACCCGGCGGCATCCAGTTCGTCCACCGTGTCGGACAGGAATAGGATCTGCCCCGGTGGCACGCCGATGCGTTCGGCAATGGCCTTGTAGGCGGCAATCTGCTTCTTGCCGCCCACTCGGGTATCAAAGTGTTCGGTGAACAGGGGGCGCAGGTCGCCGGCCTGGCTGTGCCCCAGGAGCATCTGCTGGCTGTGCGCGGAGCCGGAGGAGAACACGTACAGGGCCAGGCCCTGATCATGCCAGCCGCGCAGGCAGTCCACGGCATCGCCGTACACGTGGCCGGCGAAGTCGCCGCGCTGAAAGCCTTCTTCCCACACCAGCCCCTGCAGGGCCTGGAGTGGTGTGATCTTCTGATCCGCCTGCATCCAGGCCAGCATGCGTTCGATCAGGGCCTCGTCGTTCAGCGAGCGGCCCGCATAGGCTCGCACATCCGCCAGCAAGCGTTTGACCCCGGGCTCGCGGCTGTGTTCACGCACAAACCCGGGCAGTCGGCGCGCCGCGTAGGGGAACAACTCGTCGCGGATGAAGGCACGGCTGGACAGCGTTCCCTCGATATCGGTGAGGATGGCTTGGGTCATGGGGTCAGTCTGCGCATGTTCAGTTCACACTCAAACAGGAATTCGAAGGCTTCCACATGGTGCCGGGCCTGAGCCACATCCTCGCCCCAGGTGTAAAAGCCGTGGCCTTCGATGAGGTAGCCCAGTAGTTCCGGGTGCTGGGTCATGTGCTCATCCACCCGGGCGGCCAGTTGGGGTATATCCTGCTCGTTGCCGAAGATTGGCACAATCACTTCGGCATCATGGGAGGTCACTTCCGGCAGGGCCGTGAGGATCTCGTAGTCCCGCAGGTGGATCTGTGAGCCCTGAGCGAGGCGGGAGAGCACGGTGGCATTGACCGAGTGGGTGTGCATCACGGCCCCGATCCGCGGCCAGCGGCGATACAGGATGATGTGCAGGAAGGTCTCGGCTGAAGGCTGCTTGTCGGGGGACAAAACATTGCCTTCCAGGTCCACCAGCATCAGGCCGTCCGGACCCAGTTGGCCCTTGTGCTGGCCGGATTCGGTGATCAGCATGCGATCATCATCCAGGCGCGCCGAGAGATTGCCGGCGGTGGCTGGCATCCAGCCCCGTTCGTGGAAGAACCGGGCCGCCGAGATCAATGCGTCTGCCGTGTCACCGTGGTGCTCGTTAAGTTCGTCCATACCTGTGGGATCATAGGGAAAAGCAGCCGGCTAATGTACGCGAGGGTGACACGCGCGTCCATCCCGCAGCGCCAGGTGGGAGCGGCCCCTGGCCGCGAATGGACAGCCCGGTCGCCGGGTTCTTCGGCTGACATCGGGGGTCGGACATTCTCGTGGTGGTTGGCGGGAAAGCCTTCGCGGCCGAGGGCCGCTCCCACGGGCTCAGGACCAGGCAGGTTGTCCGGTGGGGAGGTCGGTATTGGCGAACAGGCGCTCCACGCCTTCCGGGTCCAGTTCCTGCACGGCGCTGGCCACCTGCTCATGGGTGAGGTGCGGGGCCAGCAGGGTGATGAAGTCGAACATGTAGCTGCGCATCCAGGCGCCGCGGCGAAAGCCGATGCGGGTAATGTTCTCGGAAAAGGCCGGTTGCGTCTCCAGGGGCACCAGATCATCGTCATTGCCTGCTTCCAGGGCGATGCGGGCAATGATGCCCACCCCCATGCCGTGGCGCACGTAGGTCTTGATGACATCCGCATCGGCGGCGGTGAGGACGATATCCGGTGTGAGGCCGGCGCGACGGAAGTCCGCGTCCATCTTGGTGCGGCCGCTGAAGCCGTCCAGGTAGGTGACGATGGGGTAGTCTGCCAGGCGCTCCAGGGGAATGGCCTTTTCCTTGGCCAGTTCGTGTCCGGCGGGCACCACCACGCAATGGCTCCAGCGATACGCAGGCAGCATGATTACCTGACCGGAGGCGATCAGCGGCTCCGTGCCGATGATGAAGTCCACCTCATCGTGACTGAGCATCTCGGCGATCTGGCGAGGTGTGCCCTGGTGGATCTGCACCCGCACCTTGGGGAAGCGGTGCTTGAAGGCGTCCACGATGGGGGGGAGGATGTAGCGGGCCTGGGCATGGGTGGTAGCAATGCGCAGATCCCCGGCCTGTTCGTCCCGGGCCTCTTCGGCGGCGCTGCGGATGTTTTCCACCTCACGCAGGATGGTGTCGCTGTAGGCCAGGATGCGTCGCCCCACCGGGGTCATCCCCGACAGGTGCTTGCCGTTGCGCTGGAAAAGCGGCACGCCCAGTTCCTCTTCCAGCAGGCGGATCTGCTTGCTGATGCCCGGCTGTGAGGTCATCAATCGGTCCGCCGCCTCGGAGATGTTGAGGTTGTAACGGGCGATGGCCTGCAGATAGCGGAGTTGCTGGAGTTTCATGAAAATGGGATCCTGTGACGCCGTGATGCGGGTCGTGCGGAATACATGATCCCGCAATTATACATATGCAAATAATTTTGTGTTATGGCGTGCCGTTGGCGTGGGATCAATGCACTGGCAGGCTCACGTCTGCGAACAGGGCGTCCACGTCCTCCTGATTTCGGGCCGACACGGCCTGTTCCAGCCTTGGCTGGTCCAGGTGTGGCGCGATCAGCGACATGAAGTATCCCATATAACTGCGCAGATACATGCCCCGCCGGAAGCCTACCCGGGTGATGTGCTCGCTGAACAGGCCGTTCGCCGGCAGATACACCAGGTCCGTGTCCGTATCCTCCTCGAAGGCCATGTGGGCGATGATGCCTGCCCCCAGCCCCAGCCGCACATAGGTCTTGATCACGTCCGAGTCTGCTGCGCTCAGCACGACCTCCGGGGTGAGCCCCTGTTTCTGAAAGTCCTGCTCCAGCTGGCCGCGGCCGGTAAAGCCATGCACATAGGTGACGATAGGATGTTCGGCCACTGCCTTCAGGGTGAGCGACTCCATCTTCGTCAGGGGATGTCCTGGCGTTACCACCACGCCATGAAGCCACCGGTATGCCGGCACCATGATCAGTTCCCGGTGCAGGGCGATGGCCTCGGTGGCGATGGCGAAATCCACCTGGCCCGAGGCGGCCATCTGGGCAATCTGTTCCGGGTTGCCCTGATGAATCAGCAGATGCACCTGGGGGTAGCGCTCGCGAAAGCGCTTGATCAGCGGTGGCAGGAAGTAACGGGCCTGGGTGTGGGTGGTGGCAATACTCAGGGTGCCCCGCGCCTCGTCACCGAACTCCTCGGCGATGGCGCGAATATTCTCCACCTCCCGGAGGATGTTCTCCGCCCTGGCAAGGATCTTCTGTCCCGCTGGTGTGACGTGGCTGAAATGCTTGCCGCTACGATGGAAGATCTCCAGACCCAGTTCCTCTTCCAGCAACTTGATCTGCTTGCTCACCCCAGGCTGGGAGGTGAACAGCCTTTCGGCCGCCTCGGTGACGTTGAGGTTATTCTCGACGATGGCCTGCAGGTAGCGGAATTGCTGGAGTTTCATGGGCGAGGGCTCTTGGGTGCCGATGGCGTCGGATCCGTCACTCCGGCATCGGCTTATCCTGGGGGAGGGGTTTATGCCCTGGGGTGATTGATGAAGAATTTAATATTCTTTCAAAGGAGTCTATCGGACTGCTAGGTTTGGGTCATCATTATTGATAAAACGCAAGAGGTGACCCGTCATGAGCCACGCAGATACAGTATCCGGGCAGGAATACAGCACCATCCAACGCGAGGCGGCCCTGCGTCGGCGGATGGTGAGTCTGGAGCGGGAGCTCAAAAAGGTGGAGGCAGAACTGGACGGCGTACGCCAGTCCCGTTCCCGGCAGGGGGCGGGGACCGGCGCGGCGTTCCCCTCGCAGCCGCGCTTTGATCATCCGCTGCCGGTGGCCGCAGGGTGAATTACTTCACCCGCATCCCCGGCTCGGCCCCCTCATCCGGTGACAGGATGAACAGATCCTTGCCCCCCGGACCAGCCGCCAGCACCATCCCCTCCGAGACACCAAACTTCATCTTGCGCGGCGCCAGGTTGGCCACCATGACTGTCAGTCGGCCTTCCAGGTCCGCCGGGTCGTAGGCCGACTTGATGCCCGCAAACACCTGCCGCGTCTCGCCTCCCAGGTCCAGGGTGAGACGCAGCAGCTTGTCCGCCCCCTTTACATGCTCCGCCTGAGCGATGCGGGCAATGCGCAGATCCACCTTGGCGAAATCATCAAAGCTGATCTCGTCACGGATCGGGTCCTTCGCCAGTGGGCCAGCCGGTTTTGAGGCCGTGGGCTCCAGGCTCTCCTTGGAGGCCTCCAGCAGGGCCTTGACGGCCTCTGGGTCCACCCGGGTCATCAGCGGCTCGTAGGGCTTGATACGCGTGCCGGTCAGGGGCTTGGTCACCGCATCCCAGGTCAGCGGTTCCACATCCAGGAAGGCCTCGGCCCGTTCGGCCATGGCCGGCAGTACCGGCTTGAGGTAGGTCATCAGCACGCGGAACAGGTTGATCCCCTGGGTGCAAATGCCCTGCACCTGGGGCAGGGTGTCCTCCTGCTTGGCCAGCACCCAGGGCTTTTGCTCATCCACATACTGGTTGGCAGTGTCTGCCAGGGACATGATCACCCGCATGGCCTGACCGAACTCGCGGCGCTCATACAGGCCGGCGATTTCGTCACCGGCGCGACGGAAGCGGTCATACAGGTCCGGATCGGGCAGTTCCTCCGCCAGACGTCCCTCGAAACGCTTGTGAATGAACCCGGCGCAGCGGGAGGCGATGTTCACCACCTTGCCCACCAGGTCGCTGTTCACCCGGGCGATGAAGTCGTCCAGGGACAGGTCGATGTCGTCCACCCCGGGGCCCAGCTTGGCGGCAAAGTAGTAGCGCAGGTATTCCGGCTGCAGGTGCTCCAGGTATGTGCTGGCCTTGATGAAGGTGCCCCGGGACTTGGACATCTTCTGGCCGTTCACGGTGAGAAAGCCGTGGCAGTGCACCGCCGTGGGGGCACGGAAACCGGCACCATGCAGCATGGCCGGCCAGAACAGGGTATGGAAGTAGGCGATGTCCTTGCCGATGAAGTGGTGCAATTCCGTGTTGCTGTCCGGGTTCCACCAGGCGTTGAAGTCCAGACCGTGCTGGTCGCAGTAGTTCTGGAAGCTGGCCATGTAGCCGATGGGGGCGTCCAGCCACACATAGAAGAATTTGCCCGGTGCATCGGGGATCTCGAAGCCCCAGTAGGGGGCATCCCGGGAAATGTCCCAGTCATTCAGGCCGGCTTCGAACCACTCCCGCAGCTTGTTGCGGATCTCCCCCTGCAGGCTACCGGAGCCGGTCCAGTCCCGCAGCATGCGATGAAAGTCGGCCAGCTGGAAGAAATAGTGTTCGGACTCCCTCTCCACCGGGGTGGCGCCGGAGATGGCAGACACCGGGTTCTTCAGGTCCGTAGGGGTGTAGGTGGCCCCGCAGGCCTCGCAGGAGTCGCCATACTGATCGGCGGCGCCGCAGCGTGGGCATTCCCCCTTGATGAAGCGGTCGGGCAGGAACATGCCTGCCTCCGGGTCGTAGGCCTGGCGGATGGTGCGCTGGGCAATGTGCCCCTTTTCCTTCAGGCGGCCATAGATGAGTTCGGCGAAGTGCCGGTTCTCGGGGGAATGGGTGCTGTGGTAGTTGTCAAAATTCACCAGAAAGCCGGCGAAGTCCCGGCGGTGCTCCTGGCCGATGCGTTCGATGAGTTCATCCGGGGTGATGTTCTCGCTGCGGGCCTTGAGCATGATGGGCGTGCCGTGGGCGTCGTCGGCGCACACGTACAGGCAGCGATGGCCGCGGGTCTTCTGGAACCGCACCCAGATATCGGTCTGGATGTATTCCACCAGATGCCCCAGGTGGATGGGGCCGTTGGCATAGGGCAGGGCGCTGGTGACGAGGATGTTGCGGATGTTGGATGTCATGATCGGGACGCTGCGGGGAAAACCGTTGAAGTTAACAGTTTCCCGGCGGACGGACCAGCGAGTGAGCCTCATTCCAGGGATGGCGCCCGCCGCTCCCCCCTCATCCCCGGCCCTTCTCCCCCGAGGGAGAAGGGAGTTGTTGCCCCTATCCCGCTGGCGGGAGAGGGGTTGGGGTGAGGGCCGTGGGGGCACAGGGGTTGGGGCCGGGCCGCCATCGTGTAGAATCCCGGGAATTGCAAGATTGCGGAGTGAAGAACATGGCGGAAGTGTCGCGGCTCAAGATCGAAACGGCTCTGAAGGAGATCCAGGACCCGTACCTGGACAAGGATCTGATGTCCGCCAACGCGGTGAAGGACATCCAGGTGGAGGGCAGCGCGGTGACCGTGCAGCTGAGCCTGGGTTACCCGGCGGCGGGCTGGCATGGCGAGCTCACGCGTCTGGTGGAGGACAAGCTCAAGGCCATCGATGGCGTTGATCAGGTGGTGGTGAACATCGCCACCCGTATCGTCGCTCATGCGGTGCAGCGCACCCTCAAACCCCTGGAAGGCATCAAGAACATCATCGCCGTGGCCTCCGGCAAGGGTGGCGTGGGCAAGTCCACCACCGCCGTCAACCTGGCCCTGGCCCTGAAGGCCGAAGGCGCCACCGTGGGCATCCTGGACGCCGACATCTACGGCCCCAGTCAGCCGCGCATGCTGGGCATTTCCGGCAAGCCGGAGACCAAGGATGGCAAGACCATGCAACCCATGGAAAATCATGGTCTGCAGGCCATGTCCATCGGCTTCCTCATCGAAGAGGACACGCCCATGATCTGGCGCGGCCCCATGGTCACCCAGGCCCTGGAACAGTTGCTGCGCGACACCAACTGGGCGGAGCTGGATTATCTGATCATCGACCTGCCCCCGGGCACCGGTGACACCCAGCTCACCCTGGCCCAGAAGATCCCGGTGAGCGGCGCCATCATCGTCACCACCCCGCAGGACATCGCCCTGCTGGATGCCCGCAAGGGCCTGAAGATGTTCGAGAAGGTGGATGTGCCGGTGCTGGGCGTGGTGGAGAACATGAGCATCCACATCTGCTCCAACTGCGGTCACGAGGAGTACATCTTCGGGCAGGGCGGTGGCGAGCGCATGGCCGAGGAGTACGGCGCCGAGTTCCTGGGTGCCCTGCCGCTGGACATGCACATCCGCGAGCAGGTGGACGGCGGCAATCCCACCGTGGTGGCCGACCCCGAGGGTCGCGTGGCCGAGATCTACCGGGAGATCGCCCGCCGCTCCGCTGCACGCCTGGCCACCCAGGCCAAGGACTTCAGTTCCAAGTTTCCCAACATCGTCATCCAGAACAGCTGACCCATGCCCATCAAATCCGACCACTGGATCCGCCGCATGGCGGAAGAACACGGCATGATCGAGCCCTTCGAGCCAGGCCAGGTGCGCTATGCCGGGAATGAACGCATCATCTCCTACGGCACCTCCAGCTACGGCTACGACGTACGCTGCGCGGATGAATTCAAGGTGTTCACCAACATCAACTCCACCATCGTCGATCCCAAGCACTTCGACGAGCGCAGCTTCGTGGACGTGAAGTCGGATGTCTGCATCATCCCACCCAATTCCTTTGCGCTGGCGCATACCCTTGAATACTTTCGTATTCCACGCTCAATCCTGACCATTTGCCTCGGAAAAAGCACGTACGCAAGATGCGGATTAATTGTAAATGTAACGCCCTTGGAACCGGAGTGGGAGGGGCATGTGACGTTGGAGTTTTCCAATACCACGCCGCTGCCGGCGCGGATTTATGCCAACGAAGGCGTGGCGCAGATGCTGTTTCTGGAGTCGGATGAGATTTGTGATGTGTCCTACAAGGATCGGGGCGGGAAGTATCAGGGGCAGCGGGGGGTGACGTTGCCCAGGACCTGATTGTGCTCGCGGGAGAGGGGTTGGGGTGAGGACAGGCGGGCACGGGGCATGACAGCGCCCCCATACTTGAGGTTTAATGTAGGCTTTCCCGGCACACCTGCGCCGCGGTCGGCGGGGCGGGTTTTCAGCCGCCCGGACCGCATGCCACAGAGGTTCTAAACGACATGCAACAAACGGCCAACCACCATGACGCCGAGCGCGTGGTGGGCTACACGTTACACGGGCGCCGTTACCTGAATGTGACCCACCGCTGCACCCTGCGCTGCGCCTTCTGCCCCAAGTACAACCGGACCTGGGACGTGCAGGGCTATGACCTGCGCCTGCAGGCGGACCCCACCGTGGCCGAGATGATCGAGGCCGTGGGCGATCCGGCCCAGTGGGAGGCGGTGGTCTTCTGCGGCCTGGGCGAGCCCACCCTGCGCCTGGACGACATCCTCGAGGTGGCCCGCAACATCAAGGCGCGAGGCGCCCGTTGCGTGCGCATCAACACCGACGGACTGGCCAGCCTGGTGCATGGTCGGGACGTGACCCCGGAGATGGCCGGCTGCATCGATGCCCTGTCCATCTCCTTGAATGCCCAGGATGAACTCACCTACGAGCGCCACTGCCGCCCCAAACTCCCCGGTGCCCATGCCGCCCTGCTGGACTTTGCCCGCAAGGCCCGGGCCCACGTGCCCGAGGTGACCCTTACCGCCGTCGAAGGTCTGGCCGGCGTGGACATCGCCGCCTGCGAGGCCATCGCCCGGGATCTTGGCGTGGGGTTCCGGCGCCGTGTGCTGGACCAGGTGGGTTGACCCGTGGGACTGAGTGACCGCGTCAACACCCTGGGCCGCGACCTCAAGGCCTGTTTCGGCCAGCGGGTGCACAAGCTCACCGTGAGTGCCGGGTTCGTCTGTCCCAACATGGACGGCACCCGGGGTCGCGGTGGCTGCGCCTTCTGCAACAACGACAGCTTTGCCCCCCAGGGCCAAGACGGCGGTGAGGTGGCCCGCCAGCTGCGCGAAGGGCGCGAGGTCATCGTCCGGCGCAATGGCGCCAGCCTGTATCTGGCCTATTTCCAGGCCTACACCAACACCTATGCCGAGGTGGACCGCCTCAAGCATCTCTATGACGCCGCCCTGGAACAACCCGGCGTGGTGGGCCTGGCCATTGGCACCCGTCCCGACTGCGTGCCCGACAAGGTGCTGGACCTGCTATGCGCCTACCAGGATCAGGGCTATCTGATCTGGCTGGAACTGGGCCTGCAGTCTGCCTTTGATGAAACTCTCAACCGCGTCAATCGCGGTCATGGCTTTGGCGAATACAAGGACGCCGTAAACCGCGCCCGCAGCCGGGGCCTGCTGGTGTGTACCCACCTGATCCACGGCCTGCCCGGCGAGACCCCCTGGCACCAGCGGGAAACCCTCAGCCGGGTGCTCAACGAAGGCACCGACGGCCTCAAGCTGCACCCCCTGCATGTGGTGCGTGGTACCCAGCTGGCCCGCCTGTGGCGCAACGGGGACTACCGCCCCTGGACCTTGAACGAATACGTGAACACCGCCGCCGACCTCATCGAGATGACCCCGCCGGAGGTGGTGTTCCACCGCCTCACGGCCACCGCCCGCGAACCCCTGCTGCTGGCCCCCGAGTGGTGCGCCAGCAAATGGAACGCGATCAACGGCATCGAACAGGAACTCACGCGCCGGGGCACCCGCCAGGGTGCGCGCCATCCCTACCCAGACAGTCACCTTCCCGGAACCCAGGAGAGTTGTTGATGAACCCACAACGTATGGAGCTGGTCTGCCCTGCCGGCGGCCTGCCCGCGCTGCGCACGGCGGTGGACCACGGCGCCGACGCCGTCTACCTGAGCCTGCGCGGCGAGACCAATGCCCGTAACTTTCCGGGCCTGAACTTCGATCGCAAGGCCCTGGCCAAGGGCATCGCCTATGCGCACGGCAAGGGCACCAAGGTGTACATGGCCCTGAACACCTATCCGCAACCGGATATCTGGAAGGCCGCCACCGAGGCAGTGGACGCCGCTGCCGCCGAGGGTGTGGACGCCGTCATCCTGGCGGATCTGGGCCTGATGCGTCACGCCGCCGACAACCATCCCGATCTCACCCTGCACCTGTCCGTGCAGGGCTCGGCCACCACCGCCGAGGCCCTCAACTTCTACCACGACCGCTATGGCGTGCGTCGCGCCGTGCTGCCCCGGGTGCTGTCCCTGTCCCAGGTGGCCCAGGTGATCGAGCGCACCAAGGTGGATATCGAGGTGTTCGGTTTTGGCAGCCTGTGCGTGATGGTGGAAGGGCGCTGCATGCTGTCCTCTTATGCCACCGGCGACTCTCCCAACACCAAGGGGGCCTGTTCCCCGGCCCACTCGGTACGCTGGATCGAGACCGAGCGCGGCCGCGAGGCCCGTCTCAACGGCGTGCTCATCGACACCTTCCGGGAAGGCGAGAGCGCCGGTTACCCGGTGATCTGCAAGGGCCGCTATCACGTGGGCGATGGCCAGGACACCGTGTACGCCATCGAGGAACCCACCAGCCTGAGCACCCTGGACATCCTGCCCGATCTGATGAAAGCGGGGGTGAAGGCCATCAAGCTGGAAGGCCGCCAGCGCAGCCCTGCCTACGTGGGCAAGGCCACGCAGGTGATGCGTCAGGCCCTGGATGCAGTGCATGCCAACCCCGACAATTACAAGCCGAAGCCGGAATGGGCCGAGCAGCTCGCCGGCATGTCCGAAGGACGCACCCAGACCCTGGGTGCCTTGCATAGAGCCTGGCAATGAAACTTTCTCTGGGACCGATTCCATACTACTGGCCCCGCGAACGGGTCATGGACTTCTACAAGGCCATCGAAACCGCCCCGGTGGATATCGTCTACCTGGGCGAGACGGTGTGCTCCAAGCGCCGCGAGCTGCGTGCCGCTGACTGGCTGGAACTGGCTGATCGCCTGAGCGAGTCTGGCAAGACGGTGGTCATGTCCACCCTGGCCCTCATGGAGGCGGAATCCGAGCGCCTGGCCCTGGAACGCCTGGTGAACAACGGCCGCTACATGATCGAGGCCAACGATGCTACCGGCCTGGGCCTGTCCATGGGCAAGCCCTTCGTGGCCGGCCCTCACATCAACACCTATAACGCCGGCACCCTCAAGGAACTGGCCGACGTGGGTGCCGTGCGCTGGGTGATGCCCGTGGAACTGTCCAGGGACATCCTGGCGGCCATGCACGCGGCCCGGCCCGAGGGGCTGGAGACCGAGGTGTGGGGCTTCGGGCGTTTGCCTCTGGCCTTCTCCGCCCGCTGTTTCACCGCCCGGGCCCGCAACCTGCCCAAGGATAGCTGCGAGCTGGCCTGCATCGATTACCCTGGCGGTCTGTCCATGTCCACCCAGGACGGCAAGGGCTTCCTCACCATCAACGGCATCGAATTGCAATCTGCCGACCCATGCAACCTCATCGAAGCCGTGCCGGAGTTGCTGGACATGGGCGTGGAAGTGCTGCGCATCTCCCCCGAACCCGAGGGCACCGAGCAGGTGATCCAGGCCTTCCGCGACTGCGTTGAGGGCACCCGCTCGTCCGCCCAAGCCATGGAACAGATCAGGGACCTGTATCCGCGGTTCTCCAACGGTTACTGGAAGGGCGAGGCCGGCATGAACTGGCAGGAGAGCTTATCGGCATGAGCACCCGGCCCTGCCGGGTGTGGAGCGAGCCGGCCGCGCCGGGTTCCGTGCAGGCCGCACGGGACCGCCTCCATCTGGAGGGCTGCGTGGCTGCGGATGAGGCGCGGTTGCGGTTTCATCGCTACCAGCCCACCGCCAGCCTTGGCCGCTTCGAGGCCGCGTGCCACGCGGTGCGCGAGCAGTACTGTGCCGAGGTCGGCATCCCCGTGGTGCGTCGCCTCACCGGCGGCGGGGCCCTGTACCTGGCCCCGGCACAATGCTGCCTGAGCCTGACCCTGCCCCGGCACTGGCTGGGAGAGGGTGATACTCTCACCGCGCTCATGGCCCGTCTCAACCGGGCCCTGGCCCGCGCCCTGCAAAGCCTGGGCGTGCCCGCGCGCACGGCGTTTCCCAACGACCTGGAAGTGGACGGCCGCAAGCTGGGGTCCGGTTTTCTGGCCATGGATGCCGAGTCGGTGCTCTACCAGGCGGTCCTGCTGGAAGACCTGGATACCGAAGTGCTGCTCAAGGTACTGCGCGCCCCCCGGGAAAAGCTTAGTGCCCAGGGCATCCTCAGTGCCCGGCAGCGCTTCATCACCCTGCGGGACTTCCCGGGCGACGCCCCGGAGATGGAAGCGGCCAAGGCGGCGGTATCCCAGGCACTGATGAAGGAACTGGCCCTGGAGCCAGTGGCCGCGCCGCCGGACCGCTGGATGGCGCTGGATCAGGGCAGGCCGCCTCCTGCAGTGAATCCGGCCCTTCAGGAAGACTGGTCCGATCAGCGCCAGGATCGCTGGGAGGCCTTCTTGCCCACCGCCGGCGGCGTGCTGCACCTGCGCGTCACACCGGATGCAGAGGGTCGTGTGATCGAGCAGGCCGTGTTTGCCGGCGCCGTGCATGTTTCGCCGGCCGACCTGTTCGACTCCCTGGCGGATGCCATTACCGGTGCGCCCATGGATGCCGCCGAGGTGCGCCTGATCCGGCGCCTTCGAACCGACGCGGGGCAGACGCCGGGTTTTGGGCCCGATGAGTTGTCGCTGTTGCTGCGCCTGGCCCTGGGACGCCGCTCCGAGCAGGCCCTGGGGTTGTCCAACTGGCAGGCCAATCGTTTGATGGTGCATCGGGTGAGTGGCAACGAGACCGCAAGGCAGATCCTGGATCGGGCCACGGTGATGCTGGTGCCCTATTGCGCCAAGCCGGGCTGGTGCCGGTGGCGTCACGAGGATGGCTGTCCGGAATGCGGTGCCTGCGAGGTGGGCGAGGCCTACCGCCTGGCCCGGGAGCGTGGGCTGGAAGTGGTGACCATCACCCGTTTCGAGCATCTGTGTGAGGTGCTGGAGCAAATGCAGGCCCGGGGTGAGCCCGCGTACGTGGGCATGTGCTGCAGCCACTTTTACCTCAAGCGCATCCACGCCTTTCGCAATGCGGGCATACCGGCGGTGCTCATGGATATCAGCGGTTCCAACTGTTACGAACTGGGGCAGGAGGACGAGGCCTATGCAGGGCGTTTCACGGCCGAGGCCCAACTGGATGGCGAGCTGCTGGAGAAGGTGATGGTGTGGGTGCCGAAGATGCCTGGCAAGCCCTGAGGCTCAGTCGTTTTCGCGACGCACGGTGACTTCCAGTTCGCCATCCATGCCCTCCTGGATATGGAATTCAATGGGGCTGCAGCAAGTGGGGCAGTCCTCCACATAGCTGTCGCCCAGCTCCAGGATGTCCACGCGCGTTTCAAATGTCTCGCCGCAGTGGGGGCATTGGGTGGTGATGAATTCGAGCGGATGGGTCATGGTTGATCCTCCAAAAACATCCCCACCAGATCGTTGAGATACCGCCGCCCCAACTCTGTGGCCACCAGCCGATCAGCATGGTTCGCCAGCAACCCCCTCTCCACCGCCTGGCCACGGGCCGGCTCCAGCACCTCCGGTGTGAGCCCGGTGTGGGCGGTGAACATCTCCACTGTAACCCCCTCCCTCAAGCGTAGCCCATTGAGCATGAATTCAAAGGCCGCGTCCGCCACCGTGAGGGCGCGCTCCCCGGCGACAGCAGATCCCGCTCGGGCCTCGTCCATGAACGCCTGAGGCTGACGCTGCTTCCAGCGGCGCAGGATGCGCCCCTCGCCAGGCAGGGTAAGCTTGCCATGGGCGCCGGCGCCGATGCCCAGATAATCCCCAAAGTGCCAGTAGTTCAGGTTGTGGATGCATTGCCGCCCGGGCAGGGCATGGGCCGATACTTCGTAATGGGCGTAACCTGCCACCCGGAGTCGCTCATCCCCCGCTTGCTGCATGTCCCACTGGGTGTCTTCATCGGGCAGCATGGGTGGGTGGCTGGCAAAACGCGTATTGGGCTCCAGGGTCAGTTCATACCAACTTAGGTGTTCAGGCCCGAGCGCCAGGGCCGTGTCCAGATCCTTCAGGGCCTGATCCAGGGTCTGGTTCGGCAGCCCGAACATCAGGTCCAGATTCAGGTTGTCAAAGCCCGCTGCACGAGCCGCCGCCACGGCGCCATGGGCCTCATCCCCGGTGTGAATCCGCTCCAGCCGTTGAAGCAGCCCATCATCGAAGCTTTGCACCCCAATGGAGAGCCGGTTCACCCCGGCCTCGCGATAGCCCCGGAAGCGGTCCTGTTCCACCGTGCCGGGATTGGCCTCCATGGAGATTTCGATCCCCGGCCGGCAGGTGAGCCGGGCGCGGATGGCGCTCAGCAGACGGTCAATGGCCTCCGGGCTGAACAAGCTGGGGGTGCCGCCCCCCAGGAATATGCTCTCCAGCCGCCGCCCCCATACCAGCGGCAGGTCCGCCTCCAGGTCGGCGATCAAGGCATCCACATAGTCAGACTCGGGGACGGAGTCCGCCGCATGGGAGTTGAAGTCGCAGTAGGGGCATTTGCGCACACACCAGGGCAGGTGGATGTACAAGGACAACGGTGGCGCGGGCAGCGAGGCGAACATCAGTGGATGCACTCGGGCCAGCGCCCTACACGGTCTCCAGCCGTGCCAGGAAGACCCGTAGTGCCTCACCCCGATGGCTGCGGCGGTTCTTTTCGTCGCCGCTCATCTGCGCCGCCGTCATGCCCAGTTCGGCATCCAGGAAGATGGGGTCGTAGCCATGTCCGCCATCACCGGCGGGCCCCGGCGCGATCATGCCCTCCCAGCTGCCCTCGGCGATGATGGGGGAGGGGTCCTCGGCGTGGCGCAAAAAGGCGATCACGCAGCGAAAGCGGGCAATGCGTCCCGATGCGGGGATCTCCCGCACGGCCTTGAGCAGCTTGATGTTGTTCTCCTCGGCCGAGGCATTGGGGCCGGCATAGCGGGCGGAATAGATACCCGGCGCACCGTCCAGGGCGTCCACCTCGATGCCCGAGTCATCGGCCATGGCGGGCAGGCCGGTGTGGGCGGCGGCGTTGCGGGCCTTGAGAATGGCATTCTCCACAAAGCTCAGGCCCGTCTCCTCGGCCTCGGGCACCTGAAAGTCCGACTGGGGCACCACCTCGTGGCCGCTTTGGGCCAGCAGTTGCGCGAATTCCCGAACCTTGCCCTGATTGCCGGTGGCCAGCACGATCTTCATTTTCAGTCTCCCGTGATCAAGGCGGACCACGCTTACAGCGCCAGCGCCGCCTGCTGTGCGGTGATGATCTCGCCGATACCCTTCTGGGCCAATTCCAGCATGGCCTGCAACTCCTCCGGGCGGAAGGCGTGGCCCTCTGCCGTGCCCTGCACCTCGATGAAACCACCGGCCTCGTTCATCACCACATTCATGTCGGTCTCGGCTTCGGAGTCCTCTGGGTAATCCAGGTCCAGCACCGGCGTGCCCTTGTAAATGCCTGCGGACACCGCCGCCACGCTGCCAAACAGCGGATCGCGCTTGATCTGGCCCTTGGCCTTGAGGGCAGCAATGGCGTCCGCCAGGGCCACGTAACCGCCACTGATGGAGGCGGTGCGGGTGCCACCATCGGCCTGGATCACGTCGCAGTCCACGGTGATCTGACGCTCACCCAGGGCCTCCAGGTTCACGGCCGCCCGCAGGCTGCGACCGATCAGACGCTGGATCTCCACCGTGCGCCCCCCCTGCTTGCCCCGGGCCGCCTCGCGGGGTACCCGATCATGGGTGGCCCGGGGCAGCATGCCGTATTCCGCCGTCACCCAGCCGCGCCCCTTGCCCTTGAGGAACGGGGGCACCCGATCGCTCACCGAGGCGGTGCAGATCACCCGGGTATTGCCATACTCCACCAGCACCGAGCCTTCGGCATGGGAGGTGAACCCCCGGGTGAAACGGATGGGTCGCAACTGATCCGGGGCGCGGCCGCTGGGTCGCATAGGGTGCTCCTTCTGGAAAATGGGGGGAGAGTATAACGCTCTTGATGTTGGGGCGCCGCCTGGGCGTTTCCCCAACGGGTGGCGCCGATTGCGGAAAATTTGAACTAGTACGCTGTTTGTCGGCTGGATGAGCGCTTTAATCGGGAGACACACTGTCGATACAGGGATAGGAGGTCCTCATGCGCTACAGACCCGCCAAGGAGCAGGGAGCGGTCCTGATTGTTTCATTGGTGATGCTGTCACTGGCCACGCTGATCGGCGTGAGTGGGATGACGTCGGCCCACCTTCAGGAGCGCATTGCCGGTAATCAGAAGCAGGGCACCGATGCGTTCATGGCGGCCGAGACGGGGGTGGCCGAGGTGCTCGCCAATTCTCGCCTCATCTACAAGAATCTGAACCGACTGGATCCCGACGTGTTGCTTGAAGATCTCGGCGGTATGGGCCCGCATGATGTCACTGGCGAGCATCCGGCCCAGTGGTGGCTTGCTCAGGCTCCCGAAGCCAGCGGCAGTGCGATGACCGTGCAGGTCGTGGGCGGCGTGGGCAACACCGCCGCCCGGCGCACCCTTGAGATCACCCTGGAGACCGGCCTCGGCGGGCCTCATCCTGAGGGGGCCTATCATTGCTTTGGGGCTGCGTGTGCCGTGGACGACGATGATGTCGTTGTCCAGAGCGACAACTTTGACTTGCTCTTCGATGGCCGGATCTGGCCGTTGCCCAGCAGTGATGATGGCTATGTCTGCACATCGGGTTCATGTCCGAGCGATCCTCCCGAGAACCTGCCAGAGGCGTTGGCCGAGGCGCTTCCCGTCACAGGGCTTTACCTGGTGCTGGGAGACGCAAACGCCCCTGCGGAGGGCCCGCGCTCTGTGGAGACGACGTCGGAACGGATTCATGGCGAACCTGCTCCCGTCATGGTCAGCGAGGGGGTGAGCACGGGGGGTGGGAACCCCTCCGGCACGCGCGCCAGTGACTGGAAGAGTTACGTGGACCAGCTCCTGACGCACCCGGAGCGAAAGCATGTGCAGCTTGACGCTGATGGGGGGCCCTTGATCAACGACCGTTCCCCTACTGAGTATGGTAGTGTGGTGGACTCTGTGTACGTTCAGGACTTCATGGGTAACCGGGAGTCCCCGGGTATTTACCATGTGGAAGGGGAGGGCAGCATCGGTGTGAGCGGGGATGTGCATGGGGCGGGCATCCTGGTGATCTCCGATCAGCTCACACTCCACCCAGGCGACGACATGTCAATTACCTTCGAGGGGCTGGTGATCCTTCTCGAAGGGGCGGAAATGAACGCGGATGCGGCGAAAGTGAATATCTTCGGGTCCGTGATTTCTCTAGCGGGCGACGATGGCGAGTTATTCGACCACCTCTCCGGCAACATTAACATCCGCTACAGCCCCGAAGCCCTGGACAATCTGCGTGAACACGGCCTGTGGGACGCCGCTTTCGAGCATCCACAGATCACCGCCTGGCGGGAGTTGATGTAAATAGAATGGAACCTGGTGGGAGAAGCGGCCGCCCTTCGGCGGCCTCATCAACGCCGCTCGGGTGTCTGCAACACCATCGTGGAACCACGGATCTGGATGTCAAAACGCCCCAGGTAGCTCATCCCCAGCAAGGCAAAATCCCCCTCCAGCCCCGGCGTGATGGCGCCGCGCACCCCGCGGGCGGACAGGTCTCCCAGTCTCACATCATCCAGCGTGGTGAGATGCCCCTGAACGCGCCCATTGGCCGTGTTGAAAGTGGCCCGATGCTCCCGTGGCAGACCAAGTCGTTCTGCCAGATGCGCAGGCAAGGCCACATAAGTGGCGCCGGTATCCAGAAGGAAATCCACAGGCTCCCCATTGATCCGGCCCGTGGCCACAAAATGCCCCGCCCGGTTGCGCTCCAGGGTAACGCTGCCATCCCCATCGCCAAGGCTGTGCACAAGGTGCGTATTGGGATTGCGCTGACCATCCAGCACCCCCTGATACACCCACGTGCCCGTGCCCAGGGCCAGCACCCAGAACAGGGTCAACATGATCAAACCGGCCCGGCGGCCGGGGGGTGCCTGGTTCATCCGCGAAGCCCCGCGTATCCACTTCATCGTATGGGAATTGGAGTCGGATCCATTGTCGCGGGTTCCCGGGGGCTTGAGCGGCGTTGTCACTCACAGAGCAATACAGGTGACGATCCCCATTCTTATGTGGGAGCGGGCCTCGCCCGCGAAGGCGGTGGGCACACGGCCTGGCCTGGGCGCTGCTGGCGCATCACCCGAAATCCCAAGGCTTCCTTGCTTGCCCACTGAGCCGAAAAGGGCCATTCTTTCAGCTCACATAATGAGCCGAATAAATGACCGATCAAGCCCCCAAGTGGATCTGGCAACATCCCGATTGGCCCTGCTTTACCTGGCAAGTGGCTGAGGTTCAGCCTCGGCTTCAGAAGTGCTGGAGGGGGCTCGGCATCTTGCTGGGGCGGTCGGAGGCCCTGTTGCCCGCAGATGATCCGGAGGCCGAGGCGAGAGCCGCCCTGGACACGCTATTGGAGAACATTGTGACCTCCTCGGCCATCGAAGGTGAGCGCCTGAATGTTGCGTCGGTACGCTCATCGCTGGCCCGGCGCCTTGGTGTGCAGGAGCCTGGCGGGCCCCCTTCACCGCGCTCCGAAGGCCTGGCAGAGTTGATGCTGGATGCCACCCTCAAACCGGATTCACCGCTGGATGCAGAAAGACTATTTCAATGGCATCGATGGCTGTTCCCTGATGCGGAAGCCTCTCTTACAACGCTGCGCCCCGGCCAATGGCGAGGGGTGGAGCCGATGCAGGTGGTCTCAGGCCGCATTGGCCGCCCCAAGGTGCATTTTGAGGCCCCGCCCCGAGAACGCCTGGAGTGCGAGGTTGACCAATTCCTCCAATGGTTCGAGTCCAGCCGCCATGACCCCGGGATGGACCCTCTCGTGCGGGCAGGGCTGTCCCACTTCTGGTTCGTGACGTTGCACCCGTTCGAAGATGGCAACGGGCGTATCGCCCGGGCCATCGCCGATCGAGCCCTGGCGCAGGCGGACCAGCAAGGGATTCGCTTGTATGCCATGTCCGCAGCCATCCTGGAGCGCCGAGCCAATTACTATCGCCATCTCGAGGAGAGCCAACGTGGAAAGCCGGACCTGACGACCTGGCTTGTCTGGTTCCTGGATACCCTGAATGCCACGTTGCTGAACGTAATTGATCAGGCTGAGCGGACACTGGCCAAAGCCTGCTTCTGGCAGCGCTTCGGGACGGCTGGCCTGCTCCCCGAGCAGGCAAAAGTGCTGAACCGGTTGCTTGATGGAGGGGAAAGGGGATTTGAGCAAGGCATCAGTGCTTCGCAGTATCAGAAAGTGGCCAAGGTGAGTAAGGCCACTGCCACCCGCCATCTTGCCGGGCTTGTCGAGAAGGGCTGCCTGGTGAAGTTATCGGCAGGAGGCCGAAGCACTCGATATCAGGTTCCAGAACTGTGCCGTAAGTGGATCCATTCCTGAGTGTTCTGGTCAAGTCGCAGCGGACACGGATTAAGCAGCAACCGCTAGAAAATGTTGCTGTGGGGGGCGGTCAAGAGTGCCTGTCCCTCGCTCCTGGTCCAGCTGGGTGAGTTGATATCAATGCAATCAAAGATTAATCTTAAGAGAGCTTGATGGAGAGTGCCATGGCCAGTATCACAATTCGTAATCTCGACGAGGGTCTGAAGCGTCGCCTGCGCATGCGCGCGGCCCAACATGACCGGTCGATGGAGGAGGAAGCGCGGGAAATCCTGCGCCAGGCCATCGGTAAGCCGGTGGCGCCCAAGAACCTCGGCGAGACTATCCACCGCCGGTTCGCGGCGCTCGGTGGGGTGGATCTCCCATTGCCGCCGCGGGAACCGATGCCGGAACCGCTACGGTTCGACTAAAGCGGACCGGCAATGATCCTGATCGACACGAATGTGATCTCGGAGCTGATGCGTCCAAACCCCGCCCCGGCTGTTCTAGCCTGGTTCGGGGTACAAGACGCTGCAGTGCTTCATATCAGCGCGGTGGGAGAGGCCGAACTGCGGCGCGGGGCAGCGGTGATGTCCGAGGGCAAACGACGCAGTCGATTGATCGCCGAAATCGACGCCATGATCACCGAGGACTTCGCGGGCCGGGTTCTGCCCTTTGACAGCGTCGCAGCGCAAGCCTTTGCTACCATCTTCGTCGACCGCCGCGCCGCCGGTCGGCCGATCAGCTTCCCGGACTGCCAGATCGCCGCCACGGCACGTGCTCATGGCGCCGCCATCGCGACCCGCAACGTGACCGATTTCACGGGCTGCGGTGTCGAAGTGATCGACCCCTGGAAGCACGGGGCTTGAGCAGTTGATTCGGGCCTGGCCTCCTACCTCGCGGTAGGCTGTCGTTCCACGGCCCATGGATCTGGCCGGTTAACCATCGTCCAGGAGGGACACATGCCGCGCCCCCGTTGCCAGCAGATATCGGTCACCGAGACCCCTTACTACCACGTCGTCTCGCGCTGCGTGCGGCGCACTTTCCTGAGTGGGCAGGATCACGCCACCGGCAAGAGCTTTGAACACCGCCGACAATGGATCGAAGATCGTATCCGACTGCTGGCGTCCTTGTTCGCCGTGGAGGTGGCCGCCTACGCGGTCATGTCCAACCATTACCACCTGGTGGTCAAGCTGGAACCGACCCAAGCCGAGCGCTGGTCCGATGACGAGGTGCTACGGCGCTGGAGCTGCCTGTTCAAAGGGCCACTGCTGGTTCAGCGGTATCTGGCCGGCGCGTCGCAGGAGAGCTACGAGCTGAGCCAGGTGGCAGAATTTGCCCAGTGTTACCGGCGGCGACTGGCGGACCTGAGCTGGTTCATGAAGTGCCTGAACGAGCCCATTGCCCGCCAGGCCAACCGGGATGGCGGCCACCCCGGAGGCCTGGGCGCACACCAGCATCCGGAAACGGATCACGCCCCGGTTCAACCTGGCGCAGGCCGTGCGCGAGCAGATGGGGCAGGGAGTCCATCTGCATCATGTGGGAGCGGGCCTCGCCCGCGAAGGCAGTGGGCGCATGGGCTGGCCCGGGCGCTGCTGGTGCAACGCATCGCCGGCAGGCCGGCTCCCACTGGGGGCGGTAGAGCAGGCAGACCAGCTGCCGCCCATCCTGCAGCGTCTGGGCATCACCTCGGATCAGTGGCTGGAGCAGAGTACGCGGTTTGAGGCCGTGTACCGACGGCAGCGGCGACGATCAGTGGCCTGAGGGGCTTTTCTGACCGACTTTTCCCATGCGGCGGCGAAAGGATGCCAACGGGGCGGGTGGACCTCGTCAGTCAAGAGTGCCAGTCCCTTGCTCTGCTCAGTCAATCCGCAACTCCACACGCTTACCCGCTCGGTGCAGCAGGCCCACCAGTTTGTCAGCGCTAAAGCGGTCGGTCTTGTGATGCAGCACCTCGGAAATTCGGCTGCGTGACACCCCTAACTCTGCTGCCAGCTCCCGCTGTGTCTTGCCGCGTTTGCGCAGTTCTTTCTCCAACGCGATCAAAAGAGTTTCCCTTACTTGCATTGCCGCAGCATCCTCCGGCGAGAATCCTAAATCCTCAAAAACGTTGCCACAGCTCACTGTCATCTTTTCGTCCATATCAGAACCCGATTTGCCTGTACCTGCGCTGTCCCAACTCGATATCCTTCGGGCTGGTCTTCTGCGCCTTTTTCTGGAAGGCATGCAATACATACACAGCGTTACCAATGTTTGTGACATAAAGGACCCGGAACTGGCCCTTAACATTGACCCGCACCTCGCGCACACCTTTGCCCACAGTCTTCATCGGCTTCCAGTTATCGGGGTCCAGTCCATGCTGAATACGAAGCAACTGTCGCCCAAGCTCCCTCCGCGCCCCCTCCGGAAAACCCCGGATATCCTCGCGACTGGAGCCCATGAAAATCAGTGTTTGCATGCTCGGAGTGTACGTAATTTTAGACGTCGCAGCAAACAGCAGGCACGCCTTTGCCAGCGCCTCGCTCCGCGCTAGTCTGACCCAGCGCGCGACAAGCCCCGCCGTTCAGGGCGGGGAAGGATAGCGCGGACGGCGTAGCCGTCCTTGGGTTTCAGTGAGGTGTCTGCTGCTGCTCGATGTACTGGCGCACGATGGAGGTCGGCGCGCCGCCGCAGGAGGATGCGAAGTAGGACGGCGACCACAGCACGCTGCCCTTCCAGTAGCGTTTCTCGATATCCGGGCGCTCCTTGCGAAGCAGACGGCTGGAGACGCCCTTGAGGCTGTTCACGAGGTTCGAGACGGCCACCTTGGGCGGATACTCCACCAGCAGATGCACATGATCGTCCTCGCCGTCCATCTCGATCAGTTGTGCCTCGAAGTCGGCGCAGACCTTGCCCATAGGCCAAGGTGGTGGGCGAGGTTCGCAATGTCACCGTTGCCCTCTCGGGCGGGCGCTGGCATGTATCCATTCAGACGCGACAGGAGATCGAAGATCCCCGCCACCCGGCTCGCAGCATCGTCGGCATGGATATGGGGGTGGCCTGCTTCGCCGCCCTCT
Source organism: Ectothiorhodospira variabilis (assembly GCF_022227625.1). Classification (NCBI taxonomy): domain Bacteria; kingdom Pseudomonadati; phylum Pseudomonadota; class Gammaproteobacteria; order Chromatiales; family Ectothiorhodospiraceae; genus Ectothiorhodospira; species Ectothiorhodospira variabilis. The sequence continues at coordinate 324,486 of NZ_JAJNAO010000002.1, read as the reverse complement.
CCAGCGGCGAGATCATTGCCCCGGCGCATGCCCTCAAAAAGCGCCAGCGGCAACTGGCGCGGGCTCAACGGGCGATGAGCCGCAAGGTCAAATTCAGCAATAACTGGAAAAAGGCCAAAGCCCGTATCCAGCGCATTCACACCCGCATCGGCCATGCCCGCCGCGACTTCCTGCACAAGACCTCGACCGCGATCAGCCAAAACCACGCAGTCGTTGTGATAGAGGACTTGCAGGTACGGAATATGTCCAAGTCGGCAGCAGGCACGGTCCATCTGCCGGGGCGAAATGTCCGGGCCAAATCGGGCCTGAACCGATCCATTCTGGATCAGGGATGGGCCGAGTTCCGACGCCAGCTTGAATATAAGCAGACATGGCGCGGTGGAATGGTCATTGCGGTGAATCCACGCAACACCAGCCGGATGTGTCCGGCTTGTGGTCATGCGGACAAGGCCAACCGCAAGACCCAGGCCCGATTCAAATGTGTTGCCTGCGGTCACACGGCTCATGCCGATGTGAATGCAGCCAACAATGTATTGGCGGCAGGGCATGCCGTCATGGCCTGTGGAGGGGATGTAAGGCCGCACCCACACCTCGGTGTAGGCACGGCAGCTCCGATGAAGCAGGAACCCACCGAAGCGACTCAAATCGCATCAGCGAACTGAGCGCCGTAGGAATCTCCGGCCTTCGGGCCGGGGAGGATGTCAACAGAGCGCTTCACCGCCAGCGCTCCTTGAGATCATCGTCGGAATAAAGATCCGGTTCGTCCTCCAGGCCTCGCATGGATTGTTCAATACTCATGGCCCGGAACTCTTGTTCTGGCCAATCCACCTGTTCACTTGGAGGCGAAACCCCATACCGCTGTTCCAAGAACGTCACGAAATCTATCACCTCCTGGCGACGACTGTCTGGTAGGCGGCCTGAGGGGCTTTCCTGACCGACTTTTACCATGCGGCGGTGAGGTGCCGAGGTTGGCGCGTGGGCGCGGTTCGTGCTCTCAGCCAGATGGCGGGGAAATTCGAGGCTGGAAGCGCATTCCCAGGTGGGGAAAGGGTCGCCAGCGGGGCGGGTGGGCGTTGAACATAACGGCCAGGGGACGAAAGGCTGACCACGATGGTCAAGACTGCCTGTCCCTTGCCTTCTCGTCTTGCTCCGCCGCCCTGAGGCGGTAGTCGTGCTATCCTCGTGGTGCGTGGTTATCCCCTGCTTGCTTAAGGTGTCATATTTACGCGGTAGAGTTCGAGACGGATATCAAAAGCGCGTTCATCCGGATTCCGCAGTTTGAGAAGCTGATGAATCGCCACGTGAAGGTGATCGTATTAATGGAGGATCCGCCCGAGGATGTATTGGCGGTGAAGGTCCAAGCCTCATCGTCCCGGCGACACCCGGCGAAGGTGCCTCCTATACTTTTCCAGGGTGGCGTTATCGACACGGTGCCGGATTCCAGGTGGAAACTAAGTTGATGCCGACCTTATTGAACGAAAAAGGGTTCAAATTCTTTTTCTATGCGAATGAGCATCGGCCAGCGCACGTGCATGTGATGAAGTCTGGCGGCTGGGCCAAGATCGAAATGGAAACCAGCGTGGTGGTATATTCAACGCTCAAGAAGCAAGAACTCAAGGAGTGTCTTGAACTTTTGAGCTTGCATAGACGGCAATTTCTGGAGGTGTGGAATGCATGGTTTGGGAGGTAGGGAAGTTCATTTTGACGACCATTTCCTTCATGTCGAGCTGAGTGATGGTCGGCGTATCTCGACACCACTGAGCTGGTATCCAGAGCTTGAGCAGGCCTCTGTCAAGGAATTACGTCACTACCAGTTTATCTGCGACGCTACAGGTATTGAGTGGCCGGATATTGACTACCATCTGAGCATTGCCGCCATGCTGGAAGTCCCCTCCCAGCAGGTGGCGTGAGGGGAACACTGTAAGATGATTTTGTCTGCGGGGCCTGAGCCCTCCTCGCCGTGAACGAGGATTCCGAGGTTACGGTTGCCTGGCCGGATCGTTTTCACAAACGACCTTTCCTGCTTCGCGGCGGGTTGGCTTACAGTCCGGCTGATGCCGACCTGCCACCAAGACCACTGCAGAACACCCCTGCGCTAATCTGCCGCGACACCGGCTCATGGACTCAGCCGTTGAACCATCGTCCAGGAGGGACACATGCCACGCCCCCGTTGCCAGCAGATATCGGTCGCCGATACCCCTTACTACCACGTGGTCTCGCGCTGTGTGCGTCGCACCTTCCTGTGTGGGCAGGATCAGGCCACCGGCAAGTGCTTTGAACACCGACGGCAATGGATCGAAGATCGGATCCGGCTGCTGGCCTCCCTGTTTGCCGTGGAGGTGGCCGCATACGCGGTCATGTCCAATCATTATCATCTGGTGGTCAAGCTGGAGCCGGCGCACGCCGAGCGTTGGTCCGATGACGAGGTGCTGCGGCGCTGGAGCTGCCTGTTCAAGGGGCCGCTGCTGGTTCAGCGGTATCTGGCCGGCGCGTCGCAGGAAAGCTACGAGCTGAGCCAGGTGGCAGAATTTGCCCAGTGTTACCGGCGGCGACTGGCGGACCTGAGCTGGTTCATGAAGTGCCTGAACGAGCCCATTGCCCGCCAGGCCAACCGGGAGGATGGCTGCAGTGGGCATTTCTGGGAGGCGCGGTTCAAGTCCCAGGCGCTGCGCACTGAGGCGGCGCTGCTCAGCTGCATGGCCTATGTGGATCTCAACCCGGTGCGGGCCGGGATGGCGGCCACCCCGGAGGCCTCGGCGCACACCAGCATCCGGGAACGGATCACGCCCCGGTTCAACCTGGCGCAGGCCGTGCGCGAGCAGATGCAGCTGGATGCCCTGTTGCGGTTCGATGGCAAGGTGAAACCGCTGCTGCATTTCGAGGGCGCGTTCGTGCAGGAAGGGCAGACCGGCATACCGTTCGCCTTCGAGGATTATCTGGCCCTGGTGGACGCCACGGGGCGGTCCATCGACCCGAGGAAGAAGGGCGCCATTGCCAACACTCAGCCGCCCATCCTGCAGCGCCTGGGCATCACCCCGGATCAATGGCTGGACCAGAGCACGCGGTTTGAGGCCGTGTACCGACGTCAGCGGCGACGATCAGTGGCCTGAGGGGCTTTCTTGGCCGACTTCTCACATGCGGCGGTGAGGTGCCGAGATTGGCGCGTGGGCGCCGTTCATGCTTTCAGCCAGATGGTGGGGAAATTCGAGGCTGGAAGCGCATTCCCAGGCGGGGAAAGGGCAGTCAACGGGGCGGGAGGCCGTTGAACATAACGGCTATGTGACGAAAAGCTGAGCGGGATGGTCAAGAGTGCCTGTCCCTTGCTGCTGCCTGTCCCTTGCCTTGCCTTGTGCCTTGTGCAGAGCCAGGTCAGGAAAAGTGCCTGTCCCTCGCCTCGCTGTGCTCCTCCAAGTGGAATGGTCAAGAGTGCCTGTCCCTTGCTCCGCCCCCCGCGCTTCGCGCGAAAAAAAGAAACCCCGGCGCGAGGCCGGGGTTCAGGTTGCTGCTATCTAGGTAAGCGTCAGGTCAAGAAAAGTGCCTGTCCCTTACTCAACTAACTTACTTTCTACCTAGTCTTGACAACTGGACGGCAAGTACTTCGCTAGCATTGCGTCGGAGCCGCCTGGTTCACAGGTCCAGCCCGTAACGCGTTCCACATTGCCGCTAGCATCGTCGATTGTGTTGGGAGTTAAAATGAAGGTTTTTCCTGAGACCGCTCCGGCCACATCGGAACTTTTCATCTCTACCTCAACGACGCCAGCATCATTATGCGTAATCTGAAGCACATAGGAGCCAATAGCATTAGTGCCATCCCCCTCGTTGAATTCATCAGCGTCGGGCCAGGATCCTCTCATCATTGCATGTTCTGCGAGAGCGGTTCTTGCAGCAGAAGAAAGGCTAAGCCCCTCAGATACCTGGGCACGAGCCGTATAATCCTGATAAGCCGGAATCGCAATCGCCGCCAAAATCCCAATAATCGCCACCACGATCATCAGTTCGATCAAAGTAAAACCCTGTTGTTTCCGCATCACGAAACACCTCGTCTGTAAGAAGTCATTCCATCGTTTCAAGGCCAGTGATCCCGGCCTCACGCAGCAGGGATATTGCAGATCCCGGGCCAACCCATAAGCGGTTCCTTATCCGGGATGAGCGGGGGTTTCGTGATGCGTCTTGTCCAATCGGCACAGCTTGATCCAAAACGGTGGCACGGGTTTATGTGTGCCACCGACGTAAAGAGAGGCCGTTTCCCGTGCCAATACCCCCGGCTACGTCCGGCCCTCACCCCCAGCCCCTCTCCCGCAAGCGGGAGAGGGGAGCAGCCGCGAGCCCAACCGAAACTGAGCGGTAGAGTTTCACCGACGAGTTGCAACGCCAAACGGTCACCCCCAACCCGTCCCAACGCACCCAGCAATCTCCTCTGTGATCCATCCCCCAAATCCCACCACCCGGCGGCCCACATGTAATGCCGAGGCGTATCATCAGTCATAGTATCGAGAGGACGCCCACACCATGACGCATATGCCGCCTACAACCCGCTCATTGCAAACCGGTTTCTCGCTCATCGAGGCCCTGGTGGCCCTGCTCGTACTCTCCGTTGGCCTGCTGGGCCTGGCGGGGTTGCAGTTGCTGGGGATGCAAAGTTCCCACTCTGCCTACCAGCGCACTGTGGCCAGCGTGATTGCCACCGATGCGGGGGAGCGGCTTTGGTTGGGGATGGCGAAGGCCTGGGCAGACAACGGGGAGTTCACCGGTGCCGATGTGGAAGCCATACGCGACGAATGGCGTGATCATTGGCAGCAAGGGGGCACCGACCTCGATGGCAACCATCGGGTGACACTGCCTGGTATCAGCGCCTCCGATATCGGGAGCTGTGACCAGGATGTCTGCGAGATCACAGTCCACTGGACCGAAGGCCGTTTCGACGAGACTGACGATACAACGGAGTTTCATTACCGCGTGTGGTTGCCGGTTGAGGTTACAGGAGGGAGTTCCTGATGAGACGCCCAAACCAACAACACGGCCTCTCACTCGTCGAACTCATGGTCGCCCTGGTCATCGGGCTCATTCTCACCGCGGGTGTTATTCACGTGTTCCTGGGCAACCAGGCCGCCTACCGCGAGACGCAGCGATTCAGCGCGCTGCAGGACAACATCGGTTTCGCCGTCGACTTCATGGTGAGGGATATTCGCGGGGCCGATGCCATTGCCGAGACCACCACGCCCCAGGGCATCAGCGTGATTCGGGATCGCCCCGCAAACGCAGCCGTTTGCCGCGTGAGCGGGCCAGCGAGCGAAGTGATCTACCACGTGGACGGCGATGCCCTGCGGTGCGGGTCTGAGGGTGACGACAATGACCCGATCCTGGTTCAAGGAATGAAACCGGGCTCCGTGCTGCAATTCGTTCCAAAACCGGATCCGCTCCCCTCGGGCACGGACCCCATTGGCGCAAGAATCACCCTCGTCTTCACCAGCCAAGCCAGTCAAGGGGGGCCGCCGCGCCACCACACCCTGACATTTCACGTGGCGCTGCGCGGCCCCATCTTCAGAAGTCTGACGAACTCGTAACATGCCAGCCGCAGGGATGCGGCGGCTCAACATGCGCCCCCCATCCGCAGGGTGGGGGGCAAGGAGCCCTCAATGAACGCCCATAAGAGCACACAGCGCGGCACCGTCCTGGTGGTCAGCCTCATCATCCTGGCCATGGCCACCCTCATCGGCGTGGCCGGCATGAACGGCAGCTTCATCCAGGAGCGTGTTGCCGGCAACCAGAAACAGACCACCGAGGCCTTCATGGCGGCAGAAACCGGCATGAGTGAAGTGCTGGGAATACTGCGCGACGCCTCCTTTGCCCACTGGGGCGACAGCGAAGAGAGCGTGAAGGCCATTGGCGACCATGACCGCTTCCTCGGCAACGGCCAGGTCGTCGCCTGGCGCCTGGCGGACCTGAGCTATCAGGGCGGCACCGCCCGCGTGCGCATCCAGGGAGAAATCATCGCCACCGGCACCCAGCGCATCGTGGAAGTGGAACTGGACCGCGGACTGGGCGGGCCAACGCCCGAGTCTGCCTACACCTGCTACGGCGCTGACTGCACCACCCGTACTGGCTCCAACAGCGGGAGCGCCATCTACTATGATGGCCGCGACTGGAAAGTGCCTGTGGAAGACGCCTGTACGGGTAACGACTGCAAGAGCGAGAAAGTGGCCGACCGCTCCGGCGACAAGGCCGGCATATACCTCATCGGCAACGACGCCAACGATGCCATCGGCACTGGCAATCAAGCTGGCAACAATCGCCCGGATCAGATCCGGGGCGACCCGCCCTTGCGCCAGACCGATGCCAGCGTGAGCACCGGCGGTGTGAGCGCCAACGACTGGAATCAATATGCCGATGCTCTGGTCAGCCGTTCTGATACGCAACCAATCGACGTCAATGCCGACAGCACGAACAAGGATATTTCCCAGTATCTCGGCAGCCGCAGTGCGCCAACAGTCAGCCACGTGACCGGCACCGGCAGCATCCGACTGAGCGGCAACACCCACGGGGCTGGCATCCTTATCGTGTCGGGAGATATCGAAATCTTCCCCGCCAACGGCACCATGACCTTCGAAGGCTTGGTCATCCTGAGGGACGGTGCCCGCCTGTCATCGGGGTCGGGAACGGCCAATGTCTTTGGCTCCATCATCTCCCTCACCGGCAATGAAGATGCCGTGGACGCCGACCTGGGCGGCAACTTCAGCCTGAAATACAGTTCCCAGGCCCTGGAAAACCTGCGCGACCATGGCCTGTGGGGCAGTCCGCTGAGCGCGCCGAGGGTGGTAACCTGGAAAGAGGTCGTGAATACGGATACCTGAAGCCATGCACCTGGTCACCCTGAAAACCGCCATCTTCCTCACTGGCCTGAGCAGACGCACCCTGTGGCGGCGCATCGCCACGGGCGCCATCGCCAAGAAGAACAAGGACGAGCCCCTGGGCCGCACTCAGGTGCCCCTGGAAGGCCTGATGGATGACATCGGCATGTCGCTGAGCGAAGAGGACATGGACCTCATCCGTCGGGCGGACAACGGCGAGCCCACGGCGCAAGGAGAGTTGGGCCTGATGTTGTTGCAGGCTGGCCAGCCGGAGCGGGCCCTCCACTGGCTGGAGCAGGCCGCAAAACGGGAAGACCCGGACGCCATGCACTGGCTCGGGCGTTGTTACGTCTGCGGCGAGGGTGTGGAGGGCGACGAGTCGCTGGGGCTATCGTGGATCACCCGGGCAGCGGCCCGGGGGCATGTGATTTCGCAGAGGCAGGTGGCGGAGCTGGGGGTGTGAGGGGGTGTCCGTTCTTTGTGGTTTTGTTCAAACACGTTGGTCGGCGAGCTTGTAGGCCTCCTCGTCACGTCTCGCACCCACAGCAATGATCAGCACCTGGACGGCGTTTCCATCCACCCTGTACACGATTCGAGTATTGCCCGTTCGGATTCGTCGGCAACCGGCCAAGGTGCCACGCAGTGGCTTTCCCAGCTTTTCGGGTTCGCCATCACGGATACGCTCCTCAATCACATCAAGAACCCGTTTGGCAGCAGCCGAACCCAATCGCGCCAGGTCTTGCCGGACGCCCGGATGGTAGATCACCTTCCATGTCACGGGTCAGTCGCCTTGCTCGAAAAGGGACCGCATATCTTCATGAGAGATGGCCTGGTCGGCCTCATAAGTGGTTAACCGATCCCGTGCCACAGCTTCGATGCGCAGATCTTCGAGTTCATCGACAAGGTCTTGATACGCCTGAACATTCATCATGACCGCAACGGGCTTATTATCCTTGAAGATGACAAGCCTGTCGGTCTGCCGGGCCGATACTTCCTTGAGATGAGCGCTGAAACCTCGTGCCATGGATGTGGCAGAGACTGCATCTTCAGGACGATCCAATAGGGATGCCATCGCGATCCTCCGTGGGAGGTGTAATATAGTACGCTCTATTATACGTACTACATCGCTCGATCACCAAGCCTGCTGGGTTGCTCATGGCCTCGGAGATGTGGCATGTCGTCTTGAGGTGGCTGGATGTCGAGGCGCTGTCCCTGGTGACGGAATGATCGGGGTCACAAGCGTGCCTGCCCCACGACGCCGAACGATGGTCAGGTTCTCCTGCCAGTGCTTGAAGAAGGTGATCCAGTCCGACAGCGGCCCGGGTGGCAAGCGGGATCAGTGCGGGACGTACCAATGTTCCCCAGCGTGACCTCGGGCTGGGTTTCATCACGCATCTCAAAGCGCCACACAGCTTGCCGGCGTTCGGCCTCGCTGTGGGTGAACAGGTCAAAATCCAGCAGGTGCAGGCCCACCGAGGCAGGCAGAAAGAGGTGCATGTGCTCCAGATGAGTTCTGCCTCTAGATGATGGCTTGAATACCTTTTTTCTCGATCACCGTCAGTAGACGCAAAGCAGGTCCCCCAGGGCGCTTCACGCCACGCTCCCAGTCGGATACCAGGTTCTTGCTGACGTTGAGGTAACGTGCGAAAACGGGCTGGGATAGATGCTCACGTTCACGCAAGGCGCGGATCTCTTCTGGTGGAAGTGGTTTGACTGGGGCAAGGCATGCGTCATCGAAGTCACGCATGGTCTGCTTGTCGATGGCGCCGACCTCGTGCAGGGCCTCCATGGTTTCGTGAATCGATGCCAGGGCTTCACTGCGGTACTGTTTTGCCATTGTCTTTTACCTCTGAAAATAGCCCCTTATGCTGAACTGCTCAAACCGTTCCATCATACCTACCCAAACCTATTCAGAAGCATCTAAACCGGTTCAGTGCTGATTTCCTGCTTCACAGAGGCCGGTTTCACTCCGGTCTCGCGACCTGAGCCAGCGCCTTCCTCTCCACAGGCTGACACCGTGGAACTCACGGCGTAATGGGCAAGATTTCTTGCCGCATTCACATCCCGGTCGTGGTGTACGCCACAGTCCGGGCAAATCCACTGCCGCGTGGATAGTGGCATTGCCTTCTGCACTGCTCCACAGACCGAACACATTTTGCTGCTGGGGAACCAGCGGTCGGCCACCACCACCTGCCCACCCCGCTGATCTGCCTTGTACTCCAGTTGCCGACGGCACTCATGAAAGCTCATCTCAGCAATGGAGCGGGCCAGATGCCGGTTCGCCATCATGCCGCACACATTCAGATCCTCGATGCCGATGGTATGAAACCGACGGGTCAGATCAGACGTGAGTTTGTGCAAGGCATCGGACCGGATGTTGGCAATGCGGGCATGCAGCCGTGCCAGTTTCGCCTTGGCCTTGTTCCGGTTGCTGGAACCTTTTTGCTTGCGCGACAGGCTGCGTGATACCCGCCGGAGTCGCTTGAGCAGGGCGGTATGCGCCTTTGGGCCGGTGATGGTGTCTCCCGTCGAGAGCGTGGCCAGTGCCGAGACCCCCAGATCCACCCCGACCGAGCCTTGGTTTTCAGCCGGTCGCCTGGGTGGGTCTTCGGTCTCCACGGTGATGCTGACAAACCAGCGGTCAGCGACGCGGGAGACCGTCGCAGACATGATCTTGCCGGCAAAGCGCAACGACTCCCGCATCCGCACCCAGCCGAGATGGGGGATGCGGATGCGGGAATCTTCGACGCGGAACTGGTCGTTGGTGAGGGTGAATCGGTCATGAACGCCTTTTTTGCGGAACTTCGGGTACTTGGCGCGACCGGCAAAGAAGTTCTTGAACGCTTCGCCCAATTGAATGATCGCCATCTGCGGTGCCGTTTTGGTGACCTCCAGCATCCATGGAAACTGCTTGCGCTTGATGGCGTTCAAATGGCGACGAAGCGCCGCCTGCGAGGGCTTGGGCAGGCTGTTGTCCTGCTTCCATGCCGCGTACTGGCACTGCCATTCGGCCAACGCCCAGTTGTAGGCGAAACGCGCCGTGCCGGCCGCGCGGGCAAAATAGGTCGCCTGCCTGTTGTTGGGCGCAAGCGCAATCCTGTGGGCACGGATCATGTCGCGTCCTCCACGGCCTTCTTCATGGTCAAGAGTGCCTGTCCCTTGCCTCTGCTGCCTCTGCGGGGTGAAGCCGCTTCAGTGCGGAACCTCGTGACGCAGGCTTACCACCTCCTCAAGAGCCAATCCGGAGATCTGCGAGATCATCTGGTGATCCATCTCGGTGCGGGCAATCAGATTACGTGCCGTTTCCTGTTTTGCTTGGAGGCGCCCTTGCTCGAGCCCCTCTTCACGCCCCTTTTCGAGCCCCTTTTCGAGCCCCTCTTCACGCCCCTCTTCACGCCCTTCCCGCTTCGCCTCATTCAACAGCGACACCTCATCCCGGAGGGCGCGTTCACGCACGAAGGCCAGACGACGGGCTTCCTCGTCGGCGCTCAATTCCTTGAGCGGATTCATTGCCTGCTGTACAGGCTCGTGGGCAATCTTGGCCATGGTCAGGGTCTCCCGCCAGTGCTTGAAGAAGGTGATCCAGTCCGACAACGGCCCAGGCGGCAGGCCCAGGGTGTCGGCCTTTCTCAGTTCGATCAGGTTCATCTGCAGTACGTTCCCCAGTGTGACCTTGGGCTGGGTTTCATCACGCATCTCAAAGCGCCATACAGCTTGCTGGCGTTCGGCCTCGCTGTGGGTGAACAGATCAAAGTCCAGCAGGTGCAAGCCCACCGAGGCGCGCAGATGTTGGTAATCCTCGCCCGCATTTAGCTGGTTGCCCAGGGTGCGAGCCAGGTAGAACAGGCCGCGCTTGTGCCAGGCGCCATAGCGGCGCACCTGTACCTCCACATTGTAGCAGTGGCCTTCGCCATCGCGGGCGAGGACGTCGAGGATGATGTATTTGCCGGTGAGTTCGCTGGCTTCGATGTTGGGGTTGAGCACCTCCACCGAGGCGATGTTTGGCAGGTCCGGGCGCAGATCATTGATCAAGGCCACCAACAGGTCCGGGGCCTCGCTCAGCAGGCGCTTAAAGACATAATCATTGGTGGGGTCAAGCAGTTGGCTCATGCGGCCCGCTCCAGGGTGTGCTCCTCAATCCGGCCGCGTCGGTGCTCGTAGGTGTTGCCGTTGAAGTGATTCTGACCGGAGAGGAAGGCATGGCGCACACGGTGTGAGACCGCGTGGTTCCAGGGTGGCGCATCCATGCCGACGAGAGCTGAGCGTGGCGAGACCATGGGTTACCCATGCTTGTGGATTGATAAACTGTAAATTAATACAACACGATCGGTGCGTCAACGGGACAGCAGCGAGGTGGTTGATCTAGGAGGGGCAAGGTGGGTGTCCTTTTACCGGTGAGAGTGCCTGTCCCTTGCCTCCCATGAGGGCGCGTTCGTGCAGGCAGAGCAGACCGGCATCCCGTTTGCCTTCGAAGATTATCTGGCCCTGGTGGACTACACCGGGCGGGCCATTGATCCGAAAAAGAAGGGTGCCATTGCCAACGCACTGCCTCCGATCCTGCAGCGGCTGGGACTCAACCCGGAGCAATGGCTGGCTCAGAGCACACGGTTTGAGGCCGTTTCCCGGCAGCAGCGACGACGATCAGCGGCCTGACGGGCTTCCCCGAGCGACTCACCCATGCTGCGGTGATATGCCGAGGCTGGCGCCTGGGCGCCGTTCAGGTGTCGGGGACGAGATCGGGGGAAATCGGGTGCTGAGGGCGATTCAAGGCCGGGAAATGGGGGAGGGTGGTCGTTGACATCATCGGCAGGGGGTGAATAACCGACCGAAATGGTCAAGAGTGAAGAGTGCCTGTCCCTTACCGCTACCTCAGCGCCTCTTCCTGGAGGCACTTCCGGCCTCGGGGCGGTGGTCGTGCTATCCTCGCGGGGTTTGGTTATCCCTTGCTTGCTGGAGGTGCCATATGTACGCGGTAGAGTTCGAGACGGATATCAAAAGCGAGTTCATCCGTATTCCGCAGTTTGAGAAGCTGAAAAATCGCCACGTGAAGGTGATCGTATTGATGGAGGATCCGCCCGAGGATGCGCAGGCAGGGAAGGCTCAAGCCTCATTGCCCCGGCGACACCCGGCCAAGGTGCCTCCTATACTTTTCAAGGGTGACGTCATCGACACCGTGCCGGATTCCAGCTGGAACTTAATTTGATGCAAGTGCTGGATACGCACGTCTGGCTCTGGTGGATGGCAAATGATCAGCGGCTAAATCCGGTGTGGCGTGATGCGATCGAAACAGACACGAGTGTAGGCGTTAGCGCGATCAGCCTTTTCGAGGTGGCCTGGTTGGTCGAGCATAAGCGAATTAACCTAGGTTTGCCGCTAGATCAGTGGTTTGAGCAAGCCCTCGACGCTTCTGAGATTAATCTATTGCCCATTACACCCGCGATTGCGGAGCGTGCCGTCACTCTGCCCGAACATCATAGCGATCCACAGGATCGCATCATCATCGCGACTGCTTTGGTACATCAGGCGCATCTGTTATCTGCTGATTCGAAGTTTAAGTGTTATCAGGAATTGGAAGGACTATTGGTGCGTTGAGCATTGGCCATGGTTCGACCGGGAAAACACCGTCCAGGAGGGACACATGCCACGCCCCCGTCGCCAGCAAATATCGGTCACCGACACCCCTTACTACCACATCGTCTCACGCTGCGTGCGGCGCACCTTCCTGTGTGGGCAGGATCACGCCACCGGCAAAAGCTTTGAACACCGGCGGCAATGGATCGAGGACCGTATCCGGCTGCTGGCGTCCCTGTTCGCCGTGGACATCGCCGCCTACGCGGTCATGTCGAATCATTATCACGTCGTCGTCAAGCTGGACCCGGTTCAGGTGGAGCACTGGTCCGATGACGAGGTGCTGCGGCGCTGGGGCTGCCTGTTCAAGGGGCCACTGCTGGTCCAGCGGTATCGGGCCGCAGACCCGCAGGAAAGCTACGAGCTGGCCCAGGTGAAGGAATTCGCCCAGTGCTACCGGCAGCGGCTGGCGGACCTGAGCTGGTTCATGAAGTGCCTGAACGAACCCATCGCCCGACAGGCCAACCAGGAGGACGGCTGCACCGGGCACTTCTGGGAGGCCCGCTTCAAGTCCCAGGCCCTGCGCACCGAGGCCGCGCTGCTCAGTTGCATGGCCTATGTGGATCTCAATCCGGTGCGGGCCGGGATGGCGGCCACCCCGGAGGCCTCGGCGCACACCAGCATCAGGGAGCGGATCACACCCCGGTTCAACCTGGCGCAGGCCGTGCGCGAGCAGATGCAGCTGGATGCCCTGTTGCGGTTCGATGGCAAGGTGAAACCGCTACTGCACTTTGAGGGCGCATGGGTGCAGGAGGAACAGACCGGCATCCCGTTCGCCTTTGAGGATTATCTGGCCCTGGTGGACTACACCGGGCGGGCCATTGATCCGAAAAAGAAGGGTGCCATTGCCAACGCACTGCCTCCGATCCTGCAGCGGCTGGGACTCAACCCGGAGCAATGGCTGGATCAGAGCACTCGGTTTGAGGCCGTTTACCGGCAGCAGCGACGACGATCAGCGGCCTGACGGGCTTCCCCGAACGACTCCCCCTGCTGCGGTGATGTACCGAGGATGGCCTCTGGGCGCCGTTCAGGTGTCGGGCAAGAGATCGGGGGGAATCGGGTGCTGAGGGCGATTCAAGGCCGGGGAATGGGGGAGGGTGGTCGTTGACATAATCGGTAGCAGGCGAACATCCGACCGAAATGGTCAAGAGTGCCTGTCCCTGGAGTCAAGAGTGCCTGTCCCTTGGCTTCGCCTTGGCTTCGACCAGATGGCAACTGCCGGTCACGCCGCTGGCGCCGCCGTGGTGGAGGAGGGTGGGGTGGTTGGGGGTGGGCATGGGAGGCCTTCCTTGGGTGGATTGTTCGTGGCTTCGGGATTGTGATGGGCCGTCTTGAAGTCGTCGGATGGCGAGCTGCTGCGGTGCTGAGGTTTGTTCAAGGGGCCACTGCTGGTCAAGCGGTATCTGGCTGGCGATGCTCAGGAAGGCGAAGCGCTGTCCCAGGTGACGGAATTGATGGCCACGGCAAGCGTGCCCGCTGGTCACCGCCACCGTGGCCGCTGGTAGGCGCGCGCTGCGATCAAGCGCCGGTCGCGACCGCTTACGCAGGATTTTGGACCTCCTGCCCGATCCCTCCTTGCAGCACAAGACTTTGGCGCTTATCTATAGTGTTACGCCCCGGCGGCGGCAGTGACGCGCCCGCCCTTAAGTAGTGGCTAAAGCCGCGTGTGATTTCACCAGCGTGCCGGGGGGAGATGCCAGCGGCGAATCCGCGAGCCACGTTTCCAGCGATAGCATAGCCCAGCATCAAAGCAGGATCCGCATGATGGCCAAAACGATGCAGAATCCTTACTCACCTCACAGGTCCTCGGGGGTCACCCTCATTGAGGTGCTGGTTGCTCTGTTTGTGCTTTCCATCGGGTTGATCGGTATTGCCGCCCTGCAGGCCAGTGCGCTACAGGCTAATCATGGCTCCCAGCTCCGTTCGCAGGCGACGAACCTTTCATACGACATTGCCGACCGGATGCGTACCAACCGTCAGGCGGCTCTGAACAACGACTATGTCGGTGAGTATGAGGCGGTGGGTTGTCCGAACGACAGCGAGGATATACCGGATTTCACTGGCAGCCTCGCCGAACGCGACATCGCCGAATGGCGTATTGCCCTGGCCTGCGGTTTGCCCAATGGCCGCGCCGAGATCAGTCGCAGCGGCAACGAATTCGTGATCCGTATCCGTTGGGACAACGACCGACTGGCCGAGGATGAGGCCGAAGAAGTCGAGACCTTTGTCACCAGGACAGAGATATGAAAGCTTGCAGAGCTCCCTTAGTGCGCCCCTTATCCACTGCCCGTGGACTAACACTGGTGGAACTCATGGTGGCCATGGTGATTGGGCTTTTGCTGGTCGGGGGGGCGATCAGTATTTTCCTCACTACCCAGCAGACTTATCGTACTCAGGAGGCGATGTCTCGGGTGCAAGAGACGGGAAGATTAGCGATCGAGGTAATTGCTCGCGATGTGCGCGAAGCAGGTTATGGTCGTTGCCCTGGTTCTATCAAGGATCTGCTCAATACAGCAAGCGCACATTACAATTCAGAAGTCCACGCCTTGAGTCAGGGGTTCTTAGAAGGCGATATTCCATCGGACCACCTCCGCGGCGATATTCTGACTGTCTCTTCGATGGGCGTGGTTGGAGGTGGCCCCTTCGTTGCGTCTGGGGGTACACAGCCTGCATTCCAGCTTGACCAAGGGGACCCCGGGCAGATCTACCAAGGTCAGATTGTTTTGATTGTTGACTCTATAAAAGGCTTCTGCGAGCAATTCCAAAATGTTCCTGCGCAGCAAGGTGTTATTAACCGGGGGCCTGGGCAAAACGTAGATCCTGGAAATATTGGGCCTGCGGGGCATGTAGACTATACTGATTTTGAAGGGCCGATTGATATCTTGGCTTTGTCAACCCGAACTTACTATATTGCGGCTTCTTCTAGTGGCCTTACCACGAGTCTCTATCGCCGCATGACCAGTGCAGATGTTGATGGTGGGGCGTCGGAGAGGGGTATATGGGAAATCGCCGAAGGCGTTCACGACATGCGTATCGAATACGGCATCGACGACAACGGGAATGCGCGTGTGGATCACTATGTCGCCGCAGATGATATGGCCACCGACGACTGGCCCAAAGCGGCGGCTGTTCGCGTTCACCTTCTCGTGAATAATGGTGCGGAGGATAACGTTGTCGATGATCCTCGCCAGAACCTCTATTTTGGCGGCACCCTGTTCAACGCTCCGGACCGTCGACTCTATCAAACCTTCACCACCACCATTGCCGCACGCAACCTTCTTGAGTGAGGCTGGGACGGAAAGCCATGACTTATGAACGCAAGCGAGTATCCCTCGCTGGCAACCCCCAAGGCCAAACGGGCGCCGCGTTAATCGTCGCCCTCGTGATGCTGCTGGTGACCACTATGCTGGCGGTGGCCGGTGTGCAAAACACGGTGCTTCAGGAGCGCATGGCGGGCAATATGCATGATCGCAATATTGCCTTTCAGTATGCGGAAAGTGGTCTCCGGGATGCACAAAGGGGTCTGCCTGGAAACGCCAATGATCCCGTGACCTTCTCCCCAGGTAACGCCGCAACCTGGGATGATGAGCTCACTGCTTCCACGCGCAGTTTTGCGCACCATGTCGAACGTCTTGAGGTGTCGGCTGCGGATTGTCCCGCTGGCCAAGTGTGTCCCGAGGATTTTGGGCCTGTCACCACGGGCGATGTGTATCGTATTACCTCCAAGGGTGTTGGTGGCACCGAACACGCCGTGGTCATCCTACAGGCCACCATCCGTTCGAATTAAATTTTCGCCTCAAGCGCAAACCTCGCCAAGAGAGAACTCAGCCATGCCCTTAAATCGAGCCCATTTGTTACAGACTCGGTCCTTGTGGCCGCGCCGTAGGGTCGCCGTAGCAGTCGCGACGGCTGTGATGGCTTTCTCCGGGGCGGCACAAGGCATCAATCTGGCCAGCACACCCTTGTTCCTGCAGGACTCCGCGCTACCGCCCAATATCCTGTTCATCCCGGACACCTCCGAGAGTATGCAGGAGGGCCTGGATGGTCGCGTAGCGGCAGATTGGCACATCCCTGATTGCATCCCAGGGGACAACGTGGATGCTGACAATTGCGTTTCTGGGGCAGCCCATCCAGGGAGTAAAGCTAGTATTGTTAAGCAGGTTGGCATTAGATTGGTGAATTCTTATCAGGGCCAAATCAACCTGGGTTTGATGTCGTATCAGCAAAACCCGGCTGGGCATGTGCGTAACAATGTATTCGAGTCGACCACCCCCCATGAAACAGTCCTTTGGCGGCTCGCCCATCGGGCTGGGGACGTCCGCTATGCCAACAACCCGAACCCACCTTTCTACGATCCTGACTTTAGTGGTGATCTTAGATCCGATACCAAGCGATTCCGTGAACCACATCCACAGCTTGAAGGTTGGTATGTGTTCTACAATTATGCACTCCCCGGCTACATTCGGGACAGCGGGGGCGGGTGGCCGTTAGACCCTGATCGCGATGATTTTACAAGTTTTTTTCACGATTTTCCGGGTGATCAGAGCACATCCGGTGGCCAGGTGTTTCCATTCCGACAATTCGCGACGGCGAGGTTACCTTCGCAGTCAGGTGAAGAAACCGATCCTGATAGCCTTAAGAGATATAGAGATCAGGTGTCAAGCTTCTGGAGAATCACGACTACAGATAGTATGCGCAACCGTGGCCTCTCTGAGGCAGCGGATTGGGGGACGAGGGTTTCGTATGCCCCGACTGGGCAAAGCGAATGGCGAACCAATACCTCGCCTGGCCTCGGGTATCTGCATGTGCCAATTGGCGGCTTTGACGCCAACGGGAACGTCGATTCTGACCACTGGCAAGGGATACTTAACAAGTTGCAGCCGCAGCGCCACGACTGGGATATTGGGGATGGCAATGTCATGGTCGATCCAGATTGGCCCCTTATCAGTGCGGGGCTTACGCCGCTTGAAGGCACCATGCAGACTGCCCGAGACTACTTCCTGGACTTCGTGCATCCGGAAGAGAGCGGAGGGATGACCGGAAGTGCTGGTTCGAGTTTTGAAAATGATCAGGGTCGCATTAACGCTCGGCAGATACCGCGTAGCTGCGGCGTGAACGCTGCGATCTGGGTCACTGATGGGATGCCATCCGTCGCTGCCGATGGTACGGGCTTGGGCGATGACCTGCCGGAGGCACTCAGCGAAGCCGCCGACGCGATTGCCAATTTTCACAATGACACAGGGGTTGCCGTTCACGTTGTTGGGTTTGGTCTTCCAGCCGGAGTTTCCGATATCCCGGGTATGCCGGAAGATCCATTGAATCTCTTGGCACAAGCCGGCGGTACCGGCACCGCATACGACGCCACTGACGAAGCCAGTCTTGACGCCGCCATGACCCAAATTTTCGAGGCCATCATTGCCGAATCGACTGGCAGTGCCTCTTCGGTAGCTGCGGCATCGACGAGCTATCAACCCGATGGAACCAACCTCCTGTACCAGGCCTCATTCAATTCGGCTGATTGGTCCGGTGATCTTCAGGCGTTCAACTTCGTTTTTGAACAAGGTACCTTCACCAAGCAATGGAGTGCGGCGGAAGCTTTACCCTTGCACCATCAACGGAACATCTTCTCCCATGATGGAGACCAGGGGATTCGGTTTAGCTGGGATACGAATGGTGGCTTGAGTGATTCGCAGCGCCAGATTCTTGATAACGATTCTACTTTGCTGGCATACCTTCGGGGAGATGGCAGCAACGAAGTAAGAAACGGTGGGAGTTGGCGAAATCGCTCAACGCCGCTGGGTGACTTTGTGAACTCGAATCCTGCGGTTCAAGGACCAAACTTGAACTTTGGCTACTCACAGTTGACAGGTTACTCGGAGTTCAGGGCTGATAACCAGAATGCTCCAGAGGTGATTTATGTGGGTGGCAACGCAGGGATGCTCCATGCCTTTGATGCGCAGAATGGGCAGGAGCTCTTCGCTTACGTCCCCAATGCTGTCTTTGACAAGTTGCCTGCGCTTACCAATCCTGACTACAGCCATGAGTATTTTGTGGATGGTCAGCAAACCGTCGCCCATGCCCAGATTGATGGCCAGTGGCGCACTGTACTTGTAGGAACCCTTGGCGCGGGCGGCCGTGGCATTTATGCGCTGGATGTGACGGACCCCGCCAATTTTTCAGCGGATAACGTACTTTGGGAAATCACGGGCGACGATCTTGACGCGCTGGGTTACACGTTCGGGGAACCAACGGTAGCGCGCACCGCCAACGATCAGTGGTCAGTGCTGTTTGCCAATGGGTACGGCAGTGATTCGGAGGAGGCGGTGTTGCTTATCGCTGAGCTTGCTTCGGGTGACATCCGAGAGGTCGAAACGGGGACGAGTGGGGGTAATGGTCTTTCGCCCGCGATCTTCCGGGCGAATGCCGAAGGAATTATTCGTGATGGGTTTGCAGGGGACCTCCAAGGCAATCTTTGGAAGTTCGACTTGAGCAGTAGCAACGCCAGCCATTGGGAGATTGCTTTCAAGCATGGCCAAACCAGAAACCCCCTATTCGAGGCTCGCGGCCCCAATAACGAAGTCCAGCCCATCACCGCACGCCCAACGGTGGGCAGCCATCCAGACGGTGGATCGATTGTTCTGTTTGGCACTGGAAAGTATTTGGAAAACGCCGATAATCAGGTGCCCACCCCCGCGCCCGTTCAGAGCTTTTACGGAATCCGGGATTATTCGGGAGTGAACGCACCGGTCGACCGTAGCAATCTTCATCGAAACGAATTTATTGGGTCCGGGGCCGTTGCTGGAGTGAGCGTACGAGCCACTACAGCCGATATAGCCTTCGACTCTGTAATACATGACGGTTGGTATATTGATCTCGACTACCCAAGTCCACGGGGGGAGCGCGTGGTTGAGGCGGCTCAGATTGTTGGTGGGCGAATTGAATTTGTAACCCTTACGCCCTCCGATGAGCCCTGCGAGGGTGGGGGCACCTCATCCATCGTCGCGCTGAGTGCCGCGACCGGGGGGCGCCCCAGCGAGCCTGTATTTGACTTGAATCGCGACGGCCTCTTCGATCAGGCAGAGATGATTGCCGTTGCTGGCGAGTTGGTCCCTGTAAGCGCAGTAGATCCTGGGCGCGGTATCCTTAGCAGACCAACAGTTATCACGAGTCCGGACGGTCGGATTACCCGGGTGATCGGAGGCACTAATGTCGGTACTGCAGGGACTACTCCCCCCGGGCAGGATAACGGCTCTGGCACGGGTCCTGGTACGGGTCCCGGTACTGGTGGTCCCGGTGCTGGCCAAAGTATTAGTCCCGGCCAAGAACTTGCCGATATAGGCGGTCCTCGTTCCTCAGGCTTTCGTCCTCGCTCCTGGATCCAGCTACGTTGATTATGAATACGAGGGCGCGCGCTCAGAGGGTGCTTCTACCATCCGGCGGCGTGCCTATGGCACCTGAATGCCATGCATTGGAAGGCATGGAAAATTGATCTGGGGTTTGACCTGCGGGAGAGAATTAATGGTTAGCCGTACCACTACAAACCTGGGCTTCAGCTTGATCGAACTGATGATTGTCGTGGTCATCATTGGCATCCTCGCGTCTATTGCGTATCCGTCCTATGTGAACCATGTTGAGCGTACACAGGTTTCGGACGGTAAAGCAGCGTTGATGCAGGCGGCACAGCGTATGGAGCGCTGTTTTACGTCTGAAATGACATATCAGAACTGTGTCATTGCCGACGAGTCACCGGAAGGATATTACGACCTGGATATTTCCTCCGCTACCGCGTCTGCTTTTTTACTGACGGCCGAGGGGCAGCGTGGTCGAGTCGAGTCCGGATCCTGCAGCGTTCTAACGATCAACCAGCGTGGAGAAAGAACCCCCACCGATGACTGCTGGTGAAGTAGGGTTACAGTTGGGGAATCTTAGCTGACGAGATAGCGGTAGTGTCGATTCGGGAAGAAGCTCGTCTTTTGTTACCCGTCTTTGCATTCGACTCGCTGTACTCCCACATGCCCTGCTGGGCCGATCTGGAGTGCGCGAGCACGTTCGCCTGTGCAACCCTGCACCGCAATGTAAGTGAACTGGATGGTGCCGCCACCTGCGTTTTGACCTAGGGCGCCGAACATGGGGGAGTCGCTAGGTGAGTCGATGGTTACCCTAGCGGGCAGGCGATCCCAGATTCTCAAAGGGTCGGAGCTACCATTGCACGTACCAACACGGACGCTCCATCCATCGGCCCAATCAGAATCAAGCGGGCAAACCGAGACGTTGCCACCCCGACGCACCGCTTCGCTGCGGGCGTAATGAAGGGCGGTGACGAGTTCATTTGCAGCCGTTGTCGCTCGTGTGTTTTGCACCAGTGTCTGAAAGCCTGGCACCGCAATCGCAAGCAAGATGGCGAATACCGAGATCGTGACCATCAGTTCGACAAGGGTTAAACCGCTGGTTTGTCGCATGGCGCTTTGCCTTTGCTAGTAGAGTTGGCGGCGATTCGTTCGGGAGAAGTATTGCGCAATTGTCGTATGGCTTCCGGAATACCCAAAATCGTTATTGGATTCTCCAAGCCGTTGCTGGCGTGTTTGCAACAGCAGTGGCTTGTGTCGCGGATGCATAGGCCATTAGCAATCCCGACAAGTTGGTGGGCTATCACCCCAGATTGATGCGCCCCTCGTGGGGCGCATCAGTGTCGCGGGATAGATCATAATCAAGCGCGACGTCAAGTTGCCTCACTCAGTGTCCGCACAAGTGCCGGAGAGGCCGAATGGGCTCTCAATGCCGGGCGGTTCTACTTCGAAGTCATCAATGTCATCTGAAGGTATGGGCAACCAGAAGCGAGCTCTCTCAACCGATTCGGTGCCTTGAACCGAAGCGCGGGCTGTCAGTTCCACACGAACCCACCCCGCATAGTTCTTGGGATAACGAACTTCGAAATCAGCAAATCCAGAGTCGTCCGTTCTGACGGATTGGGCCGAAAGTGTCGCTATGTTGCCTGGTGTAATCATGCCGTCGTTATTGTCATCGGCAGATTCGTCAAAAATGCCGTCTGACCCATGGTCTTCCGCTTCACACCTGGCTGAGATATCTCGAAACCAAAGGAAGGGGTTTTCAAATGGCTGATCTGGATCATTGGGGTCGGCAAATTCGGTGTTGGGTAGCCTATATTTCCCCTTTCGGTATGCAATCGAGTGCACACCGATGGTCACGGTCTTGTTACGTACTGGTGAGCCGTTGACGTCGGTCACCAGAACGGTATAGGGCTTATAATATTTCGTTTCGTCCGGCCCTAGTGTTGTGTTACCCGTTCCGAGCGTAATGAACAACGGTTGGCCGGCCACGGTCAGGAATGCGGTCTCAGGATCGACGGAGGCATCCTCGACGGTTGCAGTGATCTCTACTGCATCTTGCCCGCTTGAAGCACTGCCCGCTATGTAGGTGGTGGTCGCTCTTCCAAAACGATCGGTTTCGGCCCGTGAGCGTGTCAGCGAGCCTCCGGTGTTGTCTCTCAGATTGAAGTCAATCCACTGACCCTTGACCAGATTGCCGTCGGGATCACGTAACCTGGCAATTATCTCGCTTCGCTGTTCCGTGCCGTCTCCGGAGTTGACGCCGATTACTGCTGGATCCGCCTGAAGCGTTAAGTCGTCTGGGTTGTCAGCTACAAAAAGGACCTCCACTTGAGAAGATAACCCCCTTTCTAAGGGTGTTGCGGTGATCAGCGACGGGCCCGCCGTATTGGCACTAATCGAAATCCTTGCTTCTCCGTCCGCATCTGTGATTGCGGACGTCGCTGAGCGCTCGCCACGCGTGACAGAGAAATCAATCTGCTGACCAGCGATCGCCACCCCGGCATCCTGCCATCGCACAGCGATGTCTTGGGACTGATTAAGAGGGATTTCAAGACGTTCCACGTTACCGTCAGGAACCGAGAATCGAAGGGATTCGGACGTGATTGACAGTTCTCGTGAAACACTGGCTCCCATAGACGATGCAGTGACTGTTATTGGATCAATGGTGCCGGCCGGTGGGGTGATGATTGCAGATGCCTGGCCATTAGAGTCTGTTTCTGGGGTTTCTGGTTCAATGACAACGCCAGCGCCCGAGGTCAGCTCGATCGTTCGACCTTGAATCGGGCTTCCGTCGGAGTCCGTCAGGCGGAAACGGAAGGTGGCACTTTCATCAAAGCCAATCGCACTTGGAGCGTCAGCGCTCAGAGTGTTACCCACCACATTCAGTTCAACGGTGTCGGAGCTACCTCGAACCTCCGCACCGGCAATAACCGTCCTAAGGGCTGGTGTTTCGGAACTGATTTCAGCTAATGCCTGCCCTGTGTCGTCGGTCACGCCCTGCTTGACCACAATGACACTGTCCGAGTCGTTGGTGAAGAATCTTACGGGGACATCCTCGATTGCTACGTTGTTACTATCTCGAACCAATGCGCGTAGCGTAACGGGGCTGCTTCCAGCCGAGTCCATCTGGAGGCTGTCTGCGCGCATTACGACCCGGCCAATAACTGGTTCGTCATTATCTGGTTGCGCGGCTCCGTTTTCGTCCGGACCGTCGCCGTTGGTGAAGCCATTATCATCTCCTCCCCCGCATGCTGTTAGGATCAACAGGAAGATTAGGATGATGGGTGACCCTTTGGCTTGAGACCAGCCGTTCAGTTTCATTGCTTTATCCTTTCAACCTTGCAGGTAAGCTTTCGGCACTCTGTTAGGTGGCCGTGGTGGTAATGTAGGGGGTGCAGGCATCTCATGGAATCGGTGCCGCTCGCCATCAATTCATCACCGCCTCTTCCACAATCTTGGGCGTCACAAACACCAGCAACTCGGCCTTGGTTTCCGTGTGGGAGCGCTGCCTGAACAGGTTGCCGATGATGGGCAGGTCGCCCAGGAACGGGGTCTTGGTGAGCTGCTCCAGGGTGCTGATCTCGTAGATGCCGCCGAGCACCACGGTTTCCCCGTTGCGCACGAACACCTGGGTTTCCACTTCTCGGGTCTCGATGGAGGGTGTTCCAAGCACTTCCCGGGCGCCGGGGTTGTCGCGGTTCACCTTGATGTTGAGGATGATGTTGCCGTTGGGCGTGATCTGCGGCGTGACTTCCGTGGAGAGCACGGCGTCCACGAACTGCACGCTGGTGGCACCGGAGGCGGTGGCCTCCTGATAGGGGATGCTCTCACCCTGCTTGATGATGGCTGTCTGGCCGTTGGCGGTGATCACCCGCGGCGTGGAGATGATTTCACCCCGGCCTTCCACCTGCAGGGCGGTGAGTTCCAGGTCCAGCAGCACATCGGGCCGCAGGATGGACACGCCGATGCTGCCGGCGCCTGCGTCGGTAATGGGGAGGTTGACGTTCAGGCGGTCGGTGAGGGCAGGGATGGTGCCCGTACGGGCGTCGGCAGCACCGGAGAGATTACCGCTCACGCCTGTCTGGGTGCGCCCGGTGGTGTCGCGACCGGTCACCCCGAAACGCACGCCCAGGTCTCGGGCGAAGTCATCGGTGGCCACCACGATGCGGGTTTCTATCAATACCTGCTGCACGGGCACGTCGAGGCTGGTGATCAGGCCGCGGATCTCCTGCAGCTTGGCAGCCGTGTCCTGGACCAGCAGGGTGTTGGTGCGTGAATCCACCTTGAGGCTGCCACGCTCGGAGAGGAAGCTGATGCCATCGCTGCGAATGATGTTGGCCACATCCTCCGCGCGGGCATAGTTCACCTGAATGAACTCGGCCCGCAGGGGGGCCAGTTCGGCGGTCTGGCGCTGGGCTTCCATCTGCTGGCGCTCCCGTGCGGCAATCTCATCCGCCGGGGCCACATACAGCACATTGCCGCTCTCGCGCATGTCCAGCCCGCGGGTTTGCAGGATGATGTCCAGGGCCTGGTCCCAGGGCACGTTGCGCAGGCGCAGGGTGATGTTGCCGCCCACGGTGTCGCTCACCACCACGTTCAGGTCGGTGAAGTCGGCGATGAGTTGCAGCACGGAGCGCACTTCGATGTCCTGGAAGTTGAGCGACAGGCGCTCGCCGGTGTACTGGAAGCGTTCCCGCTCCAGGGCCTCACGCTCCTCGCGGGTGAGTGGTTTGACCTCCAGGGTGAATTCGTCGTCGGTCTGGTAGGACATGGCGTCGTATTCGCCGTGGGCGGCCACGGTGATGCGGGTGCGGTCGCTTTCGCCAATGGCATCGATGGTCTGGACCGGGGTGGCGAAGTCGGTGACGTCCAGGCGGCGCTCCAGCTCCTCGGGCAGGGCGGTGCGGGCGAAGCTGAGTTCGATGCGGCCGTCCCGCTGGCGCACGTCCACGGGGGTGCGGGGGTCGCTGAGGCGGATGATCACCCGGCCTTCACCCTCGGGGCCGCGGCGAAAGTCCACGTTGTCGATTTGTCGGTCGCTGGGGGGCGCGGCACGCCGCTGTTCGGCAGAGATGGGTGTGGGTCGGGAGGGGGCGGCGGCCTGGGTGGGGCTGGGTGTGAGGGTGACCACCAGGTTGTTGCCGTCCACGCGGGTTTCAAAGCCCATCATGCGCACCAGGTTGAAGACCACGCGGGTGCGGTCGCGGGCTTCCACGGTGTTTACCGATTGGGTGAGGCCCACGTTGATGTCCTGGCGGCGCTCGCGCAGGGCGGAGCGGGTGTTGGGGAAGTCCAGGGCCAGGCGGGCCGGGTTGTCGATGGTGAAGCTCTCGGGAGCCGGAGGCGGTTCGGAGAATCGCATGATCACCTGCAGGCGGTCGCCGGGCAGGGCGTTGTAGATGATCTCCTGCAGCGCGCGGTCGGGGCTGGCGGCGGCCGTGTGCCCCCACAGGAGCAGCAGGCACAGGACCATGAAGGCCGTGATGCGCCGGTGGAGAGTCCCGGCGCCGGAAATCCGGGGCGTGGAGCGTCGCTGGGTCGCCAGTGTCATGGGGTGTGTCCTCGTTACCTTATTCTGTGAGCGCGACGGAGCTTTCCCGCTCCTGATAGCCGCCGAAGCCGTCGGGCACGATCTCGGTGATTGCGATGCGCGTGTCCGTGATCTGGTCGATGCGTCCGTGGTTCTGGCCCATGTAGTTGCCTTCCCGCACGCGCTGGATGTTGCGTTCCGGGGTGCGGATCAGGGCCCATTGCACGTTGTCCTGCTCCATGGTGCCCACCATGCGCAGGCTGTCCAGGGGGTATTGTTCCAGGAATTCCGGGGGACGGTCGGGGTCGATGGTGACATCGCTTTCCGGGCCCACCTCTTCGGTCACCCGGGTGGCGATCACGGAGCGATCGAAGGGATCGCGTTCGTTGCCCGGGTAGATGAAGGTCTCCTGGGGCGGGATTTCCGGGATGGGTTCGATCTCGCCGCCCGGGCGCTGCTTGGTGCGCTCCACATAGCGTTCCAGGTCGGAGATGTCACCGCCGCAGCCGGCCACGAGCAGGGCGGTGGCCAGGGCTGCCACCAGCCAGCCCGGTCGCAGGGGCCTGGCCCGGGGGCGTGCGTGCGTGCGCTGTGCAGGATCAGTTATCGACATCATCCAGGTACCGGTAGGTCTTGGCGGTGGCTTCCATGGTCAGCCGTGTGGTGTCGCCATCCGGGCGCAGGGTGATGTCGTGGATGGTGACGATCCGGGGCAGGGCGGCGACGCCGCTGGTGAACTCGGCCACCTGTTCATAGTTGCCCTTCATGCGCAGCCGGATGGGTTTCTCGGCGTAAAAGCCGCGGCGGCGCTCGTTTTCGGGGCGGAACAGGTCGATCTCCAGGCCGGCGGAGAGGCCGGTCTGGGAGACATCCACCAGGAGGTTGGGGATCTCGGTGCGGCTGGGCAGTTGCCGCAGCATGGTGCCGAAACTGCGCTGCATCTCTTCCAACTGGGCCTTGTAGTCGTCCAGCAGGGCGGCGCGGCGCTGGCGGGTCTCGAACTGCTGGCGCAACTGGCTCTCCTGAGCCTGCACACGCTCCAGTCGCTCCAACTGGTTTTTGGTGTCGAACCAGTAACCCAGGCCCAGGATGGCGGCGGCCACGATCACCAGCAGGAACACGCGCACCGCCAGCGGCGCGGTGCCTACGGTTTTCAGGTCGACGTTGTTGAGTTCGTTGAGGTCCTTGAGGTCCAGGCTGCCCAGTTTCATTACGAGGCCTCCTCGTCATTGTCCGGGCCGGGGTCGCGCTGGCTCACGGTGAGGCGGAAGTCGCTCAGGCGCACGCCGTTCTGTTCACGGGTTTCGATGACCTGGAGCACGGGGTCGTTGAACCAGGGGGAGCCTTCCAGATTGCGCATGAAGGCGGATACCCGGGCATTGGATTCGGCCCGGCCGGTGATCTCCAGGGACATGTCTCGCTGGGTGAGGCCGGTGAGGTAGATGCCGTTGGGCAGGGTGTTGACCAGTTCATCAAACAACCGCACGGCCAGGGGGCGGCTGGCCTGGAGTTCCTGGATGATTTCCATGCGGTCCAGCAGGGCCTGGCGGGTGGATTCCAGTTCCTGAATCTCGCGGATCTGGCGGTCCAGGATGCGAATCTCGTTCTGCAGGAAGTTGTTGCGCTGTTCCTGGGCCTGGATCTGACCGTTGATGGCCACATGGGTGACAAAGACGATGATCAGGCAACCCAGGGCCACCAGGGCGGCGAGGACGGTGAATTCCTTTTGCTGTTCACTGCGCCGTTGCTCGCGCCAGGGGAGTAGGTTGATGTGCGACATCAGTCGAAGCTCCTCAAGGCGAGCCCGGCGGCGATCATGAGGGCGGGGGCGTCGTTGCCCAGGCGTTGCGGGTTGATGCGGCTGTGCAGCGCCATGCGCCCGAAGGGGTTGGCGATGCTGGTGGGGGTGCTCACCCGGCCTTCGATGACTTCGTCCACCCCGGGGATGGCGGCACAGCCGCCGGCCAGCAGGATGTGCGAGACGCGATCATGGGGGCTGGCGGCGAAGAAGAACTGCAGGAAGCGGTTCACCTGCTGGGCCATGGTTTCCTTGAAGGGTTCCAGGATCTCGGGCACGTAGGTGTCCGGCAGGCCGCCTTCTTTCTTGGCTCGGCCGGCCTCCTCATAAGAGAGGCCGTAGCGGCGCATGATCTCTTCGGTGAGTTGCTTGCCGCCGAAGGACTGCTCGCGGGTGTAGATGAGGTGATCGTTCAGGAAGATGTTGATGGAGGTCATGGTGGCGCCCACATCCACCACGGCTATGGGGAGTTCGGTATCCAGGTCGGGGATCTGCTCGGTGACCAGTGGGTAGCTGTGCTCGATGGCGTAGGCTTCCACGTCCATCACCTTGGGGGTGAGGCCTCCAAGCTCGGCGGCAGTGACGCGCATGTCCACGTTTTCGCTGCGGGAGGCGGAGAGCAGGACCTCGACGGTTTCGGGGTTCTTGGGGGTGGGGCCGATGACCTCGAAATCCAGGTTCACTTCTTCCAGGGCGTAGGGGATGTACTGGTCGGCTTCGATCTGAATCTGGCCTTCCATCTCATCCGGCTTGAGGTTGGCCGGCATGTTGATGGTTTTGGTGATCACGGCGGAGGACGGCACGGCCAGCGCGCACAGGCGCGTCTTGCTGCCGGTGCGCTTGTAGGCCTTGCGGATGGCTTCGCCTACGGCTTCCACTTCCTGTATGTTCTTTTCCACCACCGCGCTGCCGGGGAGTGGTTCCACGGCGTAGGCTTCCACCCGGAGCTTGCCGGGCGAGCCCGCCAGTTCCACCAGTTTCACGGAGGTGGAGCTGATGTCGATGCCTATCAGCGCGGGGGTTTTGCGGCCGAGTCCTAACACGGTAACCCCTTATCTCATTGCGGCTCGAGGGTTGGATAGCTTATATTTTTTCATAAATACTAGTCCCAACTCCCGGTAATTACTACCGTAGTCTTCTGCAAAACGCGACCCCCTTCGGTAAGTGCCCGAGGGGCGGTGGTTTTAGGCGGATGACCTGCCGTCCGATGCCAATGACGGACCTTTTTGATGAAATTTTTCCTTGTATCCCTGCGCGTTTTTTTCTCCGCTGCCCTGGCGGCGCTCACCCTGGGCGTGCTCGTGGTGGCGGGGGCCTATGTCTACGTGGCACCCCAGATGCCGGAGGTGGATGGCCTGAGGGATGTGCAGTTGCAGGTGCCGTTGCGGGTGTTCACCCGCGATGGCGAGTTGATGGCCGAATATGGCGAGCAGCGCCGTGAGCCGGTGTCGGTGGATGAGGTGCCGGAGCTCATGCGCCTGGCCTTTCTGGCTGCCGAGGATGAGCGCTTTGAGGAGCACCCGGGGGTGGATGTGGTCGGCCTCACCCGGGCTGCGGTGAACCTGATCTCCACCCGGGAGAAGACGCAGGGTGGCAGTACCATCACCATGCAGGTGGCGCGCAACTTTTTCCTCGACCGGGACAAGACTTACACGCGCAAGATCACGGAGATCTTCGTCGCCATGCGCATCGAGCGGGAGCTTTCCAAGGATGAGATCCTCGAGCTCTATCTGAACAAGATCTTCCTGGGGCAGCGGGCTTATGGTGTGGGCGCGGCTGCGCAGATCTATTACGGCAAGGCGCTGGATGAGCTCACGTTGCCGCAGATTGCCATGATCGCGGGCTTGCCCCAGGCGCCTTCGGCAGCCAATCCCGTGACCAATCCGCGTCGCGCCACGGCCCGGCGCAATTATGTGCTGGGGCGCATGCATGACCTGGGCTATATCTCCACCGAGGACTTCGAGGCCGCCCGCCAGGCGCCCATCACGGCCCGGTTGCATTCTGCGGTGGTGGAGGTGAGCGCGGGGCACGTGGCCGAGATGGTGCGCATGGAGATGGTTGCACGGTATGGGGAGGCCGCCTATGAGGACGGTTATCGGGTGTATACCACCCTGGATCGGGACATGCAGGAGGAGGCCACCCGTGCACTGCGGCGGGGGTTGATCACCTATGATCGGCGGCATGGTTATCGGGGACCAGAGGCGGAAGTGGGCCTGGATGAGTACCCGGACGAGGCTGCCCGGGATCGACTGCTGGCCGGGCACCCTCGTGCCGGAGGCGGGCTCTGGGCCGGGTTGGTCACCCAGGTGAGCAGCAACAGCGCCACGGTGTATGTGGGGCAGGGTGAAGAGATCGAGCTGAACCTGGCGGCCATGGAGTGGGCGCGGCCCTATATCGATGCGTCGCGGGTGGGCAATGCGCCGCAGCGGGTGTCGCAGGTGGTGAGCCCGGGGCATGTGATCCGGGTGATGCGGGGCGAGGGCGGCGAGGGCTGGTCGCTGGCTCAGGTGCCGGCGGTGGAGGGGGCGATTGTGGCTCTGGACCCGGAAGACGGGGCGGTGCGTGCCCTGGTGGGGGGGTACGACTTTTTCCGCAGCAACTTCAATCGGGCGGTGCGGGCCGAGCGTCAACCGGGGTCGGCCTTCAAGCCGTTCATTTATTCGGCGGGCCTGGCCCATGGGCATTCGCCGGCCTCGGTGTTTAATGATGCGCCGGTGGTGGTGGCCGATATTTCCCTGGAGGGGGACTGGCGCCCGCGGAATTACTCAGGGCGTTTTTATGGGCCCACGCGGTTGCGGGAGGCCCTGGCCCACTCCCGTAACCTGGTATCCATCCGGCTGCTGGACGAGGTAGGGGTGGAGCGCACGCTGGATTTCCTGGGGCATTTCGGGTTTGAGCGCTCGCGGCATCCGTCGGGATTGTCCCTGGCGCTGGGCAGTGGGTCGGTGACGCCGCTGGAACTCACCCGGGGCTTTGCGGTGTTTGCCAATGGCGGGTATCGGGTGGACCCCTGGTTCCTGGATCGTATCGAGGATCCGTATGGCGAGGTGGTGTTCCGCACGGTGCCGCGCCGGGTGTGTCCGCCGCCGTGCCAGGTGCCGGCGCATCCGGATGGGGATCTGGTGGCGGTGGAAGGGGCCGCCCTGGATGGGTCGGCCGCCGGCACGCCCGCGTTCGTGCCGGCCGAACGCACCCTGCCGGCCACCAATGTCTATCAGATGGTGAGCATGCTGCAGGATGTGATCACCAGCGGCACGGGTCGCCGGGCCACGGCCCTGGGTCGGGATGATCTGGCCGGCAAGACGGGGACCACGAATGATCTGCGCGATGCCTGGTTCAGTGGCTTCAACGGGGATCTGGTCACGTCGGTGTGGGTGGGCTTTGATGATTATTCCTCCCTGGGGCGTCGGGAGACGGGGGCCTCGGCAGCCCTGCCGGTGTGGGTGGATTTCATGGGCAAGGCCCTGGAGGGACGGCCGGAGCGTTTGCCGGAGGAGCCCCGGGGCATGGTCACGGTGCGCATTGATGCGGAGACCGGGAAGCGGGTGACCCACCGCACGCAGCGGGCCATCTTTGAAACCTTCACTCAGGATCAGTTGCCTCATCTTGGAGTGGAGGAACGTTCCGGGCCCAGTCGGGATGAAGTGACGCCGGATCAGATTTTTTGAGGTGAGGGCCCGTTTTTCACCGAATCCAGGAGGCCTTCCATGTCCATCAATGACGTTCGTGTACGGCAGATGATCGCCGAAGAGGCTGCGCGCATCATCCTGGATGAGGGTGTGGTGGATTACCGTCTGGCCAAGCGCAAGGCCGCCGATCGCCTGGGGGCGGGGCAAACCCGCAACCTGCCTCGTAACACCGAGATCGAGGAGGCGGTGTTCGAGCGTCAGCGGTTATTCGAGGATGACGAGTCGCGGCAGCGGCTCACGCACCTGCGGCGAATGGCGGTGCAGGCCATGCAGTTGCTGGAGCCGTTCAATCCGCGTTTGGTGGGGCCGGTGCTGGCGGGGATTGTGAACGGGCGGGATGAGCTCACGCTGCATGTGTTTGCCGACAGCGTGGAGGAGGTGATCTTTTATCTGCAGGATCGAGGGGTCACCTGGCGCAGTGACGAGCGTCGTCTGCGGGGTGCGCAGGGGCATGTGTTCTACCCGTGCATCGAGTTTGGTGCCGAGGGGGTGGATGTGGATGCGGTGGTGTTCCCCGTGGACGGCATCAGGCAGCCGCCACCGAGCCCGGTGGATGGGCGTCCCATGCGGCGCGCGGGGTTGAGGGAGGTGGAGCGGTTGCTGGAGGAAGTTTAATGGGGACGGATCAAGATCCGTCCCCACCACGACAATCTGGTTAGTCGTGGTACTTCCGACCTTCCTCGTGCACCGTTTCCACCATGGCGGCTACGTGCTCCGGGTTGATCTTGGGGTGGATGCCGTGGCCCAGGTTGAACACGTGGCCGCTGCCCTTGCCGAAGCCGGCCAGGATCTTCTTGGTCTCTTCGCGCACCTTCTCGGGCGAGGCGTACAGCACGGAGGGGTCCATGTTGCCCTGCAGGGCCACGCGGTCGCCGACGCGCTGGCGGGCTTCGTTGATTTCCACCGTCCAGTCCAGGCCCAGGGCGTCGCAGCCGGTGTCGGCCATGTCTTCCAGCCATTGAGCGCCACCCTTGGTGAACAGCACCACGGGCACGCGGCGGCCATCGGCTTCGCGGGTGAGCCCATCAACGATGCGCTGCATGTACTGCAGGGAGAACTTGCGGTAGTTCTCGGGGCTGAGGGCGCCGCCCCAGGTGTCGAAGACCATCACGGCCTGTGCGCCGGCGGCGATCTGGGCGTTCAGGTAGGCGATGACGGTGTCGGCCAGCACGCTCAGCAGGTGGTGCAGGGTGTCCGGGTCATCGAACATCATGCCCTTGAGCAGGGCGAAGTCCTTGGAGGAGCTGCCTTCCACCATGTAGGTGGCCAGGGTCCAGGGGCTGCCGGAGAACCCGATGAGCGGCACGCGACCGTCCAGTTCCTTGCGGATCAGGCGCACGGCGTCCATCACGTAGCGCAGTTTGTCTTCCGGGTCGGGCACGCCCAGGGCGCGGATGGCCTTGGCGTCCTGCACCGGGCGCTCGAAGCGCGGGCCTTCGCCTTCGGCGAAGTACAGGCCCAGCCCCATGGCGTCGGGGATGGTGAGGATGTCGGAGAACAGGATGGCGGCATCCAGCGGGAAGCGATCCAGCGGCTGCATGGTCACTTCGCAGGCCAGCTCCGGGTTTTGGCACAGGTCCATGAAGCTACCGGCGCGGGCGCGGGTTTCGCGGTATTCCGGCAGGTAGCGGCCCGCCTGGCGCATGATCCAGATGGGGGTGGTGTCCACCGGTTGGCGCATCAGGGCCCGGAGGAAGCGGTCGTTTTTCAGTTGGCTCATGAGTTCTCAGTGCAGTGGGGTTAAACTCCCGATTATACGAAGGGTTGGCTGCATGAGTATATGGATGCGGGGCCGAATGACGATCTGAGTCAAGCGGGGGACTCAGGACAACCTTGCCTTCACCATGCCGCTCACCGCTCCCATGTCCGCGCGCCCCTGTAGCTTCGGCTTGAGCACGCCCATGACCTTGCCCATGTCGCGCGGGGATTCGGCGCCGGTCTCGGAGATGGCGGCTTCGATGTGGTCGCGGATCTCGTCTTCGGAGAGTTGTTGGGGCAGGTAGGTCTGGATGATGTCCAGTTCGGCCTGTTCCTTGGCGGCCAGGTCTTCCCGGTTGGCGTTCTGGTACTGGCTGATGGATTCGCGGCGCTGCTTCACCATCTTGTCCAGGGCGGCGAGGATCTGGGCGTCGTCCACTTCCGCGCGGGTGTCCACTTCCAGTTGCTTGATGGCGGACTGGATGAGGCGCAAGGTGCCCAGGCGGGGTTTGTCGCCGCTGCGCATGGCGGCCTTGGTGTCTTCGGTGAGGCGGGTCTTGAGGGGGGCGGCTTGGGTCATGGGTGTCGGTTACCTGGGCCGGCGCTGGACCTGTCCGCCGGCTGGCGACCGCACGACCGGGGGTGGGTCAGGGGCGAGGCCCTGAGAGGGATGCGTTGACCGGGTCATGGCACCCCGCGCCAACGGGAGGCGGGCGCGGGGCTGGAATCTGTGCGGATGGCCTCAGTAAAGGCGTTCGCGACGACCGATTTCCTTGGACAGACGCTTCATCTGACGCTTGACCGCGGCAGCAGCCTTGCGCTTGCGCACTTCGGTCGGTTTTTCGTAAAACTCGCGGCGACGGACTTCCGTGAGCACGCCGGCTTTTTCGCAGGTACGCTTGAAGCGGCGCAGGGCCACCTCAAAGGGTTCGTTCTCTTTTACTCGTACATGAGGCATAGGGTCACATTACCGTTGTTCGGTTCCAGTATCGGGTTCAGGGCAAAGCCTCTCCACCTCCGGCGGAGAATCCAGCATTATAGTGGCCTTCCCGTCAAAATCCAAAGCCCTTAACAATAAAATGATTTTATCCACCGAATCCGCCCCCGCCCGGGATCTTTGTGTGCTGGGCATCGAGACCTCCTGCGACGAAACCGGGGTGGCCTTGTTCCATACCCGTCGGGGGCTTTTGGCCCATGCGCTGCACAGCCAGGTGGCCATGCATGCCGAGTATGGCGGCGTGGTGCCGGAGCTGGCATCGCGGGATCACGTGCAGCGGGTGTTGCCGCTATTGCGGCAGGTGATGGACCAGGCGGGGGTGAGTGCTTCCCAGGTGGACGGTGTGGCCTATACCGCCGGGCCGGGGTTGCTGGGGGCGCTGCTGGTGGGGGCCTCGGTGGGTCGCAGTCTGGCCTGGGCCTGGGGCGTGCCGGCTGTGGGGGTGCACCATATGGAGGGGCATCTGCTGGCGCCGCTGCTGGAGGAGCCGGCGCCCGAGTTTCCGTTCGTGGCGCTGCTGGTGTCTGGCGGGCATACCCTGCTGGTGGATGTGCAGGGGGTGGGGCGGTATCGCATCCTGGGGGAGAGCCTGGACGATGCCGCTGGCGAGGCCTTCGACAAGACGGCCAAGCTGCTGGGCCTGGGCTATCCCGGCGGCCCGGCGTTGGCGCGGCTGGCGCAGCAGGGTGATCCGGGGCGGTTCCGGTTCCCGCGCCCCATGACGGATCGGCCGGGGCTGGATTTCAGTTTCTCCGGGTTGAAGACTCATGCCTTGACCACGCTTCGGGATACCCCGGTGGATGACACCCTGGCAGCGGATGTGGCACGGGCCTTCGAGGATGCGGTGGTGGATACGCTGATGATCAAGTGTCGTCGAGCGTTGCGGGAGACGGGGGCGGGTCGTCTGGTGGTGGCCGGCGGCGTGGGCGCCAACCGGAGGTTGCGCGCGGCGCTGGCGCAGATGGCCGAGGCCGAAGGTGGGGCGGTGTTTTACCCGCGCATCGAGTTTTGCACCGACAATGGGGCGATGATCGCCCTGGCGGGCGCTTTGCGACTGGCGGCGGGGGCTTCGGCCGGACCGGAGATCGAGGCCCGGGCAAGGTGGTCGATCGAGGAGTTGAGTTGAAGGGGGCATGAGCCCCTCTCCCGCTGGCGGGAGAGGGGTTGGGGTGAGGGCAGGTGGACTTCAAAAAAGGTGTCAGTCACCTCTCTCAGCTCTTGCGGCCGATTTTGGGCTCTGTCCCCGCCAGGATGCGCTGGATGTTGCTCCAGTGACGCCAGTACAGCAGGATCATCATGATGCAGCCGGTCATGGTGAGCCAGAAGTCACCCAGGATGAGGGCGATCCAGATGGGGGTGAGGGTGGCGGCCACCAGGGCGCCCATGGATGAGATGCGGCTGATGCCGGCGGCGAGCAGCCAGGTGACCAAGGCCGCGACGCCCACGGCCCAATGCAGACCCAGCAGCACGCCCAGGCCGGTGGCCACGCCCTTGCCACCCTTGAAACCGTGGTAGGCGGGGAACAGATGCCCCAGGAAGGCGGCGAGGGCCACCAGTGCCAGGGCCAGGCCGGAGAGGCCGAAGGCCTGGGCGATCAGTACCGGTATCAAGCCCTTGAGCAGATCGCCCGTCAGGGTGATGATGGCGGCCTTTTTGCCGCCGGAGCGCAGCACGTTGGTGGCACCGGGGTTGCCCGAGCCCTGGGTGCGCGGGTCGGGAAGGCCCAGGAGCTTGCAGGTGATGATGGCGGTGGATAATGAGCCGATCAGGTAGGCGGCGATGATCAGGATAATCTGGAGGATCATGATGAAACGGTATCCTTGCGACCGGGATCCGGTGGGTGATCTGGATGTGAGGGGATCATAACCGATGCAGGCGGGAGTTCCACCCTCACCCCAACCCCTCTCCCGCCAGCGGGAGAGGGGCTCAAGTACCCAATGCCCCATGATTGCCAACTCCGTCTCCCCCCGGGGGAGACGGAGCGGGGATGAGGGGTCGGTGGGCACGGGTGCCGATGACCACCCTCACCCCAACCCCTCTCCCGCTAGCGGGAGAGGGGCTTGATAGGGAGAATGGTGTTGATTGAATCGCATGCACGGGGTTCGAATGTGAAACACAAGCTCACGCTTATCCACGGCTGGGGGCTCAACGCCGGGGTGTGGGACGATCTGATCCCGCCACTGCGGGACGAGGGCCCGGTGCGGGCGGTGGATCTGCCCGGTCATGGGCGACTGGCCGGGGAGGGGGGGCTGGGTGAGCTGGATGAGGTGGCCGATCGGGTGGTAGCTGCCGCGCAGGCCCCTGACGTGGATTCCTCCGAGTCCGATGCCCTGGCGCTGATCGGCTGGTCCCTGGGTGCCCTGGTGGCCATCCGCGCGGCGACGCGGCATCCTGAGCGGGTGGGCAGGGTCATCCTGGTGGCCGGTACGCCGCGGTTCGTGCAGGGAGAGGGCTGGCCCCACGCCATGCGTGGTCCGGTGCTGGACGCCTTTGCCCAGGGGCTGGCGGCCAATTATCGCACCACGCTGAACCGCTTTCTGGCCCTGCAGTTCCATGGGCTGGATAATGCCCAGGACGCCCTGCGTGGATTGCGGGCCCGGTTGCTGAGCGATCCGCCGGCGGAGCAGGCGCTCCACGAGGGGCTGGACTGGCTGCGTCATCTGGATCTGCGCGATGAGCTGGCGGCTCTGGAGTGCCCGGTGCATGCCATCCTGGGGGAATACGACACTCTGGTGCCGGCGGGCGTGGGTGAACAGCTCAGGGCCCTGCGACCCGACATGAAGACCCCCGTGATCGAGCGGGCCGGACACGCGCCGTTCCTGTCCCGGCCCCAAGCCTTTGAAAAGACCCTGCGGAGCCTTTTGCATGACTGATGCCTCTCCCTATCGCCTGGACAAACGGCGGGTGCGTGCCACCTTCGACCAGGCGGCGTCCTCGTATGATGAGGCGGCGGTGTTGCAGCGGGAGGCGTGTTCGCGGCTGCTGGAGCGCTTGCAGTGGGTGAAGCTGGACCCGGCCCGGGTACTGGATGCCGGGGCGGGCACGGGGCAGGGGGCCCATGGGCTCAAGCGGCTGTACAAGGGCAGTCGGGTGGTGGCCCTGGATCTGTCGCCCGCGATGTTGCGGCTCACGGCCAAGGGGGCCGGCTGGTGGCGCAAGCCGGGGCTGGTATGCGCCGACGTGGAATCCCTGCCCTTTGCGGATGCCAGCTTTGACCTGATTTTCTCCAGCCTGACGGTGCAGTGGTGCAATGATCTGGACCGGGCCCTGGCGGAGTTTCGGCGGGTGCTTTCGCCCCAGGGACTGTTGATGTTCACCACTTTGGGGCCGGACACGCTGGTGGAGCTGCGTCGGGCCTGGGAGGTGGTGGATGGTCGCGCCCATGTGAATGCCTTCATGGACATGCATGATATCGGTGATGCCCTGGTGCGGGCGGGGTTTGCCGACCCGGTGATGGATGTGGAGCGGATGACGGTGACGTATCCGGATGTGCGGGGGTTGATGCGGGATCTGAAGGCGATCGGGGCGACCAACGCGTTGTCGGGGCGGGGTCGGGGGCTGACCGGGCCTGGGCGGTTGCGGGCACTGGAGGCGGCTTATGAGGAATATCGGCAGGAGGGGCTGTTGCCGGCCAGTTATGAGGTGGTATACGGGCATGCATGGGTGCCGGATGCGCCAGCGCCGAGCGGGTTGCCCAAGGGGGCGATTCCGATTCGGGCGGGGTGAGGGTGGGGCGGCTACCCTGATCACTCCGTCTTTATACCCCCATCAATTCCCTTTGGTCGCGGAAATTAATTCCTTGGATTAGGGTCAGGTTTTGCCGGCGGCCTTGAGCGGTCGCAATTTTCCACGGAAAGGTCTATACCTTTTCCAAGGGAATTCATAAGAGACCAGATCATGGCCCAGTCGAGCACCGCAGATGCAGCACGGCCAAGCGCGCCGGTTGCCCCCTCCGAGCAGTACAACTACGCCATCGTCAAGAAGTTTGCCATCATGTCCCTCGTCTGGGGCGTGCTGGGGATGGGCGTGGGGGTGTATATCGCCGCGCAGCTGGCGTTCCCGTTCCTCAACTTCGATATCGCCCAGATCAGTTTCGGGCGATTCCGCCCGGTGCATACCACCCTGGTGATCTTCGGTTTTGGCGGTAACGCCCTGTTTGCCACCTCGTATTACGTGGTGCAGCGCACCTGTCAGACGCGACTGTTCGGCACCCGATTGGCGGAGTTCACCTTCTGGGGATGGAACGCGGCGGTGTTCCTGGGGGCGATCACCTACATGGCGGGCTTCACCCAGGGAAGGGAATACGCCGAGTTCACCTGGCAGATCGACATCCTCATCACCGTGGTCTGGGTGGCCTATTTCCTGGTTTACCTGATGACCCTGCTGCGCCGCACGCAGCCGCATATCTACGTGGCCAACTGGTTTTTCATGGCCTTCATCCTGGCCACGGCCATCCTGCATATCTTCAATAACCTGGCGGTGCCGGTGAGCCTGTTCAGCCTGGAGTCGTACTCCCTGTTCTCGGGGGTGCAGGACGCCATGACCCAGTGGTGGTACGGCCATAATGCCGTGGGCTTCTTCCTCACCGCGGCCTTCCTGGGGATGATGTATTACTTCGTGCCCAAGCAGGCGGGAAGGCCCATCTATTCCTACAGGTTGTCCATCGTGCACTTCTGGGCGCTGGTGTTCCTGTACATGTGGGTGGGGGCGCACCACCTGCACTGGACGGCCCTGCCGGACTGGGTGACCACCCTCTCGGCCACCTTCTCCATCCTGCTGCTCCTGCCCTCCTGGGGGGGCATGATCAACGGGGTGATGACCCTCTCCGGGGCGTGGGACAAACTGCGTACCGATCCGATCATGCTGTTCATGATCACCTCCCTGTCCTTCTATGGCATGGCCACCTTCGAGGGGCCGATGATGTCCCTCAAGAGCGTGAATGCCCTGTCCCATTACACCGACTGGACGGTGGGGCATGTGCACTCCGGGGCCCTGGGCTGGGTGGCCATGATCACCTTCGGCTCCCTGTATCACCTGATCCCGCGGCTGTGGGACACCAAGCTCTACAGCATCCGCCTGGTGTATGTGCACTTCTTCCTGGCCACCATCGGCATCGTGCTCTACATCGTTGCCATGTGGGTGGCCGGCATCGGCCAGGGCCTGATGCTCAGGGCCTTCGATGAGTTCGGCAATCTGTCCTACACCTTTATCGAGACGGTGGTGTTCCTGCATCAGCCCTATGTGGTGCGTGCGCTCGGCGGTGGGTTGTTCCTGGCCGGGATGTTGCTGATGGCCTTCAATATCTACAAGACCGTCATGCCCGTGCATCGCGCGTTGAAGGCGGCGGAGTCGCGGACCGCGGGTGGCGCCACGGCCACTGCCCGGGCCTGATCAGGGAGCCATAAGCAGCCATGAAGATGAAGCACGAAACCATCGAGACCAATGCAGGCCTGCTGGTCATTCTCACCCTGATCGTGATCAGTATCGGCGGCCTGGTGGAGATCGTCCCCCTGTTCTACATCGACGACACGGTGGAGGAGGTGGACGGGGTGCGCCCCTACACGCCGCTGGAGCAGCGGGGGCGGGATATCTATGTGCGCGAGGGGTGCTACAACTGCCATTCCCAGATGGTGCGGCCCTTCCGGGACGAGATGCTGCGTTATGGGCACTATTCCCTGGCGGCGGAGTCCATGTATGACCATCCCTTTCAGTGGGGCTCCAAGCGCACGGGGCCGGACCTGGCCCGGGTGGGCGGCAAGTACTCCAACGAATGGCATGTGCGCCACCTGATCGACCCGAAATCAGTGGTGCCCGAGTCCATCATGCCGGGCTATCCCTGGCTGGCCCGGCGTGATCTGGCCTACGACGACATCGAGCGGCGCATGCGGGCCCTGCGGCGTGTGGGCGTGCCTTACTCCATCAACGAGGAGGAGTACCAGGCCAACGTGGAGCGTTTCGGTGAACAGACCGCGCGCATGCTGCATATCGATGATGCCCGGGAGAACCTGGAGGCCCAGGCGCGTCGGGGCAACTATGACGGCGATCCATCGCGCATCACCGAGATGGATGCCATGGTGGCCTATCTGCAGATGCTGGGCACGTTGGTGGATTTCAGTCAGTACGACGAGGGTTACTTCGTCGAATTTCGATGATGGGGTGTTGACGTGGCAGACCTCTGGCTTTGGATCACGGACCTGGGCAACAGCAAGATCGTGGCGCTATTGCTGTTCTTCAGCACCTTCGTGGGTATTCTCATCTATCTGTTTTCCAGTCGCAGTCGTTCGGATCGTCTTGAATCCTATCGTTATATTCCCTTCGACGATGAAGACACGCCTGAACAACGCGACCAGGACAGGAAGGACCGGCCATGAGCGAATCCGGACAATCACCTGAAGCTCCCGCCGGCAAGGGCGTGCCGACCACGGGTCACACCTGGGACGACAACCTGCGTGAACTGGATAATCCCTTGCCCCGCTGGTGGCTCTGGGGCTTTTATGCCACGGTGATCTTCTCCCTGATTTACTGGCTGCTGTATCCGGCCTGGCCGGTGGCCGACACCTTCACCAAGGGGCTGAGCACGGTCACCTTCGAGGTGGATGGCGAAGAGCGGACAACTCACTGGAACAGTCGCGCGCTGCTGGTGCGGGACATGCAGACCGGTGATTCCGCGCTGCGCCAGCGTGAGTTCTTGCAGGTGATTGACGATAGCACCCTGGACGAGGTGCTCGGCGATACCAACAAGCTGGCCTTCGTGAACTCCTATGGCCGGGGGATGTTCGGTGACTTCTGCGCCGCCTGCCATCAGACCGGCGGGGCGGGGCTCATGGGTGTGTATCCCAACCTGGCCGACGATAACTGGCACTGGGGCGGGGATGTGGAGACCATTGCCCAGACCATTACCCACGGGCGACTGGGGTTCATGCCTGATTACCGTGAGGTGCTGGACGAGCAGCAGCGGGACCATGTGGCGGCCTATGTGCTGAGTCTGGCGGGATATGAGGGGGATGCAGAGAAGATCGCCCGGGGCGGGGAGATCTTTCAGGGGCGTGAGGGTGGCTGCCATGCCTGCCATCGGCACGATGGCACCGGCCTGCGCTCCCAGGGGGCCCCGGACCTGACCAACGATATCTGGCAGAACATTGATGTGGCCGGCGCCGAGGACGATGCGGCCCGCCGCGCCCTGATCAGTCAGCTGGTTCACGACGGGGTGCGCCAGGAGATGCCGGCCTTTGGTGATCGCCTCTCCGATGCCGAGATCAAGGTGCTGGCCACCTATGTGCACCAGTTCGGGGGTGGTCAGTAGCGCGCATGCCCGACACTCAGTACCAGGCCCGTATTCCCATCTACCCCCGGGCCGTCAAGGGGCGTTTTCGCAACCTGAAGTGGAGTGTGCTCGCCCTGGCCTACGGGGTGTACTTCCTGCTCCCCTGGCTGCGCTGGGAACGTGAGCACGCAGCCAATCAGGCGGTGCTGTTCGATATCCCCGGGCGCCGTTTCTATCTCTTTGACCTGCTGGTGCACCCGCAGGACATCTTCTGGCTGGCGGCGTTGCTGATCATCCTGGCGCTGCTGCTGTTCATGGTGACGGGCATTGCCGGGCGGGTGTTCTGCGGGTATTTCTGTTTTCAGACCCTGTGGACCGATGTGTTCATGCTGATCGAGCGCTGGGTGCAGGGGGATCGGGCGGCGCGCATGCGACTGGCCGAACGGGGCGGCCCCCGGGCGACGGCGCTCAAGGGGGCCACCCATGGGCTGTGGCTGCTGGTGGCTTTTGCCACCGGGCTGACTTTCACCCTGTACTGGGCCAATGCGCCGGATCTGGTGGTGGCCTTCTTCACCGGTCAGGCGGCGTTTGCGGCCTATGCCACCGCCGGGTTTCTCACCATCACCACTTACCTGCTGGCGGGCCTGCTGCGCGAGCAGGTGTGCACCTATATGTGCCCGTATGCCCGCTTTCAGAGTGTGATGTTCGACAAGGACACCCTGATCGTGTCCTACGATGCCGCGCGGGGGGAGGGCTCTGAAGGCCGCTCGAAGCCCGTGCGGGGCTTGCGCAGTCGCGAGGAGCGTCAGGCCAGGGGCGTGGGTGACTGCATTGATTGTGGCTATTGCGTGCAGGTGTGCCCGGTGGGCATCGATATCCGTGACGGGCTGCAGTACCAGTGCATCCACTGTGCCCTGTGCGTGGATGCCTGCGACACGGTGATGGATGGTCTGAAATGGCCCCGGGGGCTGGTGCGCTATACCTCGGAGAATGCCCTGGAGGGGCGGCGCACCCGGTACTTCAAGCCCAAGACCATTGGCTATGCAGTGCCCCTGGTGTTGATTGCGGTGCTGCTGGGCTGGGGCATCGCTCATCAGACGCCCCTGGATGCCTCGGTGAGCCAGGTGCGTCAGCCCCTGTTCGTGCAGCTATCGGATGGCTCCATCCAGAACAGTTATGAAATCCGCCTGCACAACAAGGCGCAGCACCCGGTGGTGCTGGAGTTGAGGCTCACCGGGCTGGACGGTGCGGCGCTGGACACGGGGCGTATCGAGCGGGTGAGCCTGATGCCGGAGCAGCGCACCACGTTGCTGGCAAGGGTGCGTTACGACGTGCCGGCGGGGGCGCCGCGGCAGCAGGGGGTGGTGTTCGAGGTGGTGCCGGTGGAGCCGGAGGGGATGGATGTGGTGCGGGTGGAGTCGCAGTTTATCTTGAGATGAGCGGAAGGCGGGCGCTGTGCCTGAATTGATACCTACTTTCAGCAGGTTGACAACATCATGGATCCATTAGTCCTCACCCTGAGCCTGGGCGTCGTTGCCGGCATCGTCCTGTTCTTCGTGCTCTACCGCTTCACCCGGCTGCGGGCCTACCAGACCTCCCTGACGGTGCTGGTGTTCACCATGCTGGTGTTCATCCCCATCTCGGTGGTTTTCTGGCCCGGGGCGGATGTGTTTGCCATCCATCTGGCCTTTTATGTGATCACCCCCTACGGCCTGGGCATCATCATGAACCAGATCGAGAGCCAGAAAGGCCGGGGTGAGAAGGTGGGGCGACTGCAGGTGCACTGGGCGCCGGCCACGATCATCGGTTTTTTCCTGGTCATCGCCACGGTCAACGGCATCCTGGTGACTGTGGCCCACCAGGGTATGCCCAGTAATCTGGTGGGACGCATCCTGCCGGAGCCGCGCAGCGGCGCTGAACAGGTGACTTCCTTCTTCCCGGGCACTGCCGCCCACATCTCTCACAAGAATCAGGCCCTGGCCCAGGAATATATGCAACAGGCCAAGGTGCAGGCCGAGCGGGGTTGGCAGGTGCGCCAGGGGTGGCTGGAGGCGCCCCGGCTGGATGAGCCCAGCACCTTCCAGGTGAAGGTGACCGATCGGGAGGGTGAGCCGGTGCGCCGGGCGCAGATCGTGGGGGAGTTCATGCGGCCATCCGATGAGCGAATGGATCAGGTGTTCGAGATGCGTGAGGTGGGGCCGGGACTGTATCAGACGCAATTGCGCTTCCCGGCTCCGGGGCGCTGGGATCTGCTGCTGCAGGTGTACCGTGGTGAGGATCTCCATGAGCAGCGGGGCGTCACTTCCGTGAGGGAAGGGTGACCCGGGAGCCTTGTTACCACTGCGGCTTGCCTGTCCCCGAGGGCAGCCCCGAGGGCAGCAAACTCGGCCGGGTAGTGCTGGGGGAAGAGCGGGTCTTTTGTTGTCCGGGTTGCCTGGCGGTGGCGGGTGCCATTGTCGACGCCGGTCTGGAGGACTAT
Organism: Ectothiorhodospira variabilis; assembly: GCF_022227625.1. Classification (NCBI taxonomy): domain Bacteria; kingdom Pseudomonadati; phylum Pseudomonadota; class Gammaproteobacteria; order Chromatiales; family Ectothiorhodospiraceae; genus Ectothiorhodospira; species Ectothiorhodospira variabilis. The sequence goes on along the minus strand of NZ_JAJNAO010000002.1, from coordinate 281,206 downwards.
TACCGGCATCGCACCGAGACCCCCGACGGCCCACCGGACCCGTTGGCGCCTCTGGCAGGCCTGGATCTTTACGATACCGAACAGGTACAGCGCAGCTTTGTGCATGTGGCCGAAGGGGATGTGCGCGAAGCCTCGCTGATGCTGGAGGGCATCACCTGTGCCGCCTGCGTGTGGTTGAGCGAGCGCCATGTGAAGGCCCTGCCCGGGGTGCTGGATTTTTCGGTGAACTATTCCACCCATCGGGCGCGGGCTCGTTGGGACGCCAGTCGGGTTCAACTCAGCCGGATTCTTCAGGCCGTCCATGAGATCGGTTACCGGGCCCATCCGTTTGATCCGGGGCGCCAGGAGGCCTCGTTCAAGCGTGAGAGGGACCGTGCCCTGAGGCGCCTGGCGGTGGCCGGGCTGGGCATGATGCAGGTGATGATGATTGCCGTGGCCCTGTGGCTGGGGCACGGCGTGGCCGGGCAGGAGGACATGATGCACTTCCTGCGCTGGGTGGCCCTGTTCATTGCCACGCCAGTGGTGGTGTATGCGGGTGCCAGCTTCTTCACCTCGGCCTGGCGGGATGTGCGCCAGCGTCGCTTGGGGATGGATGTGCCGGTGGCCCTGGCCATTGGTTCCACTTATCTGGCCAGCGTGTGGGCCACGGTCACCGGCAGCCATGAGCATGTGTATTTCGAGTCGGTGACCATGTTCGTCTTCTTCCTGCTCACCGGTCGTTACCTGGAGATGGAAGCGCGTCAGCGGGCCGGCCAGGCGACGGAGGCACTGGGTCGGCTGTTGCCGGCGGTGGCCACGCGTCTGATCGACACGGGGGAGGAGCAGGTGTCTGTGACGGAGCTTTCACCGGGGGATCGGGTGCGCATTCGCCCGGGGGAGCCGGTGCCTGCCGACGGCGTGGTGGAATCCGGGCGCTCCAGCGTGGATGAGTCCCTGCTGACGGGGGAGAGCCTGCCCAGGGCGCGGGGACGGGGCGATGGGTTGACAGGGGGCACGGTGAACGTGGAGAGCCCGCTGGTGATGCGGGTGGAGCAGGTGGGCGCCGATACGGTGCTCTCGGCCATCCAGCGCCTGCTGGACCGCGCCCAGACCCAGAAGCCGCGCCTGGCGGTGATGGCGGAGCGCGGCACCGGCTGGTTCGTGGGGGCGGTGCTGGTGCTCACGGTCCTGGTGGGGTTGGTGTGGTGGTTGTGGATTGATCCGGCCCGGGCTTTCTGGGTGATGGTGGCCATGCTGGTGGTGAGCTGCCCCTGCGCCCTGGCCCTGGCCACGCCGGCGGCGATCACGGCGGCCACGGGGGCGTTGACCGGCCGGGGCCTGCTCACCGCCCGGGGAGAGGCCCTGGAGGGGCTGGCCGGTGTGACCGATGTGGTGTTCGACAAGACGGGGACGCTGACCGAGGGGCGGTTGAGTCTGCGCGGGGTGGAGGTGCTGGGGGCCCTGGATCGTGGTGCCTGTCTGCAGATGGCTGCGGCGCTGGAGGTGGGGTCGGGGCATCCGGTGGCGAGGGCGTTGCTGCAGGCGGCGGAGGATGAGGCGACTGCCGGGGCTTGTGAGGCTTCGACATTCGCGGCCGAGGGCCGCTCCCACGGGGGCGGAGTTCTGGCCCCGGAGGCCGGTGCTGATGGGGATGGCATGTGGGAGCGGCCCTCGGCCGCGAAAGGGGAGGCACCGGACGATGACGGGCCCCGGACCTTCCCGGGCCTGGGTGTCGAGGGCTGGGTTCATGGTAGGCGGGTGCGCCTCGGCAGTCCCCGGTTTGTGGCCGAACTCATCGGCGGCGAGGCAGGCGGCCACCTTCTCGAAGTGGCCCGGCAACATGCTCAACACGGTACTGTCATCGCCCTGGGTGACGAGGCCGGCCCGCTGGCCCTTTTCACCCTGGAGGACCGGCTGCGGCCCGATGCCCTGCCCACCGTGGAGGCCCTCAGGGAACGCGGCCTGAACCTGCATGTCTTCTCGGGTGATGATCCGGCCACGGTGAAGCGCCTGGCCGTGGGACTGGGCATCGAGGATGCCCGGGGCGGCCTCACCCCCGCCGACAAGCTGGCCGCCCTGGAGGCCCTGGAGACGCAGGGGGCCCGGGTGGCCATGGTGGGGGATGGGGTCAATGACGCGCCGGTGCTCTCCCGGGCCACGGTATCGGTGGCCATGGCCGGGGGCACTCAGCTGGCGCAGGCCAGCGCCGACATGATCCTCTACCGGGATCAGCTTTCGGTGCTGCCGGCAGGGCTGGACAAGGCCCGGGAGACGGCGCGGGTGATCCGCCAGAACATCGGCTGGGCCATTGGCTACAATTCCATTGCATTGCCCGTGGCGGCTGTGGGGCTCATCACCCCCTGGATCGCGGCGCTGGGGATGTCCCTGAGCTCGCTGCTGGTGGTGGTGAATGCCCTGAGGCTGCGCGATCAGGGTCTGACGGGCGGGAGTGAGGGCGCATGAACATTCTTTACTTGCTGATCCCCCTGGGGATCATCTTCATGGCAGTGATCCTGGCGGCGTTCCTGTGGACGGTGCGCGCCGGGCAGTATGATGACATGGAGGGTCCGGCCCACCGGATCCTCATGGATGACGATGACCCGAGGATCCCGCGTCGGGATCCGGCATCCCGGGAAACCCGGGAGGAGGACAGGTGATGCTCGACAGGTTGAACGAATGGGTCGCGGCGGCCCGCCGCCTACCGGTGCTCAGACACCCCATGTTCAGTTTCGAGAACGGGGCGATGACCTTCATCGTGTTCCTGATCATCCTGGGCTGGGTGAGCTTTTTCTCGGTGATCCTGCTGGGATAGCCCCCCAAAAGGGGTGCCTCCATTCCCAAGGCGCAACCGTGTGGAAGCGGGCCTCGCCCGCGAAAGCGGTGGGCACATGGTTTGGTTCGGGCGCTGCTGTCGCAGCGCATCGCCGGCCGGCCGGCTCCCACAGGGGGGGCAGGAGACAAGGGGCGAACCCCATACATTTTGCTTTGCAAGCCCCTCTCCCGCTGGCGGGAGAGGGGTTGGGGTGAGGGTGGAGGAGCGCTGATCAGGCCGCCATGGCCTTGCGTAACTTGCCGATGGCGTTGTTTTCCAGTTGCCGGATGCGTTCGGCGGATACGCTGTATTCGGCGGCCAGTTCGTGCAGGGTGGCTTTGTCTTCGGCCAGCCAGCGCCGGGCCAGGATCTGGCGGCTGCGGTCGTCCAGGGCCTCCATGGCTTGCTGCAAGCGGGTGTGGTGGTAGCTGTCCCAGTCGCTGCGCTCCAGGGCCTGGGCCGGGTCGTCAGTGTGGTCGGTCAGGGACTCGGACGGGGGCAGGTAGGGGGTGTCGTCGTCCTGGGGTTCCGGGTCGAAGCTCATGTCCTGTCCGGCCATGCGCGACTCCATCTCCATGACCTCGCGGGGGGTGACGCCCAGATCCCGGGCCACGGTGTCCACTTCTTCCTGGCTGAACCAGCCCAGACGCTGCTTGGCGCTGCGCAGGTTGAAGAACAGCTTGCGCTGGGCCTTGGTGGTGGCCACCTTGACAATGCGCCAGTTGCGCAGCACGAATTCGTGGATCTCGGCGCGGATCCAGTGCACGGCGAACGAGATCAGGCGCACGTTCATTTCCGGATCAAACCGCTTCACCGCCTTCATCAGGCCGATGTTGCCCTCCTGGATGAGATCCCCCAGGCCCAGACCGTAGCCGGAGTAGCCCCGCGCGATGTGCACCACGAACCGCAGGTTGTGCATGACCAGCGTGCGCGCCGCCTCCAGATCCTGGTGGTCGCGCAGGCGACGGGCCAGCGACTTTTCATCGTCGGCCTCCAGCACGGGCAGCTGATTGACCGCCTGGATGTAGCTCTCCAGGTTGCCGACCGGTACGGCCAGATTGTCTTTCGTGGCGACTAGCGCGGTGTTCATCGTTGGCGTCCTCCCCATTCCTGCCGGAATGCCGTGATTTTAGCAGTCTGCTCGTTGGAGTGCTAACCGGTGGGGGAGTTCCTGCAAATTGTAGGGTCCAAAAAAGGTAGACAAGGTGCCTGTCCCCATTCAGCGTCCCATTCGGAAAAGGGGTCTATCCTCTGATGGGGTCAGGAGGGTTCGATGTGCTTGAGGTGGCGGCCTACGGTGATCCAGGAGCCGGCGAGGCCGAGGAGGGCGCCGGTGGCCAGGAGGGTGAGGCTGTCGGTGGGCGTGAGGCCGCGGATGCCGTACTGGCCGCCGTAGAGGGCGGCCAGATCCTGTACCGGGTAGGTCAGCAGGATGCGGGTGGTGGCGACGATGAGCAGGGCGATGAGGGCGCCGCCCAGGCCCAGCCAGAGGCCGCCGTAGAGGAAGGGGCGGCGGATGAAGGCGTCGGTGGCGCCCACCAGCTTGGCCACCTCGATCTCCTCGCGCCGGTTCTGGACGTCCAGGCGGATGGTGTTGCCCACCACCAGGATCACCCCCAGCCCCAGCAGCAGCGCCAGGATGAGGGTGGTGCGCTCCAGGGTGTCCATGATGGCGTAGAGGCGCTGCACCCATTGCATGTCCAGGCTGGCGTTTTCCACCTCGGAAAGTTCGTTCAGGGACGCCACCAGGGCCTCCAGGTTGGCCGGGGTCTGGGTGTCCAGGGCCGGAGTGACCAGGATGACGGCCGGTAACGGATTCTCCCCCAGGGCATCCACGGCGTCACCGAACCCGGAATGGGTGCGAAACTCCTCCAGGGCCTGATCCCGGGTGATCCCTTCGGTGGTGGCCACGTCGGCGCGCTGGGCCAGGCGGGTGGCCAGGGCCGGGACATCGTCATCCGCCACGGAAGACGCCAGGAAGACGGAGATCTGCGCGGTGCGGTCCCACTGGGGCGTGACCTGCTGCAGATTGACCAGGATGAGGTACAGGATGCTGGGCAGGGTGAGCGCGATGGCGATCACCAGCAGGGTGAGCAGGCTGGAGAAGGGGGCCCGATAGAGCTTGCCCAGGCTGAACACCAGGGCCCGCAGATGATTGATCCCGTAGGCCTGGAAGCGGGCATGGGTGGTGGGACGGTTGAGCCGCCGGCGTGACCTGGAACTCATGCGGGCTCCGGCTGGGCTTCGCGCTGCAGGCGGCCCTCGTGCAGGCGCACCATGGGCTTGCCCAGGCTGGAGATGAGTTCCAGGTCGTGGCTGGCGATCATTACCGTGGTGCCCACCTGGTTGAAGCGGATGAACAGTTCCATGATCTCCCGGGACAGATCCGGGTCCAGATTGCCGGTGGGTTCGTCGGCCAGCAGGATGGCCGGCTTGTGCACCACCGCCCGGGCGATGCCCACCCGCTGTTGTTCGCCGCTGGATAGGGTGATGGGGGCAGCCCCCTCCTTGTGCAGCAGCCCTACCCGGTCCAGGGCGGCGCGGGCCCGGCGGGCGATCTCGTGCTGCCGATAGCCCTGGATCACCAGGGGCAGGGCCACGTTGTCGAAGACGCTGCGGTCATGCAGCAGGTGGTGATCCTGGAATATGATGCCGATTTGCCGACGAAAGTAGGGGACCTGCCGGGGGGCGAGCCCGGCCAGGTCCTGATCATTGACGATGAGACGCCCACGGGTGGGCCGCTCGATCAGGGCGATCAGCTTGAGCAGGGTGCTCTTGCCGGCCCCGGAATGGCCGGTGAGAAAGGCCATGGCGCCCTTGTCCAGCTTGAGATTGATGCGGGACAGGGCCTCATGGCCGGTGGGGTAGCGCTTGGTGACGTTCTTCAGGTGGATCATGGATTGGGGATGGCGCCAGGGGCGCCGTCACTCCTTTTGAGCGCCATCCGACAGCAATGCCCGGGCAAAGTCCTTGGCGTCGAACTCGCGCAGATCCTCGATGCTTTCCCCCACGCCGATGAAACGCACCGGGATGCCCACCTTCTGGGCCATGGCAAACAGGATGCCGCCCTTGGCGGTGCCGTCCAGCTTGGTGACGGCGATGCCAGTGACGCCCATGGCCAGGTCGAAGTCCTGGGCCTGGTTGAGGGCGTTCTGGCCGGTGCCGCCGTCCACCACCAGGAGGATTTCATGGGGGGCGTCCGGTTCCAGGCGCTGTATCACCCGTTTGACCTTCTTGAGTTCGTCCATGAGATTGGTCTGGGTGTGCAGACGGCCGGCGGTGTCGGCGATGAGCACGTCCATGCCGCGGGATTTGGCGGCCTGCAGGCCATCGTAGATCACCGAGGCGGAGTCGGCCCCCTTGCCCTGGGAGATCACCGGGGCCTGGTTGCGCTCGCCCCAGGTCTGCAGCTGTTCCACGGCGGCGGCACGGAAGGTGTCGCCGGCGGCCAGCATCACCGACAAGCCCTGGGACCGCAGGCGGTGGGTGAGCTTGCCGATAGTGGTGGTCTTGCCCGAGCCGTTGATGCCCAGCACCAGGATGACGTAGGGCTTGTGGTCACGGTCGATCTTCAGGGGCGCCTGTACCGGCTCGAGCACATCCACCATGGCCGCTTCCAGGGCCTTGACCAGGGCTTCGGCGTCCTTCAGTTCCTTGCGTGCGACGCGGGTGGTGAGGTTATCGAGGATCTCCTCGGTGGCCTCGATGCCCACATCGGCCATCAGCAGACGGGTTTCCAGTTCCTCCAGAAGCTCATCGTCGATGGCTTTCTTGCCCATGACCAGACCGGCCATGCCCTCGGTGAGGGTGGAGGAGGTCTTGGACAGGCCCTTGCGCAGCCGGGAGAAGAGGCCGGACTTGCTGGTGGGGGCTTCTTGCGTGGGGGCGGAGGGCTTGAGTGCCTCGGCCTTGGGCTCTGCAGGCTTGGGCTCCGCGGACTTGGGTTCGGGGGCCTTGGTGGGCTGGGGCGACGGGGCTTCGGCTGTGGTGGCCTTGCTGGGCTCCGGCTTCGCGGCCGGGGGCCGCTCCCACGGTTTTTCCGGGGGCTTGGGGGCCTCGGTGCGGGCCTGGGGGGGCTGAGTCCGGGAGGGCTCGGGTTTGCGGGCCTGATCGGGGGACGGTGCCGGTGCCGGGGGCGGCTGGGTGGCCCGGGCTTCGGGTGTCGGGGTCTTTGGGGGCGTCTGCCTTGCGGGCTCGGCGGCAGGGGGGGCGCTCGCCGGGGCCTTGCCGGGCTCGGGATGCCGGGCAGGGGGCGCTTTCGCCACCGGGGAGGGCTCCGTCGGCGTCTTCGGGGGCGCTGCGGGCCGAGGGGGCTGAGCCGTGGGTGCAGGGGCCTTCTCGGGCTCCGGCTTCGCGGCCGGGGGCCGCTCCCACGGTTTTTCTGCGGGCCCGGGTGCCTCGGTGCGGGCCTGGGGTGCGGGGGCCTCCTTCGGGGCGGAGCCGGCCTTGTCCCTTCGGGGAGACCTGATACTCTCGGGGGCCTCGATGATCTCCAGGGCCTCGAAGCTCTCGCCTCCCTCGGAGGACTTGGGGGCCTCGGAAGGTTTCGGAGCCTGGGTGGGCTCTGCGGGCTTTTTCTTTTTTCGGAAACCGAACATGGGTTGAGAAGGTCTACGGTGATCGAGTTGCCACATCCTACCACTGAGGAACGTCTGCCGAAATGAAACAGAAGGCCCTGCTGCTTTGCTTTGCACTGCTCCTGTTCGGCAATGGCCCCGCGCTGGCCGGGTCAGGGAGTGAGGTCCACGAATTCGAACTCGACAACGGCATGAAGGTGCTGGTGCGACCCGACACCCGGGCGCCGGTGGTCTCGTCCATGGTCTGGTACCGGGTGGGTTCCAGTCATGAACATGGGGGCATCACCGGGATCTCCCATGCCCTGGAGCACATGATGTTCAAGGGTACCGAGGAATATCCTGCCGGGGAGTTCTCGCGGATCATCGCCGAACTGGGCGGGCGCGAGAATGCCTTTACCAGCCGCGATTACACGGCCTACTTCCAGCAACTGGCCGCCAGGCATCTGGACCGGGCGCTGGAACTGGAAGCCGACCGGATGCAGAACCTGGCACTCCCCGAGGATGAATTCATCCAGGAGATGCGGGTGGTGCGCGAGGAGCGCCGGCTGCGCACCGAGGACAACCCCAATGCCCTGACCCGGGAACACTTCAATGCCACGGCCTGGCTCAACAGCCCCTATGGCATTCCGGTGATCGGCTGGATGGTGGATATCGACGAATACACCGTGGCCGACCTGCGCGACTGGTATGACCGCTGGTATGCCCCCAATAACGCCATTCTGGTGGTGGTGGGGGATGTCGACCCCGATGAGGTGCATGAGATGGCCAGGACCCGTTTCGGCGACATCCCGGCCCGGGATCTGCCCCAGGTGAAGTCCCGCACCGAGACCCGTCAGCTGGGTGAGCGGCGCATCACCGTGAAGGCCCCGGCCCGGGTGCCGCAGTTGCTCATGGGCTACAAGGTGCCGGTACTGCTCACGGCTGAGGAGTCCTGGGAGCCCTATGCCCTGCTGGTGGCCGCCGGAGTGCTGGATGGCGGCGAGAGCGCCCGCATCCCCCGGGAACTGGAGCGGGAGCGGGAACTGGTGGCCTCGGCAGGGGTGAGCTACACACCATTCTCGCGTCTGGACAACCTGTTAATGGTGCGTGCCACGCCCTCTGCCGACGCGGATCGTGACCAGGTGGAGCAGGCCTTGATCGAGGCACTGGAGCGGCTCAAGGATGAACCCATCAGAGAGTCGGAACTGGAGCGGGTGAAGGCGCAGGTGGTGGCCCGGGACGTGTACCGGCGGGACTCCATCCAGGGGCAGGCCATGCAACTGGGGATGCTGGAGAGCGTGGGGTTGTCATGGGAGGAGGGCGAACGCTTTGCCGAGCGAGTGCGTGCGGTCACGGCGGAGCAGGTACAGGAAGTGGCGCGGCGTTATTTCGACCCGGATCAGCGTACCGTGGCCTGGCTGGATCCCCAGCCCATCGATCCGGATGATCCGCCGACCTACTTCGAAGGCCATCTGCGGTGAGGAGGTGGATCATGACTGGAATCCGGATTGCTGAGGAGGATCGTACGGTGACTTCGATATTCGCGGCCGAGGGCCGCTCCCACGGGTGGAAAGGCTTGGTTGTGGCGCTGGCCCTGGCGCTTGGGGTCCCAATGGGTGCCACAGCCGGTGAGGGTGATATCCAGCACTGGGAGACCGACAACGGGCTGAAGGTGTATTTCGTGCCCGCGCCGGCCCTCCCCATGGTGGATATGCGACTGGTCTTCCATGGCGGCAGTGCCCGGGATGGAGATCAGCCCGGCCTGGCGCGACTCACCAACAGCCTGCTCTCCGATGGGGCCGCGGACTGGGATGCGGATACCATCGCCGAGCGATTCGAGGGCGTGGGTGCCCAGTTCAGCAGCAATTCGCAACGGGACATGGCCATGGCCTCGCTGCGGACCCTGACCGAGGCAGACTGGATGGAGACGGCGGTCGAGACCTTCGTGACCACCGTGAGTCAGCCCCGTTTCGAGCAGCGCGGGCTGGACCGGGCCCGACGTCAGGCCCTGGTGGCCCTGCAGGCCCAGGAGCAGAACCCGGGTGCCATTGCCAGGCGCACCTTCTTCGAGACGGTATACGGCGATCATCCCTATGCGCGCATGCCCATCGGCACCCAGGAGGGGCTTGAATCCGTGACCACGGATGACCTGAAGGCCTTCCACGAGCGCTACTACGTGGCCCGTAACGGCGTGCTGGCCCTGGTGGGCGGTCTGGATCGCGAGCAGGCCGAGGCCCTGGCTCAGCGGGTGTCCGAGGCCCTGCCCGAGGGGGAGCCGGCACCGGCCCTGCCGGAGGTGGAACCCCTGGAATCCGCCGAGACGGTGCGGGTGTCCTTCCCGTCCGAGCAGGTGCATGTGTTCATGGGGCAGCCCGGCATGGCCCGTGGGGATGCGGACTACTTTCCCCTTTATGTGGGCAATCACCGCCTGGGGGGCAGCGGGTTCACCTCCCGGTTGATGGATGAGGTGCGCACCCAGCGGGGGCTGGCCTACAGCGTGTTCAGTTATTTCTCACCCATGTCCCGGAGCGGGCCCTTCCTCATGGGGGTGCAGACCCAGGTGGATCAGGCGGACGAGGCCATCGGCGTGATGCGCGACACCCTGGAAAACTTCGTGGCCCAGGGCCTGGACGGGGATGAGCTCAACGCCAGCGTGCGCAATATCGTGGGTGGATTCCCGCTGCGCACGGCCAGCAATTCCGGGATCCTGGATCATGTGGCCATGATGGGCTTTTATGGCCTGCCCCTGGATTTCCTGGACACCTTTACCGATGAGGTGGAGGCCCTCACGCCGGAACAGGTGAACGAGGCCTTTGCCCGCCGGGTGGATCCGGAGCGCCTGGTCACGGTGATCGTCGGAGGCGAGGGTTGAGGGGCGCGCCGCGCCGGGGCGCCCCCGGGCGGCTGCGGATCATCGGCGGACAGTGGCGCAGCCGTCGCCTGCCGGTGCCCCATGCGCCGGGCCTGAGGCCCACTCCGGATCGGGTGCGGGAGACCCTGTTCAACTGGCTGCAGCCGGTGCTGCCCGGGGCCCGATGCCTGGATCTGTTCGCCGGATCCGGGGCGCTGGGGTTTGAGGCGGCGTCCCGGGGGGCTGCCAGGGTGGTGGTGGTGGAACGCGATCCCCGGCTGGCGGCCCACCTGCGGGAGCAGGTGGCAGCCCTGGGCGCTGAACAGATGGAGGTTCAGGCGCGGGATGGACTGGGGTATCTGCGGCAGTGCGAGGAGGGGTTTGATCTGGTGTTTCTGGATCCGCCCTACCGGCAGGGCCTGCTCGTGGACGCCATCGAATGCCTGGAGCGCCCCGGGCTGTTGCGCCCGGGGGCGCGGGTGTATCTGGAGCACGAGTCGGATGCGTCCGCACCAAAATTGCCCGAGGGCTGGGAGGTGCTGCGGGAGACCCGGGCGGGGGATGTCATGGGGGTGTTGGTTCTTATCCCTTGACCTCCGCCAGCAACCGCCGCGCCAGCCGCTCCGATTGACCCGCATAGCCACCGCCAAACAGGTTGAAGTGGTTCAGCAGGTGGTACAGGTTGTACAGGTCCTTGCGGATCCGATACCCCGGATCGCGCGGCCACGTGGCGTCATAGGCGGCGTAGAAATCCCGGTCACAGCCACCAAACAGTTCCGTCATGGCCACGTCCGTCTCCCGGTCCCCGTAGTACACCGCCGGATCGAAGATCACCGGGTTCCCCTGGGCGTCCGAGTCGTGATTCCCGCCCCACAGGTCACCGTGCAGCACCGAGGCTTGTGGCCGATAGTTCGTGAAGAAGGCCGGCAGGGATGCCATCAATTGTTCCACGGCTTCCACCAGGGTCCGACCGGCGCCCTGGTCGCGCGCACGGCCCAACTGATAGCCCAGGCGGTGCTCACGCCAGAAATGCACCCAATCGTCGCTCCAGGTGTTGATCTGCGGCGTGCTGCCGATGGTGTTGTCCCGGTGCCAGCCATGGCGGGGCTGGGTGTGCTGGTGCAACCGGGCCAGTTGCTCGCCGAAGGCTCGTGAGTTGCGCGGCCCACCCAGGGGGATGTGCTCCATGATGAGATAGCTGCGTCCATCGGTGATGCCATGACACAGGGGCGTGGGAACGCGGATCTCTCCTGGTTCTCCCAGGGCCTGCAGGCCTTCGGCCTCGGCGGCGAACATGTCCTCCAGGTCCGGGCGGTTGAGCTTGACGAAGAAGCTGCGCCCGTCCTTGCCTTCCAGCACGGCCGCCTCGTTGATGCAGCCGCCGCCGGCCCCCCGGTAGTTCTTGAGGGTGAAGCACTCGCCGCTGGCTTGAGTGATCTGGTTGGAGAGGTTTTGCCAGAGGGTCATGGTCTACCTTGCTTACAGACAGGGGTTCTCGGTATACCCCGGCGCATCACAGATCCGCGTCAGCGGCTGGCTCAGGTTGTCGTCGCCGGACCAGCGGGTCTGATGCAGGATCTGCGACTGGCTCAGGCGGGAGCGGGGCGTCACCGGGGGCAGCAGGCTGCTCAGGGTGGTGGGGGTCAGGCCCATGCGCACCTCGTAGATCACCTGGTAGGCCAGCACCCGGCGCACATAGTCGCGGGTCTCGCGGAAGGGAATCAACTCGGCCCACACATCCGCGGGCACGGCATCCTCGGGCAGCCAGCTGCGCACCCGGCCCGCCCCCGCGTTGTAGGCGGCGGTGGACAACATGGGATGGCCGCCAAAACCCTCCAGATTGCGCTTGAGGTAATAGGTTCCGATGCTCACGTTCACCTCGGGATCCAGCAACTGCAGGTTGTGATTGATGCTCAGGCCCACGTTGGGGGCCATGGAACGACCGGTGGCGGGCATGATCTGCATCAGTCCCAGGGCGCCGGCGTGGGAGCGGGCGTCTTCCATGAAGGCACTTTCCTGACGGGCCACGGCCATGGCCCAGGCGGGGTTGATGCCCTGTGCGGAGGCCTTTTCGGTGATCAGTCGGGCGTGCGCGAGAGGGAAGCGCAGGTCGATGTCGTCGAACCGCTGGGCCCGGGCCGCGGCAAAGATGGCCCGGTCGTGCCAGCCCACGCTGCGCGCCAGGATGGCAGCGGCGGCCAGGTCGTCGCCTTCCAGTTGGTTCTGCAGGTGGAACCACTCCCGACGAGCGTCGATATGGCGCCCCAGGGCGCGCAGTTCCATGGCGCGACGCAGGGTGTCGTTCCGGGCGATGTCCTGCAGACGACCGGATTCCACGTCCAGCGGGCGGTGGCCGATGCGATACGGGGCATTGATGCGGTCGGCGGCAAGAAAGCCATAGAAGTTGCGGCTCTCGGCCACCTGCGCGTACAGGGCACGGGCACTCCTGTCGTCGCCCATCTGTTCCAGCGCACGGGCATGCCAGTAGCGCCAGACATCCTCTTCGCGGCTGTCGGCCGACATGTGGGTGATGGTCCGGGCCACGGTCTCCCAGTCCTGACCCGCCAGGGCGGCGCGGGCCTGCCATTGCCGGAGTGTGTCGTCAAAAACCGCATGGGAAAGGGATGCCAGGTGGGGCAGGGCATCCTGGCGTTCCCGCACGGCCAGACGCAGGGCGATGAAGCGCTGGGTGTCCAGGGCGTCCTGGCGGCTCAGGCCCCAGTCGGAATCCGAGCTTTCCCAGATCTCCAGGGCCTCGCGCGGATCCCGGCGGGTGAGGCGATTGAAGGCATGGGTGATGATTTCGCTGGCGCGGGGATGGGTATCGGCCCGCCAGTTGATGTCACTGATGCGTTTCGGGTTTTCGTGGAGGGAGACCCAGCGGTTGGCCCAGGTCCGGTCCTCTTCGGGCATGTAGCGGCGCAGGTACCGGGCCAGGCCCGGTTGACCGGCCTCCATGGCCAGGCTGAAGCGGCCCCAGGCCAGTTCAGGGGTGAGGCGGCCGGCGTCGCGCCAGGCATTGAAGATGGGGTCGCAGGCATCGGGCTGGGAACGGCCCACCAGCCAGAGTTCCTCCACGCCCTCCAGGGCGCGCTGGCGCTGCCCTGTCCTGAGCAGGGCCGTGTGATGGTGGCAGGTGAGGGTGGTGCCCAGCCCCTCACGGTAGTGTTCCCGATAGGTCGTCCAGTCTTCATCCCGGGCCAGTTGGGTGAGCCAGCGGATCTGCAGGCGGCGCCCCGGGGGCGTATCGCCCCAGCGCTCCAGGAACTGCTCCACCTCGCTGGGGCGAAGCTGCGAGAAGCGTTTGTTCAGATCGGCATGCAGCAGGTAGGGCAGCAGGGGGTAATCCTGGAGGGCCTTGACGCCACTCTGGAAGGCCTGGCGATCGCCGCGGTTCAGGGCCGATTCGGCGCGCTCGAAGGCGGCGCGCTCGGCGGTGGTCTCGGAGATGAGGGCCGCTGCCATTCCCGGCAGCAAGAGCAGGACCGGAATGAGCAGGCCGGCCAGTCGGATCGATGACATCAATAAACCCCTTCCGGGTAGGTGCCCGGTTCACTTCAACCACCGACTCTAAGGCCGTGGTGCAAGTTCCTGCAAGGGACATCACTGTGGAAGCGGCCTCTGGAATGACGAGGCCCCGTGGGAGCGGCCCTTGGCCGCGAATGCCGGTGTCTTGGGATGCCTTCGCATGCGTGGGCAGGCCCGGTCCCACAGGGGGGAGGCTGCGATACCACGGTTGATGCCGGATCAAGGGTGCAGGGCATACCATGCCCCCGGCACCAGGCCGTCGAGCGTCCATGAGCCCACACGGTAACGGATCAGTCTCAGGGTCGGATGGCCCACGGCGGCGGTCATGCGCCGGACCTGACGGTTGCGGCCCTCCGACAGGGTGAGTTCCACCCAGGCGGTGGGGATTTGACGACGCTCGCGGATCGGTGGGTCACGGGGCCAGAGGCTGGCGGGTTCTTCCATCAGTCGCGCGCGGGCGGGCTGGGTCAGGCCGTCACGCAATTCCACGCCGTCGCACAGGGCCTTGAGGGCCGCATCGTCCGGGATGCCCTCCACCTGGGCCCAGTAGGTCTTGCTCATGGCGTGATCCGGGTGGCTGATGCGCGCCTGAAGCTGACCGTTGTCGGTAAGCACCAACAGGCCCTCACTGTCCCGGTCCAGGCGACCGGCGGCATACACGCCGGGCACCGGGATGAAGTCGGCCAGGGTTTTGCGACCCTCCTTGTCAGTGAACTGGGTGAGTACGTCAAAGGGCTTGTTGAACAGGATGACGCGGGTCGGCTCCTTGCTTGGGTCCTGAGGTTTATGTCGGGAGCGGGTCATGGTTAGAGTCCCATGGGGTGGGGCACGCGGGTGGTGAAGCTGCCCAGGAGCAGGATCAGTCCCATGCCCAGGATGAGCATCCCGCCCAGCAGGCCCACGCCGTGGGCGGCGACCTGCGTCTTGACGCCCAGCCCGCCGGAGAGTCGCGTGGCCAGGGCGCGGGCCTGCACGGCCATGATGGCCAGGATGGATACGGTGATGGCCGTGCCGATGGACATGGCCATCACCGCAGCGATCCCGGCAGTCCACAGGCCCATGATATGGGCCACGACCAGGACCAGGATGGCCCCGGTACAGGGACGGATGCCCACGGCTGTCACCGTGGCCAGCATGGCCCAGACGCTGTCGGCACGGGCAGCCTGGCTCGGGTCCACGTGATGGGCGCAGCCGCAATGGGGGCCGTGTTCATGATGGGCTGCATGGCCGTTCATGGACGGGCCGTTCATGGACGGAGCGAGGGGGGCGGGCGTCCCTGACTGTGACGGCCCCGCCATGAACACCGGCGCGGCGCCCGCCGCGGGGGAAAGCGTGGGCGCACGGCGACGGCGTCGCTCCCGGGCGATGCGGATCAACTGTCGGAGTGCCCGCAGCATGAGCCAGGCCCCCAGCAGGGCCACCAGGGCAAAACTGGCCTGTTCCAGCGCCGGTGCCTGCCCCATGGCATCCCGGGCCGTGCGGCCGATGACGAACAGCACGGTGGCCACGGCGATGATGGCGGTAAGCCCCTGCATCAGGGCGGCGGCGAAGGACAGGGTCAGCGCTCTGCGCATGTGCTGCCGATGGGTGAGCAGGTAGGTGGTGATCACCGCCTTGCCATGGCCGGGTCCGGCGGCGTGAAAGATGCCGTAGAGAAAGCTGATGAGGATCAAGGCGCCGGCATTGGCCGCCGTGGGGGCATCCTGCAGGGCCTCCATGCCGTCGGCCAGCTGGCGATGCAGGGCCCGTTGCTGGGTGATGGTCCAGGCGACGAAGCGGTCCAGGAGACTGTCGGTTCCCGTGGCCTCTGCCGGGGCTTCCTGCTGCTCTGTGCTTTCCTGGGCCGGGTCGCCGCCGGTCAGTGGGGAGGCTGAGGCAGGCCCGGGGATGAGCAGGGCGGCGATGAGGAGGATGATCAGCGGGAACATTCGATGGTCACCCGTTCGGCGAAGTGTTTACCCATGTTGGGGTCGCCCTGCTGGTCGAAGTCCAGCATGGCGGCCCGGGCCACCATGGCAGGGTCGGGGCGGGGGATGCGCAGGTCCATGTCACAGCGCTCGGAGCCGCCCTCCAGGTGGATGCCGCCGCTCTCGGCATGCAGGATCTCGATGAAGTAGGTGGGATCAAACACCGCGTACTTCAGGGGGGCATCGGCGGGGTCCAGCGGTTGCTCGAAGCTGAGCGTGAAGCTCAGTTCCAGGCGCCGCTGTTTCTGAACCAGTCGGGGGTTTTCCGCCCTGGCGTCCTGGATGGCGGTGTCGCCATGATGAATCTCGGTGAAGTAGTGGTAATCCCTCAGGTTCTTGATGATCTGCCGGGCGATACTGTCCAGTTGTTCTTCCTGGGTGTCGCCGCTGGCGTCCTGGGCCATGTCGTCCAGCAGGAAGGTGCTGTAGAAGGGGTCCATGAGCCAGGCCTGGCGCAGTTGGGTGATGTGGCCCTCGTCATTGAAGACGGCGCTGACCTGCAGGTCGATCCAGGCATGGGGGTGGCTGTGGGTTGGGGCTGCCCAGAGCAGGGTGAGCAGCAGGGCGAGCGCCACTGCCCGGCGAAGGGGGCGTGTGCATTGTCCGGTGCTGGCGGTATGGGTGTGTAGGTCCATGGTCTCCATGCGTGATGACGAGGGGCTGTATTGTGCCAAAACCCAAGGGGCGCCTTTAACGGCTCCCCTGCCGGGCCGTGCCCTTGGGTGCCGAAGGGACGGGCTCCCGCTCCGGGTGGGGCGCCTGTCTAGATCCTGTCCCAGTCAAATCGCCGGGACGGGGGCAGGGCCAGTTGGTCCATCAGGTCTCCCAGTCGAGCCCCATCCGGACGCCTGCGCTCCAGGTTCAACCCTGCCGGCAGACCGGCCTCACAGTGGATGCCGGTGAGCTGACGAGCCAGTCGGACCGTGTCGCGGTGGGTGTCCACCAGGCCCATGAGGCGTTTGGCACCGCGGATGGGCATGTGGGCAATGGCAGGGATGTCCTCCAGCAGGGCCTCCAGGGTGTCGGTACGGCGCAGCAGGCGGGCCGCGGTGGCCATGCCCACACCGGGGATGCCCGGGATGTTGTCCACCTTGTCTCCGGCCAGGGCCAACTGGTCCGCCACCTGGTCGGGGCGCACCCCCAGGCGCT
This sequence comes from Ectothiorhodospira variabilis, assembly GCF_022227625.1. Taxonomy (NCBI): domain Bacteria; kingdom Pseudomonadati; phylum Pseudomonadota; class Gammaproteobacteria; order Chromatiales; family Ectothiorhodospiraceae; genus Ectothiorhodospira; species Ectothiorhodospira variabilis. Next base: position 264,364 of record NZ_JAJNAO010000002.1, on the reverse strand, counting down.
TTTCAATACCCTGGGGGTTGAGCCGCTGACTGCGGTGCGGGTCCCACCACAGGTCATCCTCATGGACGAGCTGGGAGAGGTCCTTGTCGCCGGTGACCAATACGACCGCGCGACCTTCCTGGCGTTCCCTGGCGGCGAGTGTGCCAATGAGGTCATCGGCTTCGAAGGTGGGGCTGGATACGTGGGCCAGACCCAGGGCATTCACGAATTCCCGGCACCAGCCGAACTGGCGCTTGAGTTCTTCGGGGGCCGGTGGGCGGTTGGCCTTGTAGGCGGGGTAGAGGGCATGGCGATAGGAGGTGCCCCGGCTTTCATCGAATGCAAAGGCGATACGGGCCGGTCGTTCGCTTTGCAGCAGGGTGTGCACGAAGCGCACGAAGCCATGGGCTGCATTGGCCGGGTGGCCGTCGCGGCAGGTGATGGTCTCGGGCAGGGCGAACCAGGCGCGAAAGACGAAGATGCTGGAGTCGATCAGGTAGGTGGGTGTGTTCACCGGTCGCAGTTTACCTGCCGCGATGCAGCAGGGCCATCCTGAAGGCACCCCTGCGCGGTTGGGCAGGTTTTGGTAACGTGTGCGCATGGGGTGGGGCAACACGCCGTGCGACTTTACTTTTGTCCTCCCCGGTCACAGCATTGCAACAACTGACAGGCGAAGGAGTTTCCATGAAGATCAATGTGGAGGTGGATGCCACCCCCGAAGAAATCCGCGCCTTTCTGGGCCTGCCCGATGTGGCTCCTCTTCAGAAGGAAATGATGGAGGATGTCGCCAAGCGCATGCGCGAGGGGCAGCAGGGTTACGAATCCCTGGCCATGATGCAGCCGCTGATGCAGAGCGGCGTGGCCAACATGGATGCCATGCAGAAGCTGTTCTGGCAGGCCTTTACCCAGAGTGGCAGCAAGGACGACAACAAAAAATAGGCCCCCACGATGGGCCGGGCATCGGCTCACGATCGGAGGCCATGCGGAAAACCAAGGGGTGGAGGTGTATCCTTTGTCCGTTTCCGAGCCGCTGGCCCCAGGGTGCGGCGCCCGGAATCGAGCATTTACACCCTATTAAAGACTTTACTGGAGGTAGCTTCATGAAGAACCCCATGCGCGTCGCCGTTACCGGCGCTGCTGGCCAGATCTCCTACAGCCTGCTGTTCCGCATCGCCTCGGGCGACATGCTGGGCAAGGACCAACCGGTGATCCTGCAGTTGCTGGAAATCACTCCGGCCATGGACGCGCTGCGCGGTGTGGTCATGGAACTGGAAGACTGCGCGTTCCCGCTGGTGGCGGGGATCACCACCTCCGACAAGCCGGAAGTGGCCTTCGACAAGGCAGACGTGGCCCTGCTGGTGGGTGCTCGCCCACGTGGCCCGGGGATGGAGCGCAAGGATCTGCTGGAGGCCAATGCGGCCATCTTTTCCGAGCAGGGCAAGGCGCTGAATGCTGTGGCCAGTCGTGACGTGAAGGTGCTGGTGGTGGGTAACCCTGCCAATACCAATTCCCTGATCGCCCAGCGCAATGCCCCGGACCTGAACCCGCGCAATTTCACTGCCATGACCCGTCTGGACCACAACCGTGCCCTGGCGCAGTTGGCGGGCAAGACCGGCGCTTCCACGACGGACATCAAGAAGATGATCATCTGGGGCAACCATTCTGCCACCCAGTACCCGGATATCAGTCAGGCCATGGTGAAGGGCGATGCCGCGTCCGGTCTGGTGCCGCGGGACTGGTACGAGTCTGACTTCATTCCCACCGTGCAGCAGCGTGGCGCCGCCATCATCAAGGCCCGTGGTGCCTCCAGCGCCGCTTCCGCCGGCAGTTCCGCTGTGGATCACATCCGCGACTGGGTGATGGGCACGCCGGACGGTGACTGGGTGAGCATGGCTGTGCCCTCCGATGGCAGCTATGGCATCGAGAAGGGTCTGATCTATTCCTTCCCGGTCACCTGCAAGGGCGGTGACTACAGCATCGTGCAGGGGCTGGAGGTCGATGATTTCAGTCGTGAGCGCATGCAGGTCACGGAGCAGGAACTGCGCGAGGAGCGTGACGGGGTGGCACACCTGCTGCCCTGATCAGAAACGGGGGGCAGACCCGCCCCTCTTTCCCCCATATTGAGCCCCTCTCCCCTGAGGGGAGAGGGGTTGGGGTGAGGGGGGAGGGCCGGCGCAGTGCCTCCCCCACCCCCTCATCCCCAGCCCTTCTCCCCCATGGGGGATAGGGAGCTTCAGTAGCTGAACCTGGGTGCTTTCACGTTAAGGTTCAGTCCAGGATGCGCAGATCCGCCGGGTGCCGGATGCGGATTCGGGGTTGGCCTCGGTGGGTGTAGACGAAGCCGCGACCCTCCACCTGTTCGCCACGCAGGGCGTCGATATCCAGGTCGGGGAAGTAGTGCATGTCTTCCCGGTCGATGCGAAAGGCGACATTGCCCTCAAGATTGATCCAGTGGGCGCGCTGGCTCAGCCCTATGCGCACCACTTCCCCTGTGACGATCCGGAAGCCCTCGGCATCACGGGGCAGTTCCTCTGCCTCGAAGGCTTCCAGGTGCTCCAGCGACCAGATCCTCAGGGCCTCGCCACGGGCGAGTGCCTCGGTGTCCCGGTAGCACTCCACATGCCAGTCGTTGGGGGGGATGGTCAGGGCCGTGGCCAGGCCCTGGCGCAGCATCAGGGCGGTGATGGGCTGGCCGTCAGGTGTGAACAGGTGGGCCAGGGTGCGTTGATAACGGTCCTTGCGTTCCGCATCGTGCACCAGGAGCACCTGGTTGTCGTGCTCCCTCAGTAACTCCACGAGAGCATCCCGGGCCTCGTGGCCGTAAGGCTCGGCGGTCTGTTCACGCCAGAAGATCTCGGGCGTGTCCAGGCCGATGAGGCGCACCCGGGTGCCATTGGTCAGGCGTACGGTGTCGCCGTCATAGACGTGGTCCACCTGACCCTGGCTGGTGCGACCCTGCGGTCCGCCACAACTGTCGGGCAGGTCGGCCGCCTGGACAGTGCCCAGGCATAACGCAACAAGGGCGCCGATCCACGGCGCCCTTGTGCCCCATTCGAACCTTCTTGCCATGGGGCGTGCCCCCGGCATTACATACCGTAGCGGCGACGGAACTTGTCCACCTGCCCGGCCGTGTCGAGAATCTTCTGCTTGCCGGTGTAGAACGGATGGCATGCAGAGCAGACTTCCACGTTCAGGGCGTCGCCTTTGTGAGTCGAGCGGGTCTGGAACGCATTCCCGCAACTGCAGGTCACGTTCACTTCATGGTAATCAGGATGGATTTCCGGCTTCATGCAAGCACCCTCGAAAGCCTGTAGCGCTGAAAAAAGACGAGTAATATACTGGACCCCGCTTCGGGTGGCAAGGCCCGGCCCGGGCCAGGCGATGAGCCCGGAAGATCGGTCGCTCGGTTTACCCGCTTTTTTCCAAACGTGACTTGAGTCTTTGCAGCTAAATCCTCCCCGGCACTTCATTTTCTCCTGTTTTCCACAAAACCTGTGGATAACTATGTGGATGAATTGGGGTAAAGTGCCTCCAGGGCGCGTGCCGACACGGCTCGAGTCAAATCGGTCATTTTTTGTACATGTTTTCAACCGTCTGTTTTTATTGGAGTTAAATTTGTTCAACACGACCTGTTGCGGTCTGGGAGATAAGCGTGTATGCACTGCGACGCCCTTGATCCCCGGTGTGCATAAATGCCCGCCCCTTCTGGCGGACATCCGTACCGGGCGGGCATCGTGAGCGGCCCGCAGGAGGTGATGCCCCAGGTGGGCTTCGTCAGCCTGGGCTGCCCCAAGGCCTTGTCGGACTCCGAGCATATCCTCACCCGATTGCGGGCGGAGGGCTATGGCATCACCGGCACTTATCAGGACGCCGACCTGGTGGTGGTGAACACCTGCGGATTCATCGATGCGGCGGTCACCGAGTCTCTGGAGGCCATTGGCGAGGCCATGGCGGAGAACGGGCGGGTGATCGTCACCGGGTGTCTGGGTGCGGATGCGGATAAGGTGCGGGCTGCGCACCCGGGGGTGCTGGCGGTCTCCGGTCCCCATGCCTTCGAGGCGGTGATGGGCGCGGTGCACGCGCATCTGCCAGCCCCGCACGACCCCTATCAGAGCCTGGTGCCGCCGCAGGGCGTGCGTCTGACCCCGCGCCACTACGCCTACCTGAAGATCTCCGAAGGCTGCAACCATCGCTGCAGTTTCTGTGTGATCCCGCATTTTCGGGGCGATCTGGTGAGTCGCCCGGTGGGCGAGGTGATGGCCGAGGCAGAGCGCTTGGTGGAGGCCGGGGTGCGCGAGTTGTTGGTCATCTCCCAGGACACCAGTGCTTACGGGGTGGATGTGAAATACCGCACGGGTTTCTGGGGTGGCAAGCCGCTGCGTACCCATGTGCAGAACCTGGCCGAGGCCCTGGGCAGCCTGGGCGTGTGGGTACGCCTGCACTATGTGTATCCCTATCCCCACGTGGATGATCTGATCCCGCTGATGGCCGAGGGTCGCGTCCTGCCCTATCTGGATGTGCCCCTGCAGCATGGCAGCACACGGGTGCTCAAGGCCATGCGCCGGCCAGCGGCCACGGAGCGGGTGCTGGAGCGGATTCATCGCTGGCGCGATATCTGTCCGGATCTGACCCTGCGCAGCACCTTCATCGTCGGCTTCCCCGGGGAGACGGAGTCGGATTTTCAGCAGTTGCTGGATTTCATTCAGGAAGCGCAGCTGGATCGGGTGGGTTGCTTTACCTATTCGGCAGTGGAGGGCGCGCCGGCCAATGCCTTGCCCGACGCGGTGCCCGAAGCGGTGAAGGAGGAGCGTCTGGCGCGTTTCATGGAAGTGCAGGCGGAGATCAGTCAGGCCCGCCTGGGCCGTCGCGTGGGGCAGACGTTGACTGTGCTGGTGGATGAGATCGATGCCGAGGGGACGGCGATTGCGCGTTCGGCGGCAGACGCGCCGGAGGTGGATGGTCTGGTGTTCGTGGAGGACGGTGCGGGGCTGGCTGTGGGTGAGTTTGCGGAGGTGGAGGTGGAAGCGGCCTCCGAGCACGACTTGTTTGGCAGGCGCACCTGAATCTCTCTTCTCCCCTTGGGGGTGAAGAACTGGGGAAGAGGGGGCGGTGGGTATGGTGCGGACGACGGCCCTCACCGCAACCCCTCACCCGCAGGCGGGAGAGGGGCCTCTGATGCGGGGAGTATGTCTACTGGGTAGGGTGCAGCCCCCCCGGCAGCAGCTTGCCCAGGCCCAGCTGATTGAGCATGCTGACGGCCTTGGACCCGGCGCGTTCTCCCAGCACCGCGTGGATGTGGCTTTCCCAGTCGGGCTCGGCGGTGTCCAGAAGGTTTTTCAGGTACAGGCCGGCCTCGGTCTCGCCTTCCAGGTCCAGGCGGCGGCTGAAGAACAGGGTGTCCGGGTCCTCGGCGCGGGCAGCCAGGCGCCAGAAGTCTTCGAGGCGGCCGCGGATGCGCACGTCCCAGTCGTCGTCGGCCTTGCAGTCCCAGGGGGTGACGCCGCCTTCCTTCACCAGAAAGCAGACGCCCCCATGGTGATCCGTGACCGATAGGCAGATGCGCTTGCCTTCCAGTGGGCCCAGCTCTTCGGCGGCCGGTTGTCCCTTGAGCAGGTGATTGACCAGGGCCGAGAAGAGGCGTGTATGAACGGCGTCGGGCAGCAGTCGCAGGGCGACGCCGAGGGGGAGCAGGACGGGTGGTTTGGGCAGTTGCATGGTGTTGGGTACCTGTCGAGAAGGTCGGTTTGGCCTTGAATCCTTGGGGTAAGTCTAGCGGGGATTGGGTTTTGTCCCAAGCCGGGCGGTGGGATCAGGTCAATTGTCGGTCCAGCGCCGCCAGTCGTTCGGGGGTGCCGATGTCCAGCCATTGTCCGGGGTGATATTCGCCGCTCACCTGGCCGCGATCCATGGCCTGGCGTAGCAGCGGGGCCAGGGGGAAGGCGCCGAGGGGGGCATCCGCGAACAGGGCCGGACGGTACCAGCCGATGCCGGAGAAGGTCAGGCAAGGGGCTGCGTCTGCCACGCCGTGATGCACCCGTCCTTCACGAAGCCGGAAGTCCCCCCCGGGATGATGCGGCGGATTGTCCACCAGGACCAGGTGGGCCAGGGTGTCGTGGGCCAGCGTGGGCGGGGCGAGCGGGTGGTCGCACCAGACATCCCCATTGATCACCAGGAAGGGATCGGATTCCAGCAGCGGCAAGGCCTGACGGATGCCGCCACCGGTCTCCAGTGCCTCGGGCTCTGGGGAGTACCGGATGTTCAGGCCCCACGGGCGACCCTCACCCAGGTGATCGCGGATCTGTTCGCCCCGCCAGGCCAGGTTGATGACCACCTGTCGATAGCCGGCGGTTGCCAGGCGCTCCAGATGATGCACGATGAGCGGGCGGCCTCCGGCGCACAGCAGGGGCTTGGGCGTGTGATCGGTGAGCGGGCGCATGCGCTCGCCGCGACCGGCGGCCAGGATCATGACATGCATGTTCAGGCCCCCGGCCGGATGCCGATTCGGGAAAGGGCGTTGTCGGAGCACGCCAGCACGCCGGCCTGCAAGGCCAGGCGTCGTTCGGGCGGCAGGTGGGCGTCGAACCACTGGCGTACCGGGGTGAGGGCCGGATGGGCCAGTTCCTGTTCCAGCAGGCGCCACAGCCTGGGCAGGTGACGCAGATACGAGGGTTTGCCGTCGCGTCGCCACAGGCGGGTGAAGATGCCGATGATCTTGGTGGTGCGCTGCGCCCCGAGTATCCAGAAACTGTCGTCCAGGGTGTTGGCGTCCAGGCCCTGGAAGGCATCCCGGTAGCGGGCCACCATGGTCTCGGCCACGACGGGGTCCACGTCCCGGCGGGCATCCCGCAGCAGGGAGACCAGGTCGTAGGCGGGCGAGCCGATCAGGGCATCCTGGAAGTCCAGCAGTCCGCAGGCAGCCACACCCTGGCGGCCCGCCAGCACCATCAGGTTGTCCACGTGGTAGTCTCGCAGTACCAGGGTGGGGGGCAGCCGGTACACCGGCTCCAGGGCCTGTTGCCAGGCCTGCTGGAATCTTTGCTGCACGTGGGCTTCGCACGGGGTGTCAAAGGCCTCGGGCCAGTACCATTGAGTGAACAGATCGGCCTCGCGCAGCAGCGCGGCCTCGTCGTAAGGGGGGACGCGGCGGGTATGATGGCGTGACCAGTTGCGATGCAGTTCAACGAGGGTGTCGGTGGCCAGGCGGTAAAGGCCCGCCTCGTCGGCCCCCTCGCCCAGGGCACGACTGAAGGTGTGATCACCCAGGTCTTCAAGCAAAAGAAACCCCTGGGTCTGGTCAAAGGCATGGATGCGGGGCGCGCTCAGGCCCAGTTCCCGCAGGATGTCGGCTATATGGACGAAGTCTTCCGCGGACTCCTTGTCGGGCGGGGCGTCCATGATCACCCGGGAGGTGTTGTGATCCCGTAGCCGGAAATAACGGCGAAAGCTGGCATCGGCCGACAGGAGGGTGGGTTCGGGCGTCTCGGGCCCCAGGGTTTCCCGCAGCCATTCCTGCATGGCCTCAAGTCGCTGGTCCGGTTCACTGATGAGGGCTGTCATGGGGGGCGAGGCTCTCCAGAGCGGTGTTTCTTGCGCCGTGTCATTATTACACGCCCGCAGCCTCAGCCAATGCCCCGGTGGCCATTGACCGACAGGGTGATGGTCGGGTGATCATAGTACAAGTGGTCGTAGCGGCCGCGTGTTTTCCATGGGCGCCCACAGGCGCAGAAGGTTATCCGCATGAGCCAACCGAACTGGGCCATCTGGCCCGGCAGTCCCTATCCCCTGGGTTCCACCTGGGACGGTGAAGGGGTGAATTTCGCGCTGTTTTCCGAGCACGCCGAGCGGGTGGAGCTGTGCCTGTTCAGCGAAAGTGGCCGGCGGGAACTGGAGCGCATCGAGATGCGCTGGCAGACCGATCAGGTCTTTCATTGTTACCTGCCGGAGGCGCGCCCGGGGCTGCTCTATGGCTACCGGGTGCATGGGCCTCACGATCCGGCCGCCGGGCATCGGTTCAATCCCAACAAGCTGCTCATCGACCCCTACGCCAAGGCCCTGCATGGGCAGGTGAAATGGAACGATGCGCTGTTTGGTTACCACATCGGCGCCGAAGAGGCGGATCTGGTCATGGACAAGCGGGATTCAGCCCCCGGCATGCCCAAGGGGCAGGTGATTGACACGGCCTTCACCTGGGGGGATGACAAGCCGCCGAAGACCCCCTGGCACGAGACGGTCATCTACGAGCTGCATGTGAAGGGATTCACCGCCCAGCATCCCAGGGTGCACCCGGAGCTGCGCGGTACCTACGCCGGGTTGGCCACGGCGCCGGTGGTCTCCTATCTGCAGCGCCTGGGCGTGACGGCGGTGGAGTTGATGCCGGTGCATGCCTTTCTGGATGACAGGCACCTGGTTGAGAAGGGGCTGCGCAATTACTGGGGCTACAATTCCATGTCCTTCTTCGCGCCGGACATGCGTTACAGCGCCTCGGGGCATGTGAACGAGTTCAAGACCATGGTGAAGACGCTGCATTCGGCGGGGATCGAGGTCATCCTGGACGTGGTGTACAACCACACCGCCGAGGGCAGTCACCTGGGGCCCACCCTGTCGTTTCGCGGTATCGATAATCGGGCCTATTACCGGCTGGTGCACGATGATCAGCGTTATTACATGGATTACACCGGCTGCGGCAACACCCTGAACATGCAGCACCCCCGGGTGCTGCAGTTGATCATGGACTCTCTGCGCTATTGGGTGCAGGAGATGCACGTGGACGGCTTCCGTTTCGACCTGGCCTCGGCGCTGGCGCGTGAGCTGCACGAAGTGGATCGCCTGGGGGCCTTCTTCGACATCATCCATCAGGATCCGGTGTTGTCCCAGGTGAAACTGATCGCCGAACCCTGGGATCTGGGCGAGGGGGGCTATCAGGTGGGCAACTTCCCGGTGGGCTGGACCGAATGGAACGGACGGTACCGGGATACGGTGCGGGCCTATTGGAAAGGCGAGGACGGGCTGATCGGCGATATGGCCTATCGTCTCACCGGTTCATCGGATCTGTACGAATCCAGCGGTCGCAGGCCCTATGCCAGCATCAACTTCGTGACCTGTCACGATGGCTTCACCCTGGATGACCTGGTGAGCTTCAACGAAAAGCACAACGAGGCCAATGGTGAGGAAAGCAGGGACGGCGAGAGCCACAACCTTTCCTGGAACTGTGGCGAGGAAGGGGCCACCCGCAACAAGCACATCATGGACCTTCGGGCGCGGCAGAAGCGCAATTTCCTGTCCACCCTGTTCCTCTCCCAGGGCATCCCCATGCTGTTGGCCGGGGATGAGCGCGGTCGCAGTCAGCAAGGCAACAACAACGCCTATTGCCAGGACAACGAGATTTCCTGGATGGACTGGGCCCTGGACGAATATGGCCGTGACCTGTTGCCCTTCGTGCAATACCTGATCACCCTGCGACGCGAGCACCCCGCGCTGAAGCGGCGGCATTTCTTTCAGGGGCGCCCCATCATGGGGGCTGGCGTGAAGGATCTGGCCTGGATCCGACCCGATGGCGAGGAAATGGACGACGAGGACTGGCAGCAGGGCTTCGCCCGCAGCCTGGGCATGTTCATCGCTGGTGACCTGTTCGAGGAGTATGACGAGCGCGGCCGCCGGGTGCGGGACACCGACATGCTGCTGTTGATGAATTCGAATCACGAGGCCATCTCCTTTCGGCTGCCCGCCCAACCGGAGCGTACCCGTTGGGATGTGCTCCTGGATACGGTCTACCCCCGCGGGCCCCGTCCGGACCATCGCAAGTTCCACAGCCACGAGGTCTACCCGCTGCAGGGGCGCTCCCTGGTGCTGATGATCAATGCCAGCCGACCCGTGCCGCGTACCAGCAATGGCATCGAATGAGTCGCAGTGGGTGCCTCCCGTTCGCGGACCGGCCCGCTGCCACAGGGAAACGGGTACACGAATCAGTGGTACCTGGAATGGTCATGCCCCCGTGGGAGCGGCCCTTGGCCGCGAATGGCGGCGTTGCCGAAGGAGTGGATGCCTGGGTCTGCCTCAGGATCCACACAGCCGCCATGCGGGGGCTTGGGGCAGGTATTCCACCCGGGTGTGGATACGGCCATCCGGGAACAGGTCCAGACGCCGGTAACCGGGTGGCAGGTCATCCAGACGCACGGTCTGACTCCCGGGTGCAAACTGTGCACCGGTGGAAGGCGCGCACAGCAGGCGCACGCCGTTGCGGGTCTGGTCCACTGCCTGATGGGCGTGACCGAAGAGCACGCCGCGCACCTTGTCGTGCTGATCGATGACTCCCCAGAAGTCATCGGCGTTGCGCAGGCCGATGCGATCCATCCAGGGGGTGCCCACGGGGATCACCGGATGATGCAGGCAGATCAGTGCATGCCTTGCCGGGTGTCGGGACAGGCTTTCCTCCAGCAGGTCCAGCTCGGTGTCTTCCAGTCTGCCGTGACTCACTTCCGGTACCGCACTGTTGAGCAGGACGACAAGCCAGTCATCCAGACTCAGAATCTTGCCGCAATGCAGGTTGCTGCCTGCAAGGGTATCCTCCATGAGGTCGGCATCATCATGGTTGCCGGGCAGGCAATGCACCGGGCAGGGCAGGGCGTTCAGCTGTTTGCTCGCCCGCTGGTAGGCCTCGGGCACCGGATCGTGAACCAGATCCCCCGTCACCAGCGCCCGGTCCAGGTGTGGCTCCTGTCGCTTGACCTGCGCGAGCACACGCTGGAGGCTATCATCGGTGTTGATGCCCGACCCCATGACATCTCCCGGTTGCGGGCATAGGTGGAGATCGGTGATCTGAAGGATTCGCAGTGGTGAGACGTGCGCGCCCATATCGCTCATGATGACTACCTCCGTGAGCCGGGATAAGGCATTTTCCAGACAGAAAGTGTATAAAAAGACATCATCCTGTCTCCGGATGGGCGAAGTATAACCGAATTCTCTGACAAAGCTCTGACGGAACCGTCACGGCCCGACGACACAGCACGCCAAGGAGTCACCTGATGTCCAACCTGACCACGCCCATGGACGAGCGCCTGCAGGCCTACATGCGCTCGGTCTCCCTGCGGGAGCCCGCCTTGTATCGGTGCCTGCGGGAGGAAACCGCCCATATGCCCGAACACAACCTGCAGGTGGCGCCCGAGCAGGGCCAGTTTCTGGGCCTGCTGGTGGAGTTGCTGGGGGCGCGGCGTATCCTGGAGATCGGTACCTTCACCGGTTACAGCGCTCTGTGGATGGCGGGGGCCATGCCGGAGGATGGTGAGCTGGTCTGCTGCGACATCAGCGAGGAGTGGACGGCCATCGCCCGTCGTTACTGGGCCGAGGCAGGGTTGGCCGACCGCATTGACCTGCGTCTGGCGCCGGCTCTGGACACCCTGGATGGGCTATTGGCGGACGGTCAGGCGGGTCGGTTCGACCTGGCCTTCATTGACGCCGACAAGGCCAATTACGTGAATTACTATCGGCGCTGTCTGCGCCTGATGCGCCCGGGCGGAGTGGTCTGCCTGGACAACACTCTATGGGGTGGCCGGGTGGCCGACCCGAACGACCACGAACCCGATACAGAGTCCATTCGCGCCTTCAACGCCCTGGCCCACGAGGACCCGGGCGTGACGGTGAGTCTGGTGCCCATCGGCGACGGCCTCACCCTGGCCCGCAAGCGCTGAGGTTGTCTCAGGCGAGCTTGCGACGCGTGTGTCGGGGCTGCAGTGGCTTGATGAAGATCTTTGAATTTCGCTGGATGTTGTACATCTGCTGCCGGCTGATGGGCAGGGACTGGATCTCCCCGGGCTCGAACCCCCGCTCCCGGAACCAGTGGGCGGTGCGGGTGGTGAGCACGAACAGCCGGGTGATGCCCAGGTGGCGGGCCTGGGCCTCCAGGTGTTCCACCAGCATGTCGGCGCGACCACCGCCCCGATGTTCGGGGTGCACGGCCACGCAGGCCACTTCCGCCACGGCCTCTTCCGTGGACGGGTACAGGGCGGCACACGCCAGGATCATGCCGTCCCGCTCGATGACGTAAAACCGCTCGATCTCCAGCTCCAGTTGCTCCCGGGAGCGGCGCACCAGGATGCCCTCCACCTCCAGGGGCTGGATGAGTTCCAGGATGCCGCCCACATCCTCGATGGTGGCCTGGCGCAGGCGTTCGTAGTTCTCCCCGGTGATCAGGGTGCCTGCCCCCTCGCGGGTGTAGAGTTCCATGAGCAATGCGCCGTCCCGGCTCCGATCCACCAGGTGCACCCGTTCCACCGATTGCCGCGAGGCGCTGATGGCGCATTTCAGGTGCAGGGCCAGTTCCTCGGGCAGGCGACGACGACCGTTCAGGAGCGCCTGGGCCTGGTCAGCGGTCATCTGGGTGATGGGACGCCGGTTGGCGTTGCGCAGAGCAGGGGTGTCGCTGAAGAAGATGAGCTTGTCGGCCCCCAGGGCGGCGGCGGCGGCGGTGGCCACGTCCTCGGCGGTGAGGTTGAAGATCTCGCCCGTGGGGGAATAGCCCATGGGCGGCAGCAGGACCATGTCGCCGGCTTGCAGGTGGTGTTTCATGCCCTCGGTATCCACCCGCCGGACTTCGCCCGTGTGCTGATAGTCCACACCATCACGCACGCCCAGCGGGCGCGCCGTGACGAAGTTCCCGGATGATACCCGCACCCGCACGCCGGACATGGGGGTGTTGGCCAGCCCCATGGACAACAGCGCCTCGATCTCTGCGCGCAGCGAGCCGGCTGCCTCCTTGACCGCCTGCAGGGCGGAATCGTCGGTGAGCCTCAGGCCGTTCACGTACTGTATCTGTGCCCCCCGGGCCCGCAGGCGTTCCTCGATCTGCGGGCGCGCCCCGTGCACCAGGACCAGTCGCACGCCCAGGGTCTGCAGGATGGCGATATCGTGCAACAGGGCGGCAAAGCCCGGTTGCAGGGCTGCCTCGCCACCAAAACAGATGACGAAGGTGCGTTCCCGGTGGGCGTTGATATAGGGGGCGGCGTCCCTGAACCAGGCGACATGGGGGGATGTGGGGTTTTTCTTCAAGGCCATCAGGTCCTTAGGCGGTGCGAGCGTATGCGGCACGATCATAAGCAATTGCACGCCCCGCTGCCAAATACCGGCGCGATCCGCCTGCGGGCAACCGGTGAGTCAACGCGCTGTTCGGCGGAAGTCACGCATGGATGCAGAATCGCTGGATCAGGCCGCGCAGGATCTTCAGCATCGGTTCGATGCGGTCCAGGGCCAGGTATTCATCCGGTTGATGCGCCTGCCGGATGTCGCCGGGGCCCAGGATCACCACGTCCATGTCCATCTGGCGCAGGAAGGGGCCTTCCGTGCCGAAGGCGACCGCCTCGGCGGCATGCCCGGTGAGCTCCTCGGTGACCCTCACCAGTTCACTGTCGGCGGGTGTTTCCATGGGAGGGACGCCCGGAATCAGGCGGAAGACCTCGTGATCCAGGCCCGTATCCTGCAGGGCCTTGTCCACGCGCTCGGTCAGGGTTTGGCGCAGTGCGTCGGGCTCCATGCCGGGCAGGGGGCGCAGGTCGATATGCAACTCGCATTGGCCGCAGATGCGGTTGGGGTTATCACCGCCGTGTATGTGACCCAGGTTCAGGGTGGGTACCGCCACCTGGAACTGCGGGTTGCGATGCCGGGCCTGGAGTTCGTCCCGCCAGGCCAGAACCTCGCCCATCACCCGATGCATGCCTTCCAGGGCGCTGTTACCCAGGCTGGGGTCGCTGGAATGCCCGGCCTGCCCCGTCACCCGGATGCCTTCCATGAGAATGCCCTTGTGCATGCGCACGGGCCGCAGGTTGGTGGGTTCGCCGATCACCGCCTGGCGCCCCAGGGGTTGTCCGGCTTCAGCAATGGCCCGGGCCCCGCGCATGGAGCTTTCCTCGTCCGCCGTGGCCAGGATCACCAGCGGGTGTCGGAAATCTTTTGGGTCAAAACCAGCTGCAGCCTCCAGGGCCAGGGCCAGGAAACTCTTCATGTCGCAGCTGCCCAGGCCGTACAGGCGGTCGTCACGGACGACCCCCTGGAAGGGATCCTGGGACCACAGGTGAGGATCGCAGGGCACGGTATCGGTGTGCCCTGCCAATACCAACCCGCCAGGCCCTTTGCCCAGGCTGGCCACCAGGTTGGCCTTGTCGGCCACGCCTTCCAGGTGCCTGACCTCCACCCGAAAGCCTCCCGCCTCGCACCAGCCAGCCAGCTCGTCGATCAGCGGACGGTTCCCCATGTCGTGGCTCGGCGAGACGCTGCTCACCGAGGGGATTTCGATGAGGCGCTTGAGCATGTGCATGAGCTCGGGCTGGTGCATGGCGGCGCTCCGGATGGATTCCCTTCCAAGATACGCCCCCTGCCTCAGCGCAACAATGCGAAGCCAGTCGCGATCTGTTGAGAGTGTATCAACGATGTAACAGGTGAAACTTTTTCCCTGCGGAGCCCGCCTGGATGGGGTTTGCGGCGGATTCGATCATGTGCTTATGCCTTGATGTGTAACAGCACCTGAACAGGTTGCGGCCGCAAAAGTGTGCACTTGTGGGCATTGATGAAGCTGGCGCATTGCAGGGTTCTGGTTTTTCGACCTTTTTTTATGTTGGCCTGCTTGTTGCTGAGGATGGGTCACGGACTGGTAAGGCCCTTCGCCCGCCGGCCGGACGACAGCTCACGTGAGGAGGAATGATTTCATGATGACGTTCAAGAAGACCGCGATCTCCGCCGCAATTGCCCTGGCCTTCGGTATGTCTGCCCCCGCTTGGGCAGACGCGAACAACACCGGTGAGGGGGAATTTGGGGATCAGACGGCGAATTTTGCTGCTGACTCCTACAATCAGACGGATTCCAACAATTGGACGGATTCGGGCAACGATAACAGTTCTCACGATAACTCGGACAACAGCATCAATACAGCTGACTCGAACAATGACAATTCGAATCACAGCACCAATACGGCTGACTCGAACAATGACAATTCGAATCACAGCACCAATACAGCTGATTCGAACAATGATAACTCTGATCAGAGTGTTGCATGGTCAGATTCGCAGAATGACAATTCTGCCGTTGCCGATAGCAATAATGACAACTCGGTGATGAGTGACAGTAACAATGACAATTCCGACCACAGTCAAAGCTGGGCGGACTCGAATAATGACAATTCAGATGCGAGCACTAGCCTAGCAGACTCCCAGAACGATAATTCGGACAGCAGTACCAATCTGGCCGACTCCCAGAACGACAGTTCCGATAACAGTATCAACTGGACTGATTCCCAGAATGACAATTCGGACAGCAGCACGAATCTGGCGGATTCCCAGAACGACAGTTCGGATAACAGCACCAACTGGGCGGATTCCCAGAATGATAACTCGGACAACAGTGTTGCTGATAGCTACAACACTGTAGATAGCAATAACGACAGCTCGGACAACAGTCATAACTGGGCTGACTCGAACAATGACAACTCCGATAACAGTGTTGCCGATAGCAATAACGACAGCTCGGACAACAGCACCAACTGGGCTGATTCCCAGAATGATAACTCGGACAACAGTGTTGCCGATAGCAATAACGACAGCTCGGACAACAGTCACAACTGGGCTGACTCGAACAATGACAACTCAGACAACAGCGTTGCCGATAGCAATAACGACAGCTCGGACAACAGCCATAACTGGGCTGACTCGAACAACGACAACTCCGACAACAGTGTTGCCGACAGTAATAACGACAACTCCGACAACAGCATTGCGGACAGCTATAACGACAACTCCGACAACAGCGTTGCCGACAGTAATAACGACAGCTCAGACAACAGCCACAACTGGGCTGACTCAAATAACGACAACTCCGACAATAGTGTTGCCGACAGTAATAACGACAACTCGGACAACAGCATTGCGGACAGCTATAACGACAACTCGGACAACAGTGTTGCCGACAGTAACAACGACAACTCGGACAACAGTGTTGCGGACAGCTATAACGACAACAGCACCTACACCGACAACAGCATCACCGATTCCTTTAATATCGGTTCCATGGTGGTGAGCGAGAACGACCTCAGCGGTGCGGTGACTGACACCTATGTGTACATTGAGGCCGACTCCTCGTACACCGCTTACAACACCATCGGTGAAGGTGGCCTGAGCAACTCCGCGGGCATCACCCAGGTGTCCCAGAACAGTGGTGCAAACAGCCTCACTCAGCAGCAGGTGTCCGTGCAGGCGCACCTGGGTCTGGGCCAGTAGTCCCCATACCTGAAGTCTGTTGAGAGGTGATCGGGGGCAGCGGGCAATCGCCCGTTGCCCCTGGTTTCAGGCCAACTCCACAACCCTGGAGGTGAAGGGTGATGGTCGCGAAGCAAGGTGGCAGACAGGGGAGGAGGGTTTTTCCTCTGGCTTTGATGGTGTTGCTTGCAGGCACGTCGGTGGCCCACGCCGGTTCACTGGACCTGCCGGAGGCAGTGGCAGCTGAAGCCCTGGAGGATCAGCGGGCCATGTACAATATTTCATCGGTGCAGTTGGGGCAGATGACCTCCAACGCCCAGGTGTCGAATACCCATATGCAGGGGGCCTTTGCCAGCGGAGACAACGTGCTGGGGGCAGGGGCCTTTGATCACGCTCAGGGAATCAGTACCGTGATCCAGAATTCGGGTCATAACGTGGTCATTCAGGAATCCCTCATTCTCAATGTCAATGTGGCGCCGTGAATCCATCATGAAGCTCGCTGGCAAGGGAGGTTACAGCTGTTCCCATGCGAGCCTCATGGCATGGACGCTGGGGGTGCTGGCGCTGGTCATGCCGCATGCCGGCCTGACATCGGGCATGGTGCACATTCCGGGCGCCATGGGTACACACGAGGTGTCGGTGACCAGTCTGCAAGGCATGCGCTTCAAGAGGGTGGTGCGTCAGCAGTATGATTTCAGTTGTGGATCGGCCGCACTGGCCACGGTGCTGACCTACCACTATGGTCGCCCCACCCGGGAGCGGGAAACGTTTGACGCCATGTACGAGATGGGCGATCAGGCGCGCATACGGCAGCAGGGTTTTTCCATGCTGGATATGAAGCGTTACCTGGCGACCCAGGGCCTTGCTTCGGATGGTTTTCGAATCCCGCTGGAAAAACTCGAGGAATTGGGCATACCCGCCATCGCCCTGGTGGATATCGAGGGCTATCGCCATTTCGTCGTGGTCAAGGGCATCAAGGGTGACCGGGTTCTTGTGGGCGACCCCGCCCTGGGGGTGAAGGATTACAGCCGGGCCGAGTTTGAGGACATTCGCAGTAACGATATCCTTTTTCTGATTCGCGACCGGCTGGACCTGGGTCGTGAACATTTCAATGCCCCGGTGACCTGGGAGGCCCTGACCGCGCCCCCTTATGGCACGGCTTTGGCGCGTGACGGGCTGGCGGATTTTCTTCTGGCCCTGCCACGTCACTCTGACTGGTAGCCGAGGTGCAGGCGGACATGCGATCCCTTTCCGAGTTTCAGGTTGGTGCACGAGGCAAGGTGACGTGTTGCTCGCCCCGGGCATTCCTGTATGGGCTGGTGATGGGCCTGAGTCTGGTGGCAACGCCGGTTCTGGGTGATTGGCCTGCTCCTCTGGACAGCGGGGCCGCGCCGGGTGGATCCGATCCGCTGGCGATGATGAGTTGGGCGCTGGTGCCGGACCATGAGCTGGCCGAGCAGCGGGGCGGGCTGATCCGCCGTGATGGCTTTGAGCTGGCGCTGGGTATTGAGCGTACCACCGCCATCAATGGGGAGGTGGTGGCCCATACGGTGCTCATGGATCACTCGGGTCTCCGACCCAGGGTCGCCTCGGGCGGTATCCACATCCAGAATGCCCTGGATGGTCTGGCCGTCCAGGCGCTGTCCGGTTCGAGCTGGACCTCCATTATTCAGAACCAGCTCAGCGATCAGATCATCAGCAATCAGACCACTCTGAACGTGGACCTGTCAGGCATGAACCTCGATCGCATGGACATGCGGCGCGTCATGGATGCACAGATGATTCAGGGCTTGCGAGGCTACTGAGCCGTTCTATTGCCGTCACCTGTCAGAATCGCATGGGGATGCGCAGTGTGACCTGGGTGTCCGGGGCGGCTGAAGTGGCTCCAATGCCCACCGACAGGTTCATGCTGGTGCGGGGGGAGAAGCGGTGTGACAAGCCCCATAGGAAGGTGCCTACCTGAATGCGGTCGAACGAGGGGTCCAGCGGCGGGGCATTTTCATAGCGGGTTTTGAATACCATGCTGTGGTCGTAGCCCAGGCTGATGGAGGTCTGATTGTTCAGGGCAATACCTGTACCCACGCTGATGCCCAGGGCGTCGCCTGGGTTGATCCTGCCGATGTCATCGCCTACATCCCGCTCGATATTCCAGAGGTAGCTGATGTTTCCGTAAATCACCGCGGGGTCGGTGGGGTAGGTCATGGTGAGGCTGGGCTGGATGGCCCAGAAGCCCGAGCCTGTGGGCTGTTCAATGAATATCTCCGTTATGGGACGCCCGTCGTCATCCTCGATAAGTTCCCGATCCACGTCGAACGGGGAGGTGCCCGTGGGCGCTTTCACGCGCAGGTTGCCGATGAAAAACGGCTTGCCCGTCACGGCCCGGTTGAATTGGTAGTGCAGGGCCAGTTCCACATCCCCAAGGCCGTGGCCATCGGAACCGGTGACCTGGTCGGCAGAGGTGCCCACCAGGACTTCCCGCCGACGCAGCGATTCATCCCGCCAGACGTAAGGTATACGAATACCCACTTCCATGCGATTGGACAGGCCATAGCGGAAGGAAAGCGCTGCGGTGAGCGTGTCCCTTTGGACTTCGGTCAGGTCGATCAGGCCGATGGCGATGGCCGGCAGGATGGTGAACCCGTCGATGGCCACCGTGGTGGATGAACTGTGCACGTACTGCAGCGACGGCTCCACCACCCAGCCCCCCTTGGGGGTGAGCAGACCGCGCTCCTGGAACACCGCCGCCACGTCCGGCTGGGCCTCTTCCTGGGGCGGCCTCTCACCCACCTCTTCTGGCGGCTGTCCCTGGGCCCAGGCTGCTTGAGTCAGCAGCAGTGGCAAAGTGGAGCAGGCAATTGCCAGGCGTTTGCGGGTGAATCTCATGACCTTGGGGCTCCCTTGTATGGATGTTCCAGCGCGGCAGTTATCGGGCGGGCACGTTGAGCGATGCCGTGTTTGCCTTGCCGTTCGGGTCTCTAGCTCTTGACTGCCGCTTGCCCCTGCAGGGGGATTTCGTGACGTCGAGCCAGCCGGTAGAGTGTGATGCGCGAGACGTTCAGGCGACGGGCAGCCGCCGAGACGTTGCCCTCGCAGGCCCGCAGGGCGCGGACAATGGCGGCGCGTTCCGCCTCTGCCCGCACCTCCTCCAGAGAGGCCTGGGGCAGGGTGTTCTCCAGTGCGTCCTCGAGCCCCAGATCCTCGGGCTGGATGAAGCGGTTCTCGCACAGCACCATGGCGCGCCGCACGCGATTGATCAGTTCCCGGACATTGCCGGGCCAGTGGTGCTGGCGGATGGCTTCCAGGGCGGACGCGCTGAAACCCTTCACGCGGGCGTTGCGGTCGCGTGCGAAGGCCTGAAAGAAGTGATGAGCCAGCAATACGCCATCCCCGTCCCGTTCCCGCAGGGGTGGCATCTCGAAGTGCAGGACGTCCAGGCGATAGAACAGGTCCTCCCGGAATCGCCCTTCCTTCACTGCCTCCGTCAGGTTGACATGGGTCGCAGCCACGACGCGCACATCGACCTTCTCTTCATGATCGCTACCCACCTTCTGCACTGTCTGGTTCTGCAGGAATCTGAGCAATGAGGCCTGTACCTCCAGGGGCAGGTCACCGATCTCATCCAGGAACAGGGTTCCACCATGGGCAGACTGCACCCGGCCACCTCGGGTGCGATGGGCGCCCGTGAAGGCCCCGCGCTCGTGCCCAAACAGCTCCGACTGAATGAGCGAGGCCGGCACCGCGGCGCAGTTGATGGCCTCGAAGGGGCGGCCTGCCCGGGGGGAGGCCTCGTGCACGGCGCGGGCCGCCAGCTCCTTGCCAGTGCCGCTCTCACCGGTGATCAGCACCGGGGCGGCGACGCGGGCCACCTTGGAGATGGTGCGGCGGATCTGATCCATGGGTGGACTCTCGCCGGTGAGAGGGTCCTTCTGATCAAGGGAGTTGCAGTGCACGTCGGAGTGCATGAGCAGCTCAGCCATGCCGAAGGCATGCCCCAGCACCACCTCCAGGCGATAGGTATCCACCGGGAGGGAGTGGAAGTCATAGCACCAGTGGCGCAGGATCTCGCGAACACGCGGGTCCCAGAGCAGGTCTGGTTCCACCAGTGCAATCCACTCCCGGGTACCATGCTGTTGCAGGAAACGCTCGAGGGCGGGCAACTGGTTCAGCAAATCCTGCCTGAGCGGGAATACCCCTATCATCACGCTGGGGTCCCTGAGGATTGCTTCCGCCTCGGCGAGGCAGGGGACCACCAGGATCTCCCAGGAATTCGTCAGATCAGGTGGCTCTGTGTGTTCCGAGAGGTCCACCCAAAGAAGTCGGTGTGCTTTTATCGCACCTGAGTCCACGCCTGATTGCCTGCAATCCGCTTATCCTTAACTTGATCAGCATATCTCGTGCCGTAAACTGAGTTGCTAATGAAATCAGAGTGTTGAGCGTTTTTTGGGTATGCATCCTGGCGTGTGCTGTAAAGAAATTTGACGATTCAGCCATTGCTGCCGGCATGATCAGCCCCGGCCTTTCAGGCTTCTCCCGGCGAAGGCTCCACGGGGCGATCCGACCTTGTTACCGTTGCAGATACTCGGAACGGATCGGGTGCCGGTGTAGACTGTGCGCCATCAGCAACAATCTTCGGAATCACCCCATGCCCCAGTACAGATCTCGCACCACCACCCACGGACGCAACATGGCCGGGGCCCGCGCCCTGTGGCGCGCCACCGGCATGAAGGACGGGGACTTCGACAAGCCGATCATCGCCATCGCCAACTCGTTTACCCAATTCGTGCCCGGGCACGTCCACCTCAAGGACCTGGGACAACTGGTGGCGCGGGAGATCGAGAAGGCCGGTGGCGTGGCCAAGGAATTCAACACCATTGCGGTGGACGATGGCATCGCCATGGGCCACAGCGGCATGCTTTATTCCCTGCCCTCCCGGGAGGTGATCGCCGACGCGGTGGAGTACATGGTGAATGCCCACTGCGCGGATGCCCTGGTGTGCATCTCCAATTGCGACAAGATCACCCCGGGGATGCTCAATGCCGCCATGCGTCTGAACATTCCTGTGGTGTTCGTCTCCGGCGGCCCCATGGAGGCGGGCAAGGTGCGCCGCGGCGAGCAGGTGATCAGCCTGGACCTGGTGGATGCCATGGTGGCAGCGGCCACGCCTGGGGAGAGCGATGAGAGCGTGATGGAATATGAGCGCTCCGCCTGCCCCACCTGCGGCTCCTGCTCGGGCATGTTCACCGCCAATTCCATGAATTGCCTGACCGAGGCCCTGGGCCTGTCGCTCCCGGGCAATGGCTCCCTGCTGGCCACCCATTCGGGTCGTCGGGATCTGTTCCTGCAGGCCGGTCGTCAGGTGGTGGATCTGGCGCGGCGCTACTACGAAGGTGACGATGACTCCGTGCTGCCCCGCTCCATCGCCAGCATGAAGGCCTTCGAGAATGCCATGAGCCTGGATATCGCCATGGGCGGTTCCACCAACACGGTCCTGCACCTGCTGGCGGCGGCCCGGGAAGGAGAGGTGCCCTTCACCATGGAGGACATCGACCGGCTCTCCCGCAAGGTGCCCAATGTCTGCAAGGTGGCCCCGGCCACCCAGAAGTACCACATGGAGGATGTGCACCGGGCGGGCGGAGTCATGGCCATCCTGGGCGAACTGGAGCGAGGTGGTCTGATCCACACGGAGGTGCCCACGGTGCACAGTCCCAGCATGGGACAGGCCCTGGATGAGTGGGATGTGGCACGCACCACGCGATCGGAAGTGGCCCGGGAGCGTTACCTGGCGGCCCCAGGCGGGGTGCCCACCCAGGAGGCCTTCTCCCAGTCGCAACGCTGGGACGACCTGGATCTGGATCGCGAACAGGGTTGCATCCGCAATGTGGCCCACGCCTATTCCCGGGACGGGGGGCTGGCGGTACTGGCGGGTAATCTGGCCCTGGACGGCTGCATCGTCAAGACCGCGGGTGTGGACGAGAGCATCCTGAAATTCTCCGGTCCGGCGCGGGTGTTCGAGAGTCAGGATACGGCGGTCGAGGCCATCCTTGCGGATCAGATCAAGGCAGGGGACGTGGTCATCATCCGCTATGAAGGCCCCAAGGGTGGCCCTGGCATGCAGGAGATGCTCTATCCCACCAGTTACCTGAAATCGAAGGGACTGGGCAAGGACTGCGCCCTGATCACCGACGGGCGCTTTTCCGGGGGGACCTCGGGACTGTCCATCGGCCATGTGTCTCCGGAGGCGGCCGAGGGGGGGGCAATCGGTCTGGTGGAAGAGGGGGATACCATCGAGATCGATATCCCGGCACGCAGCATCCGCGTGGCCGTGGAGGATGCGGAGCTGGATCGCCGGCGGCAGGCCATGGAGGCCCGGGGCGAGGAGCGGGCCTGGCAGCCGGTGAGCCGCCAGCGGGTGGTGAGCCAGGCCCTGCAGGCCTATGCCCTGATGGCCACCTCGGCCTCACAGGGCGCAGTGCGTGATCTTTCCCAGTTGAAGCTCAAGCGCTGAGGTCAGATCTCCACGGTCTGTCCCAACTCCGGCACCCGGGCATCGCGTTTGGCCCGGGTGCGCAGGGCCTCCGCAAGCGCCTCCCGGGCCTCGGGTTCCCCGTGCACCATGTGGAACACCGGCTGGTTCTTGAAGGCCCCGGCCCAGTCCAGCAGAGCCGACTGCCCGGCATGGGCGGACAGCCCCCCCAGGGTGTGGACCTTGGCGGCCACCGCCAACTCGTTGCCGAGCACCTTGATCCTTTTGGCTCCGTCCACCAGTTTTCGTCCCAGCGTGCCTTGTGCCTGAAAGCCGACGATGACCAGGTGTGTCTGGCGGCGCCACAGGTTGTACTTGAAGTGGTGGGTGATGCGTCCGCCATTGCACATGCCGGCACCGGCTATGATGATGGCGCCCCCTGTGATCTGGTTGATGGCCATGGATTCTTCCACCCGTCGGGTGAACTGCAACTGGGGCAGATAACGCTGGAGATCGCCCCCTGATGCCCGGTCCAGTTCATCCATGTCGGCGCCATTGAGCAGTTTGCGGCGTCTGGCGTAAAGCTCCGTGACCTGGATGCCCATCGGGCTGTCCAGAAAGACCTTCTGCTGAGGCAGGCGCCCTTGATGATGCAGTCGGCCCAGGTGGTAGAGCACCTCCTGGGTGCGACCCACGGCAAAGGCGGGGATGAGCACGTTACCGCCGGCCTCATGGGCCTCTTTCAGGATGCCGGCCAGTTCTTCGATGGTCTCTTCAAGAGGGCGGTGATCCCGGTTGCCGTAGGTGCTCTCCAGCATCACCAGGTCGGCATGGGTGAGACGGGCCGGCGTGTTCATGAGCACCGAGTCCGGATTGCCCAGGTCTCCGGAGAAGACAAGATGACGGGAGCGCCCGCCGTCCTGGAGGACCATCTCGACGATGGCCGAACCCAGGATATGTCCGGCATCGTGGAACTTGAGCTGGATGTCCTTGCCCACCGCCTGCAGGTGGCCATAGTCCACGGCGCAACACTGGTCCAGGGCGGCTTCCACATCGTCCATGTTGTAAAGCGGTTCGATCAGATCCTTGCCGGCGCGCTGGCGCCATTTGTTCTCCCATTCCACATCCTTGGACATGACATGCGCGGAGTCCCGCAGCATGATGTGCAACAGGTCCCGGGTGCCGGTGGTGCAGTAGACGGGGCCCCGGTAACCATCCCTCACCAGCTTGGGCAGGAGGCCGGCGTGGTCCAGGTGGCCATGGGAGAGGACGACCGCATCCACGCTGTCGGCCAATGCCTTGAGGGAGGCCTGGTTGGCCTCGCCGGCCTGGCGTCCGCCCTGCTGCAGGCCACACTCCAGCAGCAGACGGGTGGTTTCGGTCTCGATGAGGTAGCGCGAGCCGGTGACTTCGCCGGTGGCGCCCAGGAAGGTGAGCTGGGCCATGGCAGGGCCTTGATCGATGGGCTTGCACCCAGCCTACTCCCGCTCAGCGCGGGGTAACAGGGGCCTGGGTCAACGCTCGCGCCGGTAGAGCAGGTCCATGCTCTGGGCCTCGCTGCTGGAGCGGGTTTCAAGGCTCAGGGTGCGGGTGAGCTGGTAACGCAGCATGACGGTATTCACCCGATCGAACAGGCCCACGCTGTAGCGCAGGAACAGGCGCGGCGAGAGATACTTGCCCATCATCAGGGCCGAATCCTCCAGTTCCGTGCCCGTGTCCACGGTGAACTCGTCCAGGCCCACCTCCTGACCGATGCGGTCGGTGATGAAGCCACCTCTTTCGATGCCGAACATGGCCACCGCCGACACGATGTCGGTGGCCTCTCCCTCGCCTGCGCCCGACAGGGGGCGCCCCGTCACCAGAAAGGCCAGGGCATCGCTGTCCTCCATGGGGGGCTCCGAGAAGACCCGTGAGCGGGGCTCTTCCAGGGTGCCACCGATCTCCAGCCCCACGACCACGTCGTAGGCGGGCACACTTCTGGACGCCCGGATGTTCAGCCCCGGGTTCTCCGGCGGACCCTGGAATACGATGATGCCCCGTTCCACGGTCAGGTCCTGTCCGTAGGCCTTGTAGCGGCCCTCAGCCACGCGCACTTCGCCCACCAGTCTGGTGGGCCTTCCCGGCGAGTCCTGCACGGCGATGTCGCCGGTCAGGCGGGCCTCCAGGCCATAGCCGCTGATGCGCACGTCATCTCCCAGGATGACCCGCACCCGGGCGATCACCACCAGCGCCTCACCCGCCTCTTCCTCGTCATCCAGGATCAGCTCGTCCCGGGAGACGGATACCGCCTGGGGCGGCAGTTCCACCAGTTCCACTCGTGCTTCGGGAATCTCCACCTGACCGGTGACGATGGCCCGCTGGCCGATGAGGGTGATGCGCAGATCCGGGCTGACCAGGGCCTGCACATCGGGGCGACGCGCGGCCTGGAAACGATCCCCGCGCACGTTGATGATGATGGGCATGTCCCCGTCGGCCAGCTGCACCTCGCCATCCACCTCCAGGGCGCCGGGGCCGGAGCGCATGTCACCCGCGAACACCAGGCGTTCCAGGCCCTCGTTGCGCAGCTCCAGATTCAGGGCCTCCACGGTGATGCCCGCCTCGGTGATGAAGGCCGTGCCCTCGGTGAGGGTCAGCAGGCCCTCGATGCGGGGATCCGCCGTGGTGCCGCCCACGGTCAGGTCCACACGCAGGCGCCCGCCGGGGTCTGTCACCTGGGGAACCAGCGGCATCAGCCAGCGGAATTCGTCCAGGGCCACCTGGACGTCGCCGTCCAGGTCCAGGTCGCCGTCGTCCCGTTGACGGGCGTCCAGTCGGCCGTCAACCTGTCCGCCCTCCAGAAAGCCCAGCGCCAGGCGCGCGGTGATGTCCCGGTCCTCAACGAGCAGATCCACCTGGCCGTCCTGGTAGGGGATGATGTGTTCCTCGTCGTCCAGGTCCCGCAGACGCAGCTCTCCGGCGCTGGGCTCCACCCGTGCCTCGAGCCATAGCTGATCGTCCAGGCGCAGGCTCGCCGTGGCACCCAGCGAGCCGTCAATCCGCAGGTTGGGGGGCAGGAAGGGGGTCAGAATCTGCAGGGAGAGCTCGGTCAGTTGCAGGTCGGCTGCGGCCCCCGCCTCGGCGGACCAGTGGCCGTCCAGACACAGGCGACCCTCGTTCTGTGCCAGGCAGAGGCTGTCCTCCAGGCCTGCCGCATGGGGAGAGGCATGGAGGCCTACGGCGGTTTGCAGCTGCCAGGCACCTGCCTGGGGCTGATCCAGATCCAGGCGGGTGAGCTGGCCCGCCCAGGCGGGGCCCTCGTCCAGGGCGCCTTCCAGGGTGAGCCCCAGTTGGCCCTGATCCGCCTCCAGGTCCAGGTTGATCTCATGGGCCTGCGCGGTGCCACTGCCCTGCAGGCTGAGGCTGCTCAGTTCCAGGTCCTGCCCAAGCCGCAGGTCGCGAGCCTCCAGGTCCAGGCGCAGGGGGCTGTCGGGACTCACCCCGGCCTCCAGGTCCAGATCCAGTCGAGCCAGGGAGAGATCCCCCAGGCCCAGGTCGCGGATGTCTGCCCGGGTGGAGACCACCGGGGCCTCCAGGGGGCCGCTCACCTGTCCGCTGGCGTTCACCCGACCTTCCAGTCCCGGCCACAGAGCAGGCAGGTCCGGGGCATTGAGATCAAAGTCCAGTGCCAGGGTGTCGCTCACCCGACCGCGGGTGCTCAGGCGGTTCTCGCCCACGCCCAGTCTCAAGCCGGGGGTGTTGAGGGTAGTGCCTTCGATGGCTACCTGCCCCTGGCCCGTCACGGGATAGTCACGCAGTTGACCCGCCAGACGCTGCAGGTCCACCTGCGCCACCACCCCCTGTTCCGGATCCAGGCGCCCCCGGGTGTGCAGGTCCAGGTTGAGGCGGCCGGTCAGGTCCGCCACGAACTCAGCGGGATTCAGGTCCCGTCCACGAACTTGTAGTGCCCAGTCCGGGGCGTCGACCCAGCCCAGGCGACCGGCCACTTCCAGGTTGCCGGCCGGACTGGTCACGGACAGGGGGGCCAGATTCAGGGATTCCAGGTTCCCATCGGCGGCGAGGGCCAGGTTTGCAGCCGGCAGGTCGGTGACCTGCAGGGCCGCGCTCAGACCCAGTTCATAAGCCTCCAGACCACCTCGCGTGGTGAGGGTGCCCGAGGCCACGGACAGGTGCTGTTCGGGTGCCAGATCCAGCTCGAAGGGTTCCCACTGGTGGGTCAGGTCAAGATTGAGATCGGTGATCGGTTGATTGATGCGACCCGCGCTGACCAGGGACAACGGACCCAGCAACCGATGATGGATTGTCAGGCTGTCCAGATCTCCCTCCAGGGCCAGTCGCCCGCGGGCGGGTTCGTCCGGCAAGAGCTCCCGGGCGGCCTCGGGCAGATCCAGTTGCCAGTCCAGCGACAGGGCAAGGGGGTAAGGTTGGGCCAGGGCCGCGCGACCGGAGGCCCTGGCCTGAATGTCGGGCGTCTGGACGTTCAGATCACGGATGAGGGCACGCTCGGCATCCAGGTGCAGGCTCAGGCGCACCTCATCCACGAGGATCGGTTCGGCCTGCTCCTGGGTGCGAAAGCGGATGTTCTGAATCACCCCTTGGGTCAGATCCACCGTGACCGGCATGGGGATGGCATCGGGCAGGGTGAAGGGCGCATCCGGGTCCGGCGGTGGCGCGTCGGGATCCGGTGTGAGAGTGAGCTCCAGGCCCTGGGCATCCAGTGCATTGATATGCACTGCCAGACCGGTCAGGGGCAGCAGTTCCATCTGCAGGTCGAGGCTTTCCAGGGACGCGTTCAGGGCCTCGTGGGTGTAGACCACCCCCTCGGCCCGCAGGCCGGTGAGCAGGGTGCCGCTCACCTGTTCGATGCGCAGTTCCCCCGGCACGAAGCCCACGCCCTGCTTGACCACCAGGCGGGCGCCGGGTTCGGTGGCCACCAGGGCCGTCACCAGGCCGGTGATCAGGGCCACCAGCAGCAACAGCACCACGACGAGGCTGATCAGGGCGCGTCGTATCACAGATCCATTCCCATGGTCAGGTGCAGCCGGAAGTTGTCATCGCCATCGGTGGGATGGGCGATATCCACACGAATCGGCCCGATGGGCGAGCGCCAGCGCACGCCGGCCCCGACGCCGTACTTGGCGTTGTAGTCGTCCAGGCGCTCGAAGGCGTTACCTCCGTCCACGAACACGGCGGCACTCCATTGACCGACGATGGGATATTCGGCCTCCACGCTGGCGGTGAAGAAATGCCGTCCACCGATCACCTCGCCGTCATCATTGGTGGGCCCCAGCTTTTGGTAACCGTAGCCGCGCACGCTGTTGTCGCCGCCGGCGAAGAACCGCACGGAACTGGGCAGCTCGGCAAATTCATCCACTGCCGTGGTGCCGGCATCTGCGCGGGTGAGCAGGCGTCCCTGGCCCAGGGGAGTGATCAACTTGGCCCGGCCCGTGGCCTGGCCGAAGGTGACGGTGGAGAGCAGGTCTTCGGATGCGCCACGCACGTTGGCGCTCAGGCGCCAGCCCTGGCGCGGGAAGATGGGGTGATCCGCCTGGATGCGTGACCATTCCAGACCGGGGGTCAATAGCCTTGAGGTGCCCCGGGTGTCGGAGATCTTGTAGTCCTCGTGCTCGTAGCGCAGGAAGCGGGTATGGGTCCAGCCCGAGGGTCTTTGCCGGATGTGGGCGACCCCCAGGGTGAACAGGTCACCGTCGGCGGTGTCGGTACTTTCGGTCTGAAAGCCGGCTGTGAGATCCAGTCGTTCCCGGGCCGGGTCCCCCAGGGGGATCTGATAGTTGAGGCCGATACTGGAGCGCACCGGTGACAGTTCCAGGTCTGCGCCATAGCGGTGTCCGGACAGATTGGCTCGGTGGTTTTCCAGGCCGAGGCGCAGCCGGGGGCCGATGTCCGTGCTCACCCCCACGCCAGCCAGATAGGACCATTTGTTGCGGGCGCCCAGGGTGGCCGTGATGGGGATTTCCAGATCTTCGGCATCCTCCGGGTGGGTATCCACGCGCACATCGGAGAAATAACCGCTGTCGATGAAGGCCTGCTGCAGCTGGATCAGGCGTCGACTCTCAAAGTCGCTGCCCTGCTGGAAGGGTACGAACTTCTGGACCAGTTCATCGTGGAGGATGTCCTGCTCCACGCTGACTGGACCAAAGCGGAAACGGGGGCCGCTGTCCATGTGCACCACCACATCGGCGGCCTGCTCGCTGACCTGAACCCGGATCTGGGTGGTGGTGAACCGGGCATCGAAATAGCCACGGGAGGATGCCAGCCGGTTGAGGCCACTCTTGATCTGCTCGTACTGGTTGTGGCGCAGGCGCTGGCCTTCGCGCAGGGGCAGGTTGCCCAGGAACTCCTGGAAGGCCGAATCCTCACTGGCGGCACCGGTCAATGCCACATCCATGGAACGGATGCGTACCGGCGGACCCGGGTCCACCCGGACGTTCAGTCGCCAGCAGTCGTCGATGCGTTGGAAATCAATGTCGATCTCCGGGCTGTAATACCCCAGGGCCCGCAAGGCGTTGCGGGCATCCTCCCGGGCCGCCCGCACCAGCGGGCGTTCCCGCCAGGGGGGCAGGTCGCATCCCTCGCGGGCAAGACCCAGGTGGGCGCGAATGTTATCCCGAATTTCACTGTCGCCGCCGGAGATCTCCACCCTGGGGCTGCCCCAGGCACTCGACGCCATCACCAGCAGTAGCACGGCCGCGAACGCCGACGTCAGCCGGGTCCTGGGGCGTGGCCGTCGCGAGGGATGGATGGAGACTTCAGGGATGAGGGTGGGTGTCATGGGGCGATTGGGGATCCTTTTCCATCGGACACCGGGAGGGTCGCTTGGTTCACGTGGAAGCGGGGCCGGGTCCTTGGTGATGATGCCAAGGATAACCCATGGGCATGGGGTATGCCTCCTGCGGGGCCACTCGCGGTTTACCGCGCTGACCTCGCAGGGGGCAGGGGCTTCAGCCCTGTAGCTGGCGTCTCTGCAGGTTGCGGGGGTCGTGACGGCGATGGTTGAGGATGACCACCACGCCCTGGCGTTTGCCCTCGGGCAGGGACTGTACGATGGCACGACCCAGATGACGGGGCAGGCGCTCGAACAGGCGGGCGACGGTGTAGGTGGGCAAGCCGCCTGCCAGGCGAACGGCATCCTGCTGGGGGATGTGCTGGAGAACACCGATCTGGGATGACTCGGCCAGTTTCAGAAACCGGGTACGGGCAGTCTGGTAATGCCCTTGTCTAACGGCCCGGTCCACAGTCTGCAGTGCGGGGTCCTGGCGCTCATCAATCCAGTGGATGGCCTGGTTGCGGCTGGTTTCGAAGTGGTCATTGGCCTTGGTCATCATCTCGGTCATCTCATCGTTTCCTTCTTGCCCGGGGGCGTGCTGCGCGGTCTGGCGGATATGGCAACGGGCGGAGGGTGGGGAGAGATGATCCCGACATCAATGCCATACCCCCACGGGACCGGCCGGGCCGGGCGTGGGGACGCGAAGTCGGGGGTCGGGCTCTCCCGTGCGTGCCGGATGGCGGCGCCTGGGGGAGGGCCCGGGAAGGTCAGATGACCATTGCGGGGCGCTCGTCCCGATGGACGCTGCACACCATCCTGGGCAAGGCCGGAAGGGCCGCCGCGCGTGTGCCGTTTGTACTGCAACTGTCCATACGAGAGGTGAATCCTCTATTGCCTCACAAAGGCCCCCGGGCAGGGTTTTCAACCTGCACGGGGATGCGGACGGGGTGGCCAGGGGCCAGGGTTCGCATCCCTCCGGGAACGGGCGCCACCATAACGCTTCGGGACGCATTTTTGAAGGGTTTTAAAGGGCTTTTTTCATGCCATTGGTCTGCCCTTCAAAGCCATGCCCGGCGGTGATATGTTCATGCCTCCTCCCACGGACCAGGGAAGCCCTTCGATGCCCATGGATGTGCCTGCCAGACAGCCCCATCACACCCCTTTATCCCGGGTTGTCCCGGATTTGACCTTGCGCCTGACCCTGGGCGGCCTGGATCTGCCCGTCGTGGCCCTGCGGCTGCGCGAGGGGTTGTCCCGTATCACCCGCATGGAGGTGGAGGTGATCCATGCCGGATCGGCATGTCTGGAGCGTCTGGGGGCGTCGGCCCGGTTGACGCTGTCTGCCGCCCCCGGCCCTGTGCGTGAATGGCAGGGCATTCTGATGGCCTGTCGCCCCAGTGGTCTGGCTGGGGATGTGGGGCGGCGCTGGCGCCTCACCCTGCGCAGCCGCCTGGCGGGACTGACCCTGCATCGCCACACCCGCCTGTTCGCCGGTCTGGATGCGGTGGACCTCGCCCGTGAACTGCTGGATCCGCTGGGGGTGGCGGTGGATGCCCGGCACCTCACCCTGGATCACCCGCGTCGCGGGGCCATCCTGCAGGCGGACGAGAGCGACGCCGATCTGCTGTTTCGGGTGCTGGCCCGGGCCGGTATTCACACGCGGCTGGCCGTGGTCCAGGGAATGGAGACGTTGCGACTGGCAGACGGCCTGGATGCGAACCCGCCACGGGTGCTGGACTGGCTGGGATCACCCGGGGGGTGGGGGGATCGAGCCCCGGGGGTTTTCAGCGTCCGGGAGCATCATCGCCAGGTCTGCCGGCAGGTACGGGTTCGGGGTCGGCTGGCAGATGGCCGGCCCTGCGAGGCCCTGGCGGATACCGGGCATGGCGAAGGGATTCAGGACCATCCGGGCTGGGGGCTGCATGACAGCCAAAGCCTGGAATGGCGTGGACGTATCCTGGCCCAGCGAGAGGCCTGTCGGGCTCGTACCGTGTTGCTGGAGACCACGGTGCAGGATCTGCAGCCCGGAGACCGGGTGCGGATATCGGCCCCGGACCACCCCTCAGTCCCCCCGGGGGTTTGGCGTGTGGAATCCGTGCTGCATCGGGCGCGCTCCGATGCGTCGGGTCGATGGGCTTATTGCAATCGGGTACGGCTGTGCCCCGGGGATATTCCCTATCGACCCGACGAGCCCCGTCGTCACGGGTCGTTGCCGGATATGCTGCAAGCCCGGATTCAGGGATTGAACGTCCCGGACCTGGATGAGGCCGGGCGCCAGCGGGCCCGCGGGCTGTTCGAGGATGCGGGCCTCGTGGAGCCCGACAGGAGGGGCCGCTGGGGGCGCCTGACCCCTTACGTCGCTCCACCTGGGCAGGATGGCCGGGCCAGTGGCTGGCATGCGCCGCTGCATCCTGGTCAACCCGTGAGCCTGCTGATTCTGGGCGGTGATCCGGATGGCTTTGCGGTGATCGCCGGCGCCGGCTTCGATGGGGCCCATGCCAATCCGGTGAACGGCCCGGATGACACGACGAACCGCTACCGCAGCGCCAGCGGTCACACCCTGCTGATGGACGATCGGGAGGGGCGGGCGCTGCTGAGGTTGTTCACCCGCAATGAGCAGCATTTGCTGGCCCTGGATGCCCACGCGGATGCGGCCATGCTGTCCCTGATCTGCCGGCAGGGGGCGCTGATTGCCACCACCGGTGGTTGCCTGCACATCCGGTGCGGTGGCGATCTGGAGGCGCGGGCCGGGGGGGATCGGAATGAGCGTGTGGCAGGCGAAGCCTCGGTTCAGGTTATGGGGCAATGTCTCCATGGGGCTGCGGCTGACTGGTGTGGGCGCGCTCGCCGCCACGTGGCCATGGTGACTGAAGGGGGGCTGCAGGTGACGGCCGCCCGCGAACTGAACCTCGCCAGCGGTGATCGGGTGGGCCTGGAGGTGGTCGCGGGGGATGGTCGCTGGCAGGTGCAAGGGGATGTGTACCTGTGGGCAAACCGGGATCTGCATATCCGATCCCGGCGTGGGCGCCCCATCGTCATCGGCACCCCCGAGGCGGGGATCACCCTGCTGCCGGCCCGTGGTGTGGTGATCCTCCATGGGCGAGCCATCCATCTGGCGGGCAGCGCCGTGCAGCTGCGGGGCCGGGTGGAGCATCACCTCAGCGGGGGAAGATGACCAGATGATTGAAGCCCAGTTTGAGGGGGATGCGTTCCCCCAGGGCAAAGTTGTAATGGGAGGGGGTCAGGCACAGCACCCGGGTGCCGCTGCCCAGCTGCAGGTTGTACAAAAAGCTGGCGCCACGGAAGGCCTTGTCCATCACTTCCCCGAAGATCTCGCTGTCGTCGTCGGGCATGATGTCGTCGGGCCTGACCAGGACATCCACCGGGGCCCCGGGGCTGCAGTCCTGGGGGACATTGCCGGTGATGGTGCCCAATTCCGTCTTCACCTCGTGCTCGCTGAGCACCTGGCCGGGAAGCATGCGGCCCTGACCGATGAAGTCGGCCACGAAGCGGTCACGAGGTTTGTGATAGAGGTTGTAGGCGGTATCCCACTGCAGTACCCGGCCGGCATGGATCACGGCGATGCGGTCGGCGAAGGCAAAGGCCTCGTTCTGGTCATGAGTGACCAGCATGGCGGTGATTTCCTCCTGCTTGAGGATGGCCCTGACCTCCCGGGCCAGGCCCTCGCGCAGTTCCACGTCCATGTTGGAGAAGGGTTCATCCAGCAGCAGCACCCGGGGGCGGGGTGCCATGGCCCGGGCCACGGCGATGCGCTGCTGCTGCCCGCCGGAAAGGGCATGGGGGTAGGCCTCGCCATAGCCATCCATGGAGATCAGGCCCAGAAGCTCCTTGACCCGCTGACGGCGCCGACCCGCCGTTTGGCCGCGGATGCCAAAGGCAATGTTCTCGGCCACGGTGAGGTGCGGGAACAGGGCAAAATCCTGGAAGACCATGCCCACCTGACGACGTTCCGGCGGCTGGGTGCGGCCCGGTCGACTCACCTCCTGGCCCTCAAGCCGGATCTGTCCGTCGCTGATGGGCTCGAAACCGGCGATGGAGCGCAGCAGCGTGGTCTTGCCGCAGCCGCTGGGGCCCAGCAGGCAGCCAATGACGCCGGTGTTCAGGTTCAGGGTGACATCGTGGACGACGTTGGTACCGTCGTAGCCCACGCTGACGTGGTCGATCTCAAGCAGGCGTGTCATGTCCGGGTCTTGAGCGGCTGATGGTGCGGCTGATCAGGATCACGGGGATGATCCCGACCAGGACGATGGCCAGCGCGGCGCTGGCCGAGTCTGCCAGGCGTTCATCCGAAGCCAGCTCGAAGGCGCGCACCGCCAGGGTGTTGAAGTTGAAGGGGCGCAGTATCAGGGTGGCGGGCAGTTCTTTCAAGACATCCACGAACACCAGCAGCAGGGCGGTGAGGATGCTGCCGCGCATGATGGGCATGTGCACGCGCCTGAGCACGGTGCGCGGCCCCGAGCCCAGGGAGCGGGCGGCATCATCCATGGAGGGCTTGATCTTGGCCAGGCCCGCCTCGACCGTGTTCAGCGACACGGCCAGGAAGCGCACGCAATAGGCAAACACCAGGGCCACCAGGGTGCCGGAGAGGATCAGTCCGGTGGAGATGCCGAAGGCCTCGCGCATGAAGCTGTCGATGGTGTTGTCGATCCAGGCGAAGGGCAGCATGATCCCCACGGCGATCACCGTGCCCGGGATGGCGTAGCCCATGCTGGCGATGCGCACGGCGGCGTTGGTGGTGCGGGAGGGGCCCAGGCGTTTGCCATAGGCCATGATCAGGGACAGGAACACCGCCAGCACCGCGGCGATGGCCGCCAGGGACACGCTGTTCCACACCAGCCCCAGGAACTGCGGCTGCATCCACATGTGGGTGGTCTTCAGGGCCCACTGGAACAGCTGCGTGGAGGGCACCAGGAATCCCAGCACGATGGGCAGCAGGCAGGCCACCAGGGCACCGATGCGGGCCCAGCCCGTGAGGCGATAGCGGGGCAGGCGGGAATAACGGGCACTGGTGTGATGGAAGCGGGCCCGGCGCCGGGAATAGCGCTCGAGCACGATCAGCACCAGGACGAAGGTCATCATCAGCGCCGCCAGTTGCGCCGCCGCCCCCGGGTCGCCCAGGCCGAACCAGGTGCGGAAGATGCCGGTGGTGAAGGTGGGGATGCCGAAATATTCCACGGTGCCGTAGTCGGCCAGGGTTTCCATCAGGGCCAGGGTGAGGCCGGTGATGATGGCTGGGCGCGCCAGCGGCAGGGCCACGCGCCGAAATCCCGACCAGGGGCTGGAGCCCAGGGTGCGGGAGACCTCCAGCACGCAGATGGATTGCTCCAGGAAGGCGGCACGGCTGAGCAGGTACACATAGGGGTAGAGCACCAGCGTGAGCATGGCGATGGCGCCCGAGAGGGAGCGGATCTCGGGGAACCAGTAATCGCCGTAGCCCCAGCCGGTGAGTTCGCGAATCTGCGTCTGTACCGGGCCGGCGAAGTCCAGCATGCCGGTATAGGTGTAGGCGATGATGTAGGCGGGCATGGCCAGGGGCAGGAGCAGGGCCCATTCGAAGATGCGCCTGCCCGGGAAGTCGCACATGCTCACCAGCCAGGCCGTGGGCACGCCGATGAGCAGCACCCCCACGCCCACGCCGAGCATCAGCACCAGGGAGTTGACCACGTAGTCCTGCAGCACGGTCTGCCGCAGGTGCTCCCATACCTCCGAGGCCGGTATGAACACGTGGGCGAAGATCACCAGGATCGGCAGGGCCAGCACGGCCGCGATCAGCAGCGTGCCAATGCTCCAGGCGTCCGGTCGCCGCCAGCGGGGACCAGACAGCGCCCCTCCGAGAGTGGCCAGGGCCGATTTCATGAAACGCTTGGATGATGGGTCATGGGTACGTGAAGCTAAAAGCCCGACATGTTAACGCGTTGCGGCCCGGATGACAGCCTGTTGTGCGGCGTCCGGGGGTGAATGCGGGCTTGCGGGCGGGGTGCCATCCAACCATCGAGATGGCCATGGACCCTATCACAAGTGCGGGAGAGGGATGATTGTGGGAGCCGGCCTGCCGGCGATGGGCTACTCACCCCTCAGCCCAATCCCTCTCCCCGCAGGGGAGAGGGGCTTGTTAGGTTGGTGCTTGAAAGTCAGCGCCAGTTCACCCGGTCCATCAGACGCACGGCTTCGGCGTTGTACTCACCCAGTCGACCCAGGTTGACCGAGTCAGCCTCGAATTCACCCAGGCTGGTGAGGGTGTCACTCCATTCCACGCCGGGCTTCACCGGGTATTCCTGGTTGGCCTCGGCATACCATTGCTGGGCCCGGTCGCTGGCCATGAACTCCAGGAGCTTGATGGCGTTGTCCACGTTCTGGGTATGGGTGATCAGGCCCGCGCCACTCACGTTCACATGGGTGCCCCGATCCTCCTGATTGGGCCAGAACACGCCGATGGCCTCGGCAGCGGCCCGCTCGGCATCGTCGCTGGAGTTGAGCATCTGGCCCAGGTAGTAGGTGTTGGCGATGGCGATGTCGCAGACACCGGCGGCCGCGGCGCGGATCTGATCCCGGTCGCCGCCGCGGGGTGGCTGGGCCAGGTTGGCCACCAGGCCCCGAGCCCATTCCTCGGTTTCGGCCTCACCGTTGGCGATGATCATGGAGGCCACCATGGACTGGTTGTACACATTGCTGGAAGAGCGTACGCAGATGCTGCGGCGCCACTGCTCGTCTGCCAGGGCCTCGTAGGTGGAGAGTTGCTCCGGGTCCACCTTGCCCTTCACATACATGATGGGCCGGGCGCGCATGGACAATCCGTACCAGTAGCCATCGGGGTCACGGTAGCTCTCCGGTATGGCCTCCTTGAGCACCTCCGACTCGATCGGACGGAGCACACCGGCCTCCTTGGCGCTGTGCAGGTTGCCCGCATCCACGGTGATCAGGACATCGGCGGGGGTGTTACGGCCCTCGCTGCGCAGGCGCTGCAGCAGGGCGTCGGCCCGGGCGCTGACGATGTTGACGCGAATCCCGGTCTTTTCGGTAAATTCATCCATGAGGGGCTTGATCAGGGCTTCCTGTCGGGCCGAGTAGACGTTCACCTCGCCGTCGGCCAGGGCCGGCAGGGGCAGGGTGAGCGCGGTCACGGCGGCCACGGCAAGGCTGGCCAGTGCGGTGATGGGGCGTTTGATCATGGACGGGGTCACTCCCTATCTTGAAGGTGCGGGACTCGGCTGTGGCCGAATTAAACAAGAACGATTGTTATTTTGTTTCGTGTCCATGTCAACAAGATCCGCATGGCGGTCTTCGTCAGCGCAGGATGTTTGCGGCATACTGTCCTGTCATCCGTCAATGACCTCCAGATCCTCCATAGGGGGCACCCGTGGACAAAGAAGCGCTGAAGATTCCCAAGAAGCTCAAACCGGTCAAGGTCTGGGTGCATCCTGATGGCCTGGTCGTGGGCTCCCTGTTCGTGCATCTGCAGAGTGCGCAGCATGCGGGCGAGGAGACGCCGGCGGAGATTCTCAACGGGGCCGAGCCGTTCTTTGTGATCCAGTGCGGCGAGGAGGAGACGCGGTTCTACAACAAGCACTCGGTGGTGCGGGTGGAGCACGAAGTGGATGCTCCCGGGCCCGATGAGCGCGGCGTCTGCCTGGGCGCGCGGCTGCATCTCATGGACGGCTCGAACCTGACAGGCACCATCCGGGAGTTGCTGGATCCGCAAAACGCCCGCCTCTACGACTACATCAATATCCACGATCAACGCTTTGTGCGCCTGTTCCTGTCGGACACGGAAGTCACGCTGGTGAACAAGGCCTACATCGTGCGTGTCTCGCCCGATGATGGCCCCCGGGACTGAGCGTCTGTGTGCCCCGCGGCGTCCCGGCAGACGGGGTGATGCCATCCTTCGCCTGCCCGCCGGGGGCTTTGCGGGGAGCTGCCCATGAGCGTGTTCAGCGATTTTCGTGCCGAACGCCAGATCCAGCGCCTGTTGGAGGCGGCGGATCTGGACGAAGCGGAAGCGCAAAAGCGCCTGAACAAGCTGAGGTCCCTGGGGGAAGCCGGCGTGCGGCGCCTGTTGCATGGGCTGACCGATGCGTCGGGTGACGGTCTTCCCCGCACCATGGAACT
Organism: Ectothiorhodospira variabilis; assembly: GCF_022227625.1. Classification (NCBI taxonomy): domain Bacteria; kingdom Pseudomonadati; phylum Pseudomonadota; class Gammaproteobacteria; order Chromatiales; family Ectothiorhodospiraceae; genus Ectothiorhodospira; species Ectothiorhodospira variabilis. The sequence goes on along the minus strand of NZ_JAJNAO010000002.1, from coordinate 226,779 downwards.
GTTGCGGCGGCTGGTGAACGATACGACCCTGCCGGTGTTCCTGCGGGCGCTGGCCGACATCAACCAGACCCGGGTGGACCGGGTTGCCCAGGTGCTTGAGGGGGCCAGTGGTTTCGACCCCAGCCCCCTGGCCCGTGCCTTTCGGGACCCCACTGTGTCCAAGTCGGCCCTGGTGCGGGTGCTGCATGCCCACCGGCACCGGCTCAATGCCAGCCTGCTGTTGCGCGAGGCGTATGACTTGCAGCCGGTGGACCGCAATGCGCTGTTCCGTGTGGTGGACGAGGTGGCTGACGAGTCGGTGCTGCCCGACCTGGTAAGCCGTGCCTCCGGGAAGGATCCCGTGATCCGGCGGATGGTGGTCAAGGTGCTGCGCCGCTTTGATACCCCTCAGGTGCGCGCCGTCCTGCAGGAACGGCTCAACGACGAGGACAAGGGGGTGCGTGGCGCCGCCCTGGAGGCGCTGATGGCCATGGGCGCGGTGGACATGGAGGCCGGCTCCCTGTGCACCTTGCTGCATGATCCTGACATCAACGTGCAGCACAAGGCCATCGACGCCATCATCCAGCTCGACGACCCCCACATCATGCGTCACTTGTTGCCGGTGCTGCAGGACGAGTCGGAGTATGTACGCCGGGCCGCCGTGGAGGTGCTCAACGGTGTGGGTAACGCCAGCAACATCAAGGAACTGCTGGTCTCCATCAAGGATGAGGACTGGTGGGTGCGCGCCCGTTCCGCCGACGCCCTGGCGCAGATCGGTGGGCCCCGGGTGGTGCGGGCCGTGGTGGAGTTGATCCGTGATGAGGATGAATTCGTGCGCCGCTCGGCGGTGGAGATCCTCAACTCCACTCGTGATGAGACGGCCCTGACCTATCTCATCGATGCCCTTGAGGACTCGGACTGGTGGGTGCGGGAGCGCGCCGTGGATGCCCTGGGGAGTATCGGCAATGCCTCGGCGGTGCCGGCCTTGCTGAAGATGCTGGATCGGGACGCCGATGCGGCCCCCGTGGTGGTGCGTAACCTGGCCCGTCTGCAGGATGACCGGGCCGTGGAACCCTTGATGCGGCATCTGGCAGGCAACGATCGTTCGGTGCGCCTGGAAGCGGTGAATGCCTTGGTGGAACTGGCCGATGCCCGCACGGCTCCCGAAGTTCTCAGGGCCATCCAGCAACACACGGCGGATGCCGACGAGGAGTTGCAGGACATGGCGCGGGATGCCAGTGCCCGGCTGGAGGCCAGGTTTGCCATTTCTTCGCTTGGGCAGGGGGTCTCCGGTCAGGCCCTGCCTGAAGCCACTTCCATGCTGGATAGCGATACAGGGCAGATCGCCCTGACCCTGGGCGGGGCGGACGAGACCGCTGCAGGCACCCGTCGCTTCAGTGCCCACGGCGCCGGTCTGAACCTGGAGGCCCTCAGGCCGGGGGAAATGCTGGGCGAGCGCTACCGCTTCATCCGCCGCGTGGGCAAAGGGGCCTTTGGCACCGTGCTGCTCATGGACGATGTGATGATCTCCGAGACCATCATTCTCAAGGTGATGAATCCGCAGCTGGCCACCGATGACGAGATGATCAAGCGCTTCGTTCAAGAGCTGCGCCTGTCCCGCAAGATCACCCATGAGAACGTGATACGCATCTACGATTTCCTGACGGTGCAGGGGGTGCTGGCCATCTCCATGGAGTATTTCCCGTCATCCACCCTGGGTGTGGTCCTCAAGCAGGAGCGCCCCATGCCCCAGGACAGGGCCGTGGGGTTTGCCGCCTGCATTGCATCCGGCATCGGTGCTGCCCACGAGGTGGGCGTCATCCATCGGGATCTCAAGCCGGGCAATGTGCTCATCAACAACCGGGAACAGGTCAAGATCGTGGATTTCGGCATTGCCTCGGTGACCGGTTCGGCGGATACCCGCCTCACCCGCACCGGTATCCTCATCGGCACCCCCAAGTACATGGCCCCGGAGCAGGTGACCGGTCGCAAGATCACCCATAGTGCCGACATCTATGCCCTGGGGGTGATGCTTTACGAGATGATCACCGGCCAGGTGCCCTATAGCGGCGAGGACCAGATGGCCATCATGTATCAGCATGTACAGGGTCAGGCGACACCGCCCCATGAGGTGAACCCCGGAATCGACCGTGAGCTCAGCGCCATCGTCATGACGATGATGGCGGTGAACCCCGAGGATCGCTTCCCCACCATGCGGGATGTGCGCAAGACTCTGTTAGAGTTCCAGCAAGAGCGGCGGGCCTGATGGCCCGCGCGGCTGGATTGGCTGACTGAACGAGACCTCGCCATGCCCAGAATCGACGCCTTTCTCAAGCTGGCCCGGGAACAGGGGTGTTCCGATCTGCACCTGGCCGTGGGGGTGCCCCCCATGCTGCGCATGAACGGCGAGCTGATGCCCATCCGGTTTCGCGACCTGGGTGATCGGGAACTGGAGGCCTATGTGATGGAGATCCTCACCCCGGCTCAGAAGGAGCGGTTTCGAGACGGTGACGACCTGGATTTTTCCTATGTGAACGACGAGGTGGGCCGGTTCCGGGCCAACCTGTTCCGCAAGGCCACCGGGGTGGGGGCCACCTTCCGGCACATCCCGGCCCAGGTGCCTTCCCTGGAAAGCCTGGGCCTGCCGCCGGTGGTGACCCGGATGGTGGATCATCACCAGGGCATGGTGCTGGTGACGGGCTCCACGGGTACCGGCAAGTCCACCACCCTGGCGGCCATCATCGACTACATCAACACCCGGCGTGCGGTGAACATCATCAGTCTGGAAGATCCGGTGGAGTTCGTGCACCGCTGCAAGCGGGCCCAGGTGATCCAGCGGGAGGTGGGTACCCACGTGCCCAGCTATGCCAAGGGCTTACGGGCGGCCCTGCGCCAGGACCCGGACGTGATCCTGGTGGGGGAGCTCAGGGATGTGGATTCCATCATCATGTCCATGGTGGCCGCCGAGACGGGCCACCTGGTGCTGGGCACCTTGCACACCACTTCGGCGGTCAAGACCATCGACCGCATCCTGGATGCCCTGCCACTGGAGCAGCGCGAGCAGGGCAAGACCTTCCTTTCCCAGAACCTGCATGGCGTGGTCACGCAGAACCTGGTCAAGTCAGCCGACGGTCGGGGGCGGCGGGCCATTGTGGAGTGCCTGGTCATGAACCGGGCCATTGCACGCATGGTCATGTCCGACAAGGTGCATCAGATCCCGTCGCAAATGCAGACGGGCCGGGATCAGGGCATGCAGCTCCTGGATCAGGCCTTGCTGGAGGCCATACAGCGCAATGAAGTGGACCCCGACGATGCCTACCAGTACGCCACCGACAAGCAGGCCTTCCAGCGGTTCGTCACCGACTCCAGCCTGTTACCCCGGATCAACCTGGCGGGAGGGTGAGTGATGCATCAGGTGGATGGTTATCTGCGGGAGCTGATGGCGCGGGGTGGCTCGGACCTGCACCTGATCGGCGGGGACCCGCCGCGTGTGCGCATCAACGGTGAGTTGGAAAATCTGTCCGAGGAGGCCCTCACCTCCCAGGCGGTGAATGACCTCACGGCTGAGATCCTGCCCAATGCGGCGCGCCAGACCTTCGAGCGGGAGGATGGCGCGGATTTCGCCTATGCCATTGAGGATCTGGCACGTTTTCGTGTGAACCTCTCCCGCCATCTCAACGGCCTGGCGGTGGTCTTTCGTGCCATCCCCGCCCGGGCCCTGTCCCTGGACGAGCTGAAGATGCCGCCGGTGATCGCCAGCCTGGGGATGCAGCGCCACGGCCTGATCCTGGTGACCGGCAAGACGGGTTCGGGAAAGTCCACCACCCTGGCAGCCCTGGTGAATGACATCAACGAGCGCCGTCGTGGTCATATCATCACCATTGAAGACCCCATCGAGTTCATCCATGAGCGCAAGCGCTGTCTGATCAGCCAGCGTCAGCTGGGCCTGCACACACCCAGCTTTGCCGCCGCCCTGCGCTCGGCACTGCGCGAGGACCCCGACGCCATTCTGGTGGGGGAAATGCGTGATCTGGAGACCATTTCCCTGGCAGTGACGGCAGCCGAGACGGGCATCCTCGTGCTGGGCACCCTGCACACCAACGGGGCCGCCGCCACTGTGGACAGGGTCATCAATGCCTTTCCGGCCATGAAGCAGGCGCAGATCCGCACCATGCTCTCCACCTCGCTCAGGGGGGTGATCTCCCAGCAGCTGGTGCGGCGGGCCGATGGCGGTGGCCGAGTGGCTGCGGTGGAAATCCTGGTCAATACGCCCGCCGTGGCCAATCTGGTGCGCGAGGGCAAGACTGACCAGTTGCCCGGCACCATGCAGTCCGGTGCGTTGGTGGGCATGCAGACCATGGATACCGCCCTGCGGCGATTGGTGGATTCAGGCCAGGCCACCCCCGAGGAGGCCCGGCATCATGCGATCAACAAGTCCGACTTTGGCGGCAGTGCTCCGCCTTGAAACCCAAACCCCACGCTCTCGAGTTGCCCTGATGACCCTGCCCGCCCCCGAAGATCTGCCATTGGATGCCGTGCCCAAGGCGGCCCGCGCGAGTGTGAGCCATCTCGCTGACGACTTCCTCAAGGCCTGCGAGCGTGAGGGGCTGTCCCTGGATGCCTGGCCGGCGTTCACGGGGACCATCTGGTATTACAGTGACTTCGTCGCCCGGGCCTGCGTGCGCCGGCCGGCCTTGTTGGTGGACCTGGTGACCTCCGGTGACCTGGAGAGGGTGTATGAAGACGGTGAGATGACCCGTCACGTGGCGGATGCCCTGCAGGATGCCGCCGACGAGCCGGCCCTGATGCGTGCCCTGCGCCGGGTGCGCAATCGGGAGATGGTGCGCATTGCCTGGCGTGACCTGGCGGGCCTTTCCGACCTGAATGAGGCCCTGGAGGATCTGACCTGCCTGGCCGAGCATCTGATCGACGAGGCCCTCACCTGGCAGCATCGGGAACTGGCACGCCGGCACGGCGAGCCCCGGGATGCCCAGGGCCATGCCCAGCGGCTGGTGGTGCTGGGCATGGGCAAGCTGGGGGGGCGTGAGCTGAACTTCTCCTCGGATATCGACCTGATCTTCGCCTACCCCCAGCCGGGGCAAACCGATGGGGAGCGCTGCCTGGAGAACCAGCAGTTCTTCATTCGCCTGGGCCAGCGCCTGATCAAGGTGCTCAACGAGAAGACCGCCGATGGTTTTGTCTTTCGCGTGGACATGCGCCTGCGGCCCTTTGGCGATGCCGGCCCCCTGGTGATGAGTTTTGACGCCCTGGAGGACTATTACGAGAGCCATGGCCGTGAATGGGAGCGCTATGCCCTGATCAAGGCCCGGGCCGTGGCTGGAGATCGGGAGAGCGCCGAGCAATTGCATACCCTGCTCAGGCCCTTCGTCTACCGCCGCTATCTTGATTACGGGGCCTTCGCGTCGCTGCGGGATATGAAGGCCATGATCAACCGCGAGGCGGCGCGCAAGGGCAAGGAGCGGGACGTGAAGCTGGGCGAGGGAGGCATCCGCGAGGTGGAGTTCGTAGGGCAGGCCTTCCAGCTCATCCGTGCCGGCCGTGACCCCTCGCTGCAGTTGCGCGGTATTCGCCCGGTGCTGGATCAGCTGGCTCGCCAGGAGGTCATGCCGGAATACGCCGTGGAGCAACTCAAGGAGGCCTACGCCTTTTTGCGGCGTACGGAAAATCGTTTGCAGATGGTGGCGGATCAGCAGACCCATTGTCTGCCGTCCGACAGTGCGGGTCAGCTGCGCCTTGCCCTGTCCATGGGTTTTTCCGACTGGGAGGAGTTCGAGGCTGCCCTCGGGCGCCATATGCGTCGTATCCACGGGCACTTCGAACAGGTGTTCGCCGCGCCCCAGCGCGCCGACGAGGAAGAAGAGGCCGCCGCCCAGCCCGAGGCGCAGCGTGATCTGGCGGCCCTGTGGGCCGGCAGCCTGGGGCAGGAGCGTTCCCTGAGCGTGCTCGTTGGATTGGGGCTGAAGGACCCGGAGGCGGCCCTGAACGCCGTGGAACAGTTGCGTGAAAGCAGCGCCTGCCGTTCGCTCACCTCCACCGGGCGGGAGCGTCTGGACCGCCTGATGCCCCTGATGCTGAGCGTATTGAATGGCCTGGAGGAAGTGGATGCCACCCTGATCCGGCTGGTTCGGCTGGTGCAGACCATCGCTCGGCGCTCCGTATACCTCTCCCTGCTGGTGGAAAACCCCCTGGCCCTGTCGCAGCTGGCGCGTTTGTGCGAGGCCAGCCCCTGGATCGCCGATCACCTGACGCGCTACCCCTTGTTGCTGGATGAACTGCTGGATCCCCGCAGCCTGTATGCTCCGCCGGATCGTCAGGGGCTGCGCCAGGCGTTGGAAGATGAGCTGGTGCAGGTGCCCCTGGATGACCTGGAACAGGTGATGGACCGCCTGCGCATGTTCAAGCAGGTTCAGGTGCTCAAGGTGGCAGCGGCTGACATCATGGATGTGTTGCCGGTAATGAAGGTGAGCGATCACCTCACCTGGATCGCCGAGGTGGTGCTGGAGAAGGTGCTGGCGCTGGTGCTGGAGCAGCTCATCGCCAAGCATGGCCGCCCCCGCTGCATCATGGATGGCGAGCCCTACGAGCCGGGTTTCGCCGTGGTGGGGTATGGCAAGATGGGCGGGCTGGAACTGGGCTACGGTTCCGATCTGGATATCGTCTTCCTGCACGATAGCCGGGGTGAGCAGGCCATGACCGATGGTGATCGCCCCCTGGACAATAGCGAGTTCTTTGCCCGGGTGGGGCAGCGCATCCTGCATTTTCTGGGGGTGTTCACCGGGGCCGGACGGCTCTACGAGGTGGATACGCGCCTGCGCCCCAGCGGTGCTGCCGGGCTATTGGTGATCGGCCTTGAGGCCTTTGAGGACTATCAGATGAATTCCGCCTGGACCTGGGAGCATCAGGCCCTGGTACGGGCCCGCCCGGTGGCGGGGGATGCCCGCATCGCCGAGGCCTTCCAGGCCATGCGCCAGCGCGTGATGGAGCGGGAACGCGATCCTGAAGAGCTCAAGCGCCAGGTGCGGGAGATGCGCGAGAAGATGTGGAAGGAGCACGCCAGCCGCGATCCAGCGCGCTTTGACCTGAAGAGAGACCCCGGCGGTATCGCGGATATCGAATTTATGGTGCAATATCTGGTTTTGGCGCATGCCAGAAAGTATCCGGAGTTGTCCACCTATCCGGACAATATCCGTATCCTGGAATCACTGATCGAGACCGATCTCATGTCCAGGGACGACGCCGTGTTCCTGATGGATACCTATCGGGCCTTCAGGGATCGCATCCACGAACTGACGCTTCAGGATCAGACGACACGGGTGGATGCGACCCAATGGTCCCGGGAGCGGGACCAGGTGCGCGCTTACTGGCAGCAATTGATGACCTGACCCATCGCCCCAACCGGCGATGTTCCATCCCCCGGTGGGGGACCGATGACCGAATATTCAAGAGGAAGCATTGCATGTCCATCATGGCCGATCGCGATGGTCTGATCTGGTACGACGGTGAGATGGTGCCCTGGCGCGAGGCCAAGACCCATGTGCTCACCCACACCCTGCACTATGGCATGGGGGTGTTCGAAGGCGTACGCGCCTACCTGACCGACCGCGGTCCGGCCATTTTCAGACTGGGCGACCACACCCGTCGTCTGTTCCGCTCTGCCCACATCCTGGGCATGACCATTCCCTATACACCCGACGAGCTCAATGCCGCCCAGGTCGCCGCCGTGCGCGATAACAAGCTCACCAGCGCCTACCTGCGCCCCATGTGCTTCTTCGGGGCCGAGGGCATGGGTCTGCGGGCCGACAACCTGAAAGTGCACGCCATCGTGGCTGCCTGGGAGTGGGGCGCCTACCTGGGAGATGAGAGCCTGGAGCGCGGCATCCGCGTGAAGACCTCCTCCTACAGCCGTCACCATGTGAACGTGACCATGTGCAAGGCGAAGGCCAACGGCAACTACATGAACTCCATGATGGCACTGCAGGAGGCCCAGGGTTGCGGCTGCGACGAGGCCCTGCTGCTGGATACCGAGGGCTATGTGGCCGAGGGCAGTGGCGAGAACTTCTTCATGGTGTACGACGGCGTGATCTACACCCCCGAACTCACCTCGGCCCTGGATGGCATCACCCGGCGCACCATCATCACCCTGGCCGATGAGTGCGGCATCGAGGTGCGCGAGAAGCGCATCACCCGGGACGAGGTCTATGTGGCTGACGAGGCCTTCTTCACCGGTACCGCCGCAGAGGTGACCCCCATCCGCGAACTGGATGGCCGCAGCATCGGCAATGGCAGTCGCGGGTCCATCACCGAGAAACTGCAGACGTTGTATTTTGATGTGGTCAAGGGCCGCCATCCCAAGCATGATGAGTGGCTGACCTATATCTGACGTGCCCCAGGAGTGAGACGCCATGCCCAATCCGAATACCGCACTGCATCAGGATGAGTATCAGGTGGCCAACCAGCAGACGGCCATCCGGGTGACCCGCAAGGATCTGCCCCTGCATTGCCCCATGCCGGGCACGGCGCTATGGGCATCGCACCCGAGGGTGTTTCTGCCCATCGAAGACAGCAAGGATGGCCGGATCCTGTGCCCCTATTGCAGCACGGAGTTCACCCTGGAGGACTAGCGGTCGGTATCCCTTCGGCTTCCCCCTGCCTCTCTCAAGGGGCAGGGGCGTCAAACCGGTAACCGAACATCTCGATATCCGGTCGGTAATGGGCCTCGACGATGCTGGCCGTCTCGTCCGTGTAGTAGCGCCGGTAATCGTCCCGCCCCTCCGCCTTGCGCCGATGGGGTAGGGCAATCCGGGGAATGCCGATGCGGTCGCAGGCCGTGTCGAAATCCGCCTGCAGGCTTTCGTAGTGGCCGATGAAGTCGACGATGCACCGCCCGCTCATGTCGGTCACGTAATCCCGTTGTAACTCCTTCGAGGTATCCAGCATGTAGTTCCACTCCCGCTCGGGATCGAACTTGAGCTTCACGAACTGCTCGAAGGTTTCCACCCCCTCCAGCACATGGGGCCGCTCCCTGCGGATATGGAAGAAGGAACTCACCTGAAGATCCCAGGGGTTGCGCACGAACACGAACTTGAAGAGGTTGTCATACACTTCCGCCGGCAGCATCTCCCGGGCAGCGATGGCCTTGGCATGACGCGGGAACTTGGCACCGATCCGGTGCCCGCTCATCTGATCCAGCTTGTCGGCCAGGAACAGGGGCACGCCCCAGGGGCCCCGGTAACGGTAGCGGGACAGCGCCGCCCGCACGCTGGTGCCACCGGTCTTGGCGATGTGGACGAAGAGGAAGTTGTGCTTGAGGGAGAGGAGCATGGGGATCAGCGGGTTTCGACGTGGGGGCGACGGCAAGGTATCGAATTCAAAGGTGCCAGTGTATCACTGATGCTCCCTTCTCCACGTTGACCCCAGGGGCGCCCCTCTCCATGATGAAGATCCAACGATCTTCATCATGCCAGAAGCTGATGAGCGAACTTTCCTTCGATCCGCAGGCACTTCACGCCGTCGCCGCAGGCCTCGGCCTGAAGCTGGTCGTGCTCTACGGCTCCCATGCTCGCCAGCGTCCTCCCCCGGGCCCGGATAGCGACGTGGACCTGGCTCTTCTGGGATGCCCACGTGAGAAGTTGCTGGAGGCAGATCTCCAGCTTTCAGGCCTGTTCCCCAACCACGATCTTGACGTGGTGCGACTGGAAGACGCCGATCCCCTTTTTCGTCAGGAGATCATGTCCGTGGGACGCCTGTTATGGGGCGATCCGGACCTTTTCTGCGAATACCGGGTCTACGCCTTCCGCGACTATGTGGATTCCGCCGACCTGCGTCGACTGGAGCGGGCCCTGCAGCGTCGCAAACTGGCCTGGCTGGAGGAACAGCTGCGTGATTCGTGAGGATTTTGTTCGTCGCAAACTGCAACTGATCACGGATGACCTGGTGCGTCTGGTGCGTTTCAAGGAGCTCACCCTGGAGGAGCTGCTGTCTGATGACATTCGCCTGGCCGCGGTGGAACGCATCATCGAACGCATCGTCATGCGCGCCGTGGATGTGAACGAACACCTGCTGGCGGAATGTCTGCCACCCCAGGCCCGGAGCACGCGGATCACCTACCGGGACACCTTCCTCATGCTGGCGGACCTGGGCGTCTGTGACGCGGACTTTGCCCAGGCCATCGCCGGCAGCGCCGGTCTCAGGAACATTCTGGTCCACGACTACAACGACGTGGACCGAAGCATCCTGCATCGGTCCATCGGCAGTTGCCTGCGGGATTACACGGCATACGTGCAGCAGGTGGAGGCATTCATTTCGGGACCTGAAGGCCCATGACTTCCAGGTAGCGGCGTGCGCTGGTTTCGGCGTGGTATTCCTTGACGCCGTCCTTCAATACGGAGGCGTGGGTGGGGTGATCCAGCATCTCGCGCATGGCGCGGGAGAGTGCGTGATCGTCACCCACCGGCACGAGGGGGCCCAGGCGGCCGCCATCCAGCAACTCCCGGGGGCCACTGCGGCAATCGGTGGAGACCACCGGGATGCCCAGGGCCATGGCTTCCGTGAGCGCGTTGGGGGAGCCTTCCCAGGCGGAGGAAAGCACGAAAAGGCTCGCTCGGGATAGCCAGGCATAGGGATTGGGGTCGAACCCGGGCAGCAGGACCCGGTCCAGGATGCCCAGTTCCCCCGCAAGATCTTCAAGTTTCCTGCGGTCTGCGCCGTCGCCCAGAATCAACAGCCGAGCGGGCCTCTCGAGCAGGAGGCGTGCAAAGGCACGCATCAATGTGGGAAAATCCTTCTGGCGTGTGAGTCGGCCCATCCCCATGATCACGGGGTCGCCGTGATCGCTGAGCCAGGGGTGGGGGGAGGAGGCGGATGCCTGCCTAGCAAGACCCTCTGTGATCACGGGGTTGCGCACAATATGCAGGTGGCTGGCCGGCAGGCCGGCGATTTGCCTGACGTCCTCGGCCACCCCATGTGAGACGGCAATGATACCGGCAGATTCAGGGTAGCGCCGCCGCATCGGTCTGTAACGCAGCCATTTTCGGATTGCCGAGCGACCCTCCAGCGCTTGCGTCAGGGTCGTACCCAGTCGAATGTAGATTCGCGTGTCAACACCGGCCAGCCTGCGGGCCCTGAGTGCCGCGCGGCCGGCACGGTCCTTTGCGGCCAATAGGGTCTGGGGTCGATGCTGCGACAAAAAGCGCGCCAATGCGGGTACGCACAGTCCGGTATGGTTGACTCCCAAGTGGTGTACCTTGACGTGGTCGTGCAGGTCCGTCAGATGTCTTGTGTCTGACCGGATCAGGATGAGATTCACTGTTCGGTTCATCGCCGCCAATTGATTGGCAAGATTCAGGATCATGCGCTCGACGCCGCCCTCGCCGGATAACGACATCAAGATGTTAACTGTCTCATCTTCAGTTTTTTCAGATTTCAGCATGTATGAATCCTTCAATTGTAGTCGCATGCCGGGGGCGCTATGAAGACAATCACTTGGCGTGCACTAAGGTTGATTGAGCGAGAGCTCGCTCCACAACTGCGTAAGAGGTTGCTGCCCGAATTGCCCGGCAGCATCGTGATTGGCCAAGAAGAAATCACAAATTTGCGGCCACTTGGCTTTCGAACCCCAGGCCGAACCCGAGCGGGTCGGCTTTCGCTATCTGGTCGCCTGGGGGATACAAAGGTGAAAGTATACACTGCGCGCAATGAACAGCATGCAAATATTCGTCTGGCCCTGCAGGATGGAGCGCTTGGGCGTTTGAGGCTCCCGGATGTATTGGTCAATCATGGCGATTTGATAGTCGAGCGGTGGATCGATGGTGAGCCCCTGTCAGGGCTGACTTTAACCGATAAGGCCAAGGCGGCAGAACTCGTCCATGAGGCCTTGCTGTCCAAGTCGCTCACTGAGCTGCCATCCGGGTTTTTGAATGATCCTGGCTTCTGCTACCTCGTCGATTATCTTCTCGAGCGCATTGGTCCTTGGGTGCATTGGGATTCGGTCGATGATTTTGTTGCTGAATGGAAATGTCGATATTCCAGCCTGTCCCCCGTCATCCCCGCGAGAGTATGTCACCCCGATCTCTCCGAAGCGAATATCATTCGTGAGTTTGAATCCGGTGATCTGTATGTAGTGGATAATGAATTGCTCGGGGTCGGGCGCGGCTGGGTGCTTGACTACCAAAACTCGTTTGTCCATGGCTATGGGTTTTCCGAGTTGGACCATGAAGTCGCGGTTTTGACCTTCATTGATTATTCATGGCGTCTGCGGCATCTTAGTAAGGCGCTTGCGCTCGGTGATTTTTCAAGAGCAAAATCCATTCTGGAGCCCTCGGTGATGAAATGATCCCTTGGCTATCGGTATGTGTCGGGGCGATGGGGGTTGGTGTGAGGGTTGTAATGGATAGTTCTGTGGTTGAATTGGGTGCATGGGAAGATGCGTTTTCTGATGCCTTCAAGATTGTCAGTGGTGCGGTAAATTTGGGGCAGCCCACTGTTTACTCGGTCGTTCGCGATGAGATGTTTTTCCTCCCGGCATTTCTGAATCACTATCGATCTATCGGTGTTGAGCAGTTTCTTTTCTTTGATGATCAATCTCAAGATGGTTCAAGGCAGTATCTGGCTGCTCAGCCGGATTGTGTGGTGATTTCGAGTGAGATCAAGTATGGGGATGTCGTTGAGTTGTTGCCTGTGCCAGGCTACTCGGTAAGAAGTGGCAAAAAACGCTTTGGAGTGTTGCTTAAATCCCTTATTCCACGTGTTTTCCTGAAGGAGGGGTACGCCATCTACGCTGATGCAGATGAGTTCCTCGTTTTGCCTGAGCCATTTGAGAGTGTTTCAGAGCTTTTTGCCGCATTGGAGAAGAACCGGATAAGCGTCGTGGCGGCATCGTTAGTCGAGATGTATCCGGAGTCATTGGCCGATCTGGCAGAAGAGGCGGGCCAGCCGGAAACACTCCATGACCTGTTGGCGCTTGCGCCGTTCTTCGATGCGAAAGTCTTGCTCGAGTTGAGCCCCGGCTCGCAGGCAAGGACTGAATATCGAGGCGCATCATGGCGCCTTTTTAACCATTACGGTATTTCCAGGCGACACTGGATTAACCGCCACGCTCCAGCACTGATCGTGAAAGCGCTCGGCCTTGGAAATCCATCGACTGCCTGTGTGAAGACGCCAGTCATCTGCTGGGGGGGGGGTGTCTGTCTGGAGGGCTCGCATCGTGCCAATAAGCCACCTGGTGAGGCGATATTGCTGGCTCTTATGCATTTCAAGTTCACCCCCGACCTTTGGCGCAGGATGGGGTTTGCATTGAAGTCTGGTGCCTACGCCGGGGGTAGTAAGGCCTATAGATATTACGATGCGCTCTTCAGGCGGATGGCCAGGGAGGATGGGCTTTTTCTGGGAGAGGTTTCGGTGCGTTATGAAGGCCTGGAAGCGTATTCAAATGCTGGGCTGATCTTCAATAACCTGGGCAGTGATAGATGAATGTTTTATTCCTGACGGCCAAGCCGATACATGCGCTGGTATCGTCGATGCTGGCATCACACTTTGGCCGTCACGTAGAGTCGCATCTGCTTCAGGCATCTCGTAGAGAAGAATTCAATGATTTTGCGCCGAAGGTGCCAGGATTTGAATCTTTGGCTGCTGTTCATACGCCGGGCTTTGGGGTGCGCCAAAGCCGGGCATGGGGCCAGAGAAACGAGCGGGACTTCAAGATTATAAGACGTGAGATTGATCGGGCCTCTCCGAGCCTTGTATTTGTCTATTCGATTAGCAAGCCATTGAATTTGATGGTGGCTGAATATGCCAAGGATCAACATGATGCGAAAGTTGTTTTCCTGGAAGTATCGAACAGTATTTACGCCACCCTTGCCTCAAGAAAATTTGGTTTTTTACGGCGTTATTTGGGGCGCGCACCGCGGTTGGCTCAGGTCGATCAATGCGCTGTGAGGCGGCCGGACGATATACCCGTCTGGTTTCATGAGTCTCATGTCGTGACAACGCTCCCGGCAGGTTTTTTTCAACAGGGCGTGGCAGACAGGATCCTCGCGTCGTGTGGTGTCAATTCGGACGCGTTAATGGCGCTTGAGGCAAGAAAGGTGATCGTGTACCTGGGTGCGGCGCCAGGTAAAGAAAATCAAGGGCCGGTCAGGGATGCCGAGGCCCGCTCCATCGAGGAGCTGATAAGGCTTTGTGGTAAGAATGGCGCGGCCTTGTTGTATAAGCCGCATCCTAGAATGCGAGGAAAATTAACGTTGCCTGCATCATCTGACATCTTCCAGGTGGCTGAAGATACCTCGGTGCCTGCTGAGTTGATACCCGGGCTCTGTGAGGTTGCCGGTGCGGTGGCGGTTGATTCCAGTGCTGCCCAGAATCTTAGTTTTTTTTATGGTATCCCTTCCGCATTTCTCTATCCGCGGTTGGGTTTGCAGCGGCTTTGCAAGCCGGCTTCCAGTCAGGAATTCCTCATTTGGACAGCGGAGGATCTTGATCAATTCATTGGAGGCTGCCTGTCCGTGGGTGATGGCGCGCCTGGCCAGGGCAGCCTGTCGAACGACTGTCGGACCTGGCTGTCGAGTCACGGATTACTATGAATCTTTGACCGTGGTTCTATCCCGGTATGGCGCATGCTTATTGATGTCCCGCAATGCCCATGGCCTTGAGATATGAGTTTGCCGATGTATGGGCAGCAAATCGAGAAGCGCCTGCTTTCAAGGCGTCTGAGTCCATAGGGGTGTTGTAGGACCTTATCAGGGCTTGGGCGAAACTCTCGGCGTCCCCTGGCTGGACTAATTCTCCGAGCCTTCCGCCTTGCAGGGTATCGGCAGGCCCGGTGGGGCAGTCAGTGGCCACGACAGGAACGCCGAGCGCCAAAGCCTCGACAATCACCGCGCCCAAGCCTTCCCTTCTGGATGTGTGTGCAAAAATGCGGCCTTTGGAAATGTATTTGTAGGGGTTTTCCACGAATCCCGGCATCCACAGATGCTCTTCCACTCCGAGCGCCTTGGCAAGCCCCAGCAGTCTGCCTCTCTCAGGACCTTCGCCAAGAATGACCAAGTGCGCGTTGCCGATGTGTGTCCGGGCTGTCGAGAAAGCGCTTATAAGCGTTGCAAAGTCCTTGTTGGGACTGAGGGAACCGCACGCCACGACCAGTGGAGGACTGCCCGGAATAAACCAGGGATGGTCGACCGGCGCCTTTGCCTGAACGTAAAGAGATTTGTTAACGATAGGGTTGGGTATCGTTTCAATGGAGACGTTTGGCGTCCCGATCAGGCCCCTGAGGTCTTGCGTCACTCCTTCACTTGGCGTGATCAGCGCATTTGCTCTTGGGTAATGCCTGGCAATCTCCCTGGACAATTTCTTGAATCGTTTGGGCTGTTGTTCGGAAAGGGCGCTCAGTGATGTGCCTATTCGTAGGTGAATGCGTGTAGAGGCACGTGCCATCCTGCAGGCCCGAAGCACCGTCATGTTCAAGCGATGATGGTCTGAAAGTATATGAGTGGGGCGGTTCTTCCAAAGGTAGGCGGCCAACGGCAGCACTGCTGTGTTTTTGTGGTTGGCGGGTATTCTGACATGCCGTATGTTGGGGTGTTCTGCTAGGTATCGAGGGCCGTGGCCACCGATTTGTAGAAGGTGGTACGTATAATGGGTGTCTGCGAATTCTGGTAGCAGGTTGCTAACCAGTCTGTCGACACCGCTGGTTCCTGAGGTCGCAAAAAATAAGGCAATCTTTGGCGTCTGCTGCATGATTTAGGCCTTTGGAGATCTGCTCTGTGAAATAGTCGCGCTCAGGCTCTCGCCGCGTCTGTTCAAAAAATATGCGGCAATAGTGATTCCCAGTAAAATGGTGAAGGGTGCGCGAACATACATCTGCCAGAGCTTGGATTCTCCCATGAGCCAGATGGTTGAGAAGACCAGCGAGAGCGCCAGCCACGTGAGGATGTCATGGGTATTGTTGTGACTGCGGTATTGATGGTAGAGAGCGCGTAGTAAAATCAGGATCGCGACCAGGGTGAGTGCCACCCCTATCACGCCGACCTCAACCAGGTAATGAGCTGCAATGTTGTGCATGTGGGAATAGTGTTCGGGGAGAATTGCGCCCGCGCCAACCCCTTTCCCAAGCAGGGGTGATTCCGCCCAGTTCTCGATGCCTTGCTGAAACATATCAAAGCGCAAGCCGATAGATCGCTCTCCCAGTTGATCGATTTTCAGGGTGGCAAGCGAATGTAGCGCGCCATCCTCCGCAGAAAGCCGCTGAGTAAGTGTGTCCTGCTGACTTACGATCAAAGCCGAAAATGCGAGCAAGGCGATAATGGCGGGAGCATAAGAATAGCGTGCCCTTACGCGTGGGATGCGGGTGTCGCGCATAAAGGCGTAAGCCAGTACCGGGAGGATCGGGAGCAGGGCAATCCACACCATTCTGGTCTGGTTGAGTATGAGTGTGTAGCAAATCAACAAGAAGACCGCATAACCGAGGATTATCGTCATGATCCGTAACCCGACGGCATCCTGTTTTAGAATCAACCTTCGCATGAAGATGATAATGCCGATGGCCATTGGGACCGAATATAGTGGATAGTGTATGACCGATAACCCGAAGCCGATGCGGCCATAATCTTGTAGCCAGCCCACTGGGCTGCTCCAATCTACATAGAGTACGATGCGAGTCGTCAGGCCGATCATCGCCGTGAGTAAAAGCGGAAACAAAAGCCATGGTTTCCTGGATATATACCAGCCGATTCCCAGTCCCACCAATATGAGTTCCAGATACGCCCGCAGGGAGGTAACTATATCGCCGATATTGTCTGGGAAATGGTGGGTTGCGTATATTGCGGAAAAAACAAGATAAATGGAAATCATCGCGAGCGTGGCGATGAGCGGGTGTCCTATGAGTTCTCGCGTGTTTGTGAACGCCGTTAGGATAAGCGTGACACTAAGAAATGCGCCACCGACGTAGGCGAAGGAGGAACCCAGAGGTGCCAAAAAGTAGAGAAACAGGGCTGGGACTGAAGCTTTGGTTATCCACGATTCGACTTTAGCCCGCCAAGGCTGCCTGCGAACAAACCCGGGCGCTTGCCCATCCTGCGCACTAAATGCTTTAATGTGCATGGTGGTTGAGAGTGAGGTCGTGAGATGGTCTTGGTTGATTAGTCATTGTTCGTGCAGGGTCGAAGGCCAGGTGGTCGCGGCAGCGTGAGTCGCATGGTAGCGGATTGCGATGGTGGCTGTCGAGTTGTCTGGATCACAATGTCCAGCAGGTAAGATGACGATAGGTTTGGTATGGTTGAGGGTGATTGTGGGGTGGAGGTTCCGCTTTTGGTGGAGTTTGTCGGATTTCCCGGAGCTGGTAAGACGACAATTGCGAAGTCAGCGGTACGTCGCATTAGAGGGGACGCCTGTGGCGTCAATGTTGTGCATTATAACAAGGAGATCAAGGCGAGGTTCAGGGTTTCCGAGACACCAGAGGTGCTTGATCTTTTGAGAGGGACGATAAGGAGGCTGTGGAGAGAGCGGGGGGTCCGGGAGTTCATGAGGCTTTCGTCGGTGCTTGACCGGGTTCATGCGATTCGTCGTTGCAGGCGAATGCTGAGAGGGTGTGACATGGTGGTCCATGATCAGGCTCTGCTCCAGAGGCTTTACTTGATGCGAAGGCGTGAGCGTTTGGAGCGAGAGGGTCTGGAGGCGGTATTAAGGACGATAAAGCCGGATCTTGCGAACGTCTATGTCGTCTTGGAAATACCCCCAGAGGTCGCGGCGTCGCGGTATGCAAATCGTGGGAAGACCTCTTCGCGAAGGCCATACCGATTATGGTCTTTGGGAGCAATAACGGATATGTATCGTCGGTATGAGGAATTATTGGCCTGGTTGGCGGTGTGGCTTGAGAGGCAGGATAAGATAACGGTGATAAGATTGGATGCTCGTGTCGATGCTGAAGAGAATGGGCGTATCCTCGCGGAACGTTTGGTGCAGCTTGTCCGTGGCCCGGACTCTGCAGTAGGCCAGCAATGACATCGAAAGTGCCGACTTTTTTGTTCATCCGACTCTCAGCGATCGGTGATATTGTAATGGCGTCGCCGCTTCCGGCAGCACTGAAGTCAGCGTATCCTGATGCGAAAATCGTTTGGCTGGTGGAGCCGCAGGCAAGGCGTCTGGTGGAGCAGCATGAGCATGTAGATCGAGTCGTGGTATGGTCCAAGGATCGTTGGGTAGCATTGCTCAGAAAGTTTTCCTGGTTTCAGTTGATCCGGGAGGTGCGCGGGTTCCATAGGGAACTGCGTGGAGAACGCTATGATGTGGCGGTAGATCTGCAGGGCCTTCTCAAGAGTGGCATATTGGCGCGGCTCTCGGGGGCGCCCGTAAGGGTTGGTCTTGGAGCGCGTGAGGGTGGCCAGTATTTGATGACCCACGTGATCCCCCGAGGGGGTGACCCGCGTCGGATTGGATCGGAATATTTGTTCCTGGCGCAAGAGCTGGGCTGGGAGTCGGATGAATTCAGGATGCATGTGGGCCTGTCGGCGAGTGATGAAGAACAGGCTCGAGTGCTGTCACGCTCACATCCCACAGGGTATATTGTAGCTTGCCCCTTTACAACGCGTCCGCAGAAGCATTGGATAGAGGACAGGTGGGCAGAATTGGCCAAAAGGCTCAACGGTATATATGGGCTCACTGTCGTGCTGTTGGGTGGGGGCGGTGACAAGGCATCCGCTGAGCGTATCGCGGCCCGAGCGGGCCCCGCAGTGGATAACCAGGTGGGCGCAACCACGATCACTGGGGCGGCAGCGATCATCCGGCATTCACGCCTTCTGATTGGTGTGGACACGGGCCTCACCCACATGGGACCGGCCTTCGATGTTCCTACGGTGGCCCTGTTTGGTTCCACCTGTCCCTACCTGGATACTGGTAGGGACAACACCGTGGTCATTTACCATGATCTGCCCTGTTCTCCCTGCAAGCGTAACCCAACCTGTGACGGACGATTCGACTGCCTCAGAAATATTCAGGTGGATGAGGTAATTCGCAGTATTGAGGGTCTGCCGAGGCTTGGCAAAGGGCGGTAGATGTGATCTGGTGTTGGGCGAATTTCGGCGGTTGTGATCGCGGGGCTTTCTCGAATTAAACTTTACCTGGGTGCGCTGGGGGCGGGTTGTTGGCATGCTTTTGAAGAGAAAGGACAAGATGCGTAAAAGACTGCATCGTGTGGCTCGCGATGCGCATTTCCGATTGGTTAATGCGCTTTCGGATTTGGAGGGCGGGTCCGCCCCCAACGCCCGCAATGTGGTGCTTTATACCCAAGCGAGGATGGCTTATAACAGGATTAAAAAAGCGGCGAATTCGTCTACGCTGGCTTTTAATGCGGAAGTGTTATCAAGGAATGATTTGGTCAAGCTTGATTTTGAAGGGCTCGATTATTTGTCCGCGAAAAAAGCGGCGATCGACGTGGGTATTCAATTGCCTGATCTTTGGAAGTTTTCCGAAATCTCCAGCCTCGGGTCATACTATTGGTTTACGGTGGTTAGAGATCCATATGCGCGGTTACTCTCTGCTTTTCTGGAGAAGGGGAGCTAGGCGAAACGCGGGGCGCCGCGCTATCAGGATATCCCGGGGCTTGGTAATGACTCCTCTGCGGGGTTTAGGGATTTCGTGTGTTTTTTGGAGTCTGGCGGGTTATATGTGAATCGCCACTGGTGGCCGCAGATTGAGCTGCTATACCTGCCAGTGGAGAGATTTGATTATGTCGCGAAAGTCGAGAGTCTGCGCGACGACCTTTTGTCCATATACAACTCTGTGGGACTGGATGTGCGAGGTTGCAGGGGGTTTGATGAGCCACACTTGGCGGAGGCGCAAGCACAGGGCAAAATAACCGGGTCGGCAGGTCAGATGGATAGATACTATACCTCGGAGATCTATGGCCGTGTGTTTGAGCTTTATTCGGAGGACTTTAAGAAATTGGGCTATCCGGGATAGGGATCGTTGAGGGTCGGTCGTCCAGGCTGGGGTGATCGGCCAACTGAGGGAAATGTACCCCGAGCCTGGGAAAATAAAGGTCTTTCCTTCGCATAAGTCGAAACGGGCTTCTTGTGTAGTTAAAAGGGTCAGCATGAGTCTTACCGTCCTTCATGTGGAAGCGGGTCGCCACCTTTACGGGGGTGCGCTTCAGGTGCGTTATCTCATTGAGGGACTCTCAAAAAGGGGGGTCATCAATATATTGGTGTGTCCCCATGGCGCGGCGCTTGGCAGAGCGGTTGAACCATCGGGTGCTCAGGTACACGAATTACCGATGAGTGGAGAGTTGGATCTGGGTGCTGTAGGCCGACTGCGTCGCCTGATCCGGCAGGTTCAACCCGATCTGGTGCACTTGCACAGCCGCCGGGGTGCGGATGTATTCGGCGGTGTGGCGGCCCGCCTGTGCCGGGTGCCTGCAGTGGTGTCCCGGCGCGTGGACAACCCGGAGCGGGCCTGGGTGGCCCGTCTCAAGTACCGACTCTTCCATCGGGTGATCACCATTTCCCAGGCCATTCGTGAAGTTCTGGTGAGGGAGGGGGTGCCGGCGGACAAGGTGGTCTGCGTGCCCAGTGCCGTGGATGTGGCCGCATACGGCGGGGCGTGTGATGGGAGCGTGCTGCGCGAGGTCTTGGGGTTTTCCGGCGACGAGACGGTGGTGGGCGTGATTGCCCAGTTGATCCCCCGCAAGGGGCACCGCTATCTGCTTGAGGCCGCTCCCCGGATCCTTCAGGCACACCCCGGGGTGCGCTTCGTGTTCTTCGGGCAGGGCCCGCAGGAGGGCGAGATCCGGGAGCTGGTGTCGCGGTTGGGGCTCGATGCACATGTCCTGCTGGCAGGTTTTCGTGACGATCTGCCCCGTATCCTCCCGTGTCTGGATCTGGTGGTGCATCCGGTGGAGATGGAGGGACTGGGGGTGTCGCTGCTCCAGGCAGGGGCGGCGGGGGTGCCCATGGTGGGGGCCCGGGCCGGCGGCGTGCCCGAGATCCTGGGAGACGATGCCGGTCTCCTGGTGCCACCAGGCGATGTGCCGGCTCTGACGGAGGCGGTACTGTGTCTGCTGGACGACCCGGATCTGCGCCGGCACCTGGGCCGTGCGGCCCGGGAAAGGGTGAGCCGGCGGTTTTCCCTGGATGCCATGGTGGAGGGCAATCTGGCGATATACAGGGAGGTTATCGGCCAGGATGCCAGGCCCGACGGGCCGTGAACCCTCGCTCCTCCGTTCCATGAAGAAGATCCTTGCATGAACAAGACTCACCCTGCCTGGGGGGCCTGGCTGCTGCTTGGGCTCGCTGCCTATTTCCTGTTGCACACCGTGATACGTGCCACCGGCTCATCCGTCCTGGAACTGGACGAGGCGGAACTGATGGTGGTCACCCAGTGGTGGGCAGCCGGATATTCAGGCCAGCCGCCCCTGTATGCCTGGCTGCAGGCGGTCGCCTTCCAGGTGCTGGGCGCGAATACCGGGTCACTGGCCCTGGTGAAGAACACGCTCCTTTTCCTGACCTATGTCTTTATTTACCTGTCGGCCCGGCGACTGCTGGGGGATGTCCGCCTCGCGGTGCTCGCGACACTCTCGCTGTTGCTGATCCCGCAGATCGTCTGGGAATCCCAGCGGGATCTGTCCCATTCGGTGATGGCCACCTTCATGGCGGCGGCCAGCTTCCACGTGATGCTGCGCTGGCTGGATCGGCCCACGCTGTTCCATTACCTGCTGGCGGGCGTGGTCTTCGGGCTGGGCGTGCTCTCCAAGTACAACTATCTGGTGTTCGCGGCGGCGGCCGGGCTTGCGCTGCTCACCCTGCCCAGGGGGCGGGCAATGTTGCTGGATGTGCGCATTCTGATCAGTGGCCTGGCGGCGTTGCTGGTGACGGGGCCGCATCTTTACTGGCTGGTGCAAAGCCACGACGTGGCCGGGCGTGGCCTTGAGAAAATGCACTTCGGTGAGGGCCTCTGGCCCCTGGCCGGGCTGGGAGAGCTGCTGCTGGCGGTGATTGCCTTCATCACGCCGCTGTGGATCGTGATGGCGTTGATCTTCCGGCGGGACTTTGCCCGAACCCTGAGCCGCTGGCAGGCCCCGGTGGGCCCGTTCCCGTTGCAGCGTTATCTGCTGGCGGTGCTGCTGTTGCTGGTGATCATGGTGCTGCTGGGGGCGACCCACTTCAAGGATCGCTGGATGCTGCCCATGCTGTGGGTCTTCCCGTTGTACGTCTTTGCCATGATGGGGACGGCGAGCCTCACCCCGGTCCGTGTGCGGGCCTATCTGACCACCTGTCTGGTGGTACCGCTGCTGGTGTTGCTGGTGATGGCCTGGCGAGTCAACGACTGGGCGTTACTGGAAGATCACCAACGGCATGTGCATCCCTTTGATGCGCTGGCCGAGGCGGTGGCCAGCCGAGGATTCCAGCGGGGGATCATTGTCTCTGATGGAACGTTCGTGGCCGGTAACCTGCGGATGCATTTCCCGGGAAGCCAGGTGTTGACCCCCAGTGTGGCTTCGGGTTGCCTGCAGTGCCCGGATGGGGGAGATGTCCTGTTGGCTTGGGAGGCCAACCGGGGGGCGGAGTTGAGCCCCCGCATGGAAGCCTGGCTGGAGCTTTATCTGGGGCTGGATGCCGACCATGTGCGCGGGGACGTTCAGTTGATTTCGCTAGAGGCCTGGAACGACGAGCGCTTTGATTTTGCCGTGATGCTCTGGGCCGGTGCGCTGGATGGGGCGTGCGGCGTGAGTCGCCCGATTCAGTGACCATGTCCCACTTTACTGCCAGCATCCGCCGGACGTCCCGTGGGAGCGGCCCTTGGCCGCGAAAGGGCCAACCCGGGCGTCCGCCCCTTCGTTTGGCACCGGAGTGAACCTTGGCGGGGCGGTGTGCCTGTCCGCGGGACGCCGTGAATACCTCCCTGTAGGCTTGATCGCCGCATCCATGCGGCGAACACCCGCTCCCAGGCACACCGCCCCGCCAAGGTTCGGATACTTCTGTGACTTCGTTTTGAGGCCCTTTCGCGGCCAGGGCCGCTCCCACGGGGATGTCAGCGGGAGGGCGCGCGATAGGGGTCCGGTATGCCCCAGCGCTTCTTGTACTTGAAGCGGCGGTGGGTCCAGAAATACTGTTCCGGGGCTTCGCGGATGGCGCTCTCGATCACCTGGTTGATGCGTGTGGCATCCGCTTCCGGGGTGTCACCGGGGAAGTCCTCAAGCGGCGGGTGGATCACCAGGCGGTAGCCCTGGCTGCCAGGCAGCCGGTACCCGAAAAAGGGTACCACCGGTGCGCCGGTGATTTTGGCCAGTCTCGAGGTGGCCGGATTGGTGGCGGCCGGGTGGCCGAAGAAGGGCACGACCACGCTGGCGCGGGTCTTGAACGCCTGGTCGGGGGCATACCACACCACTTCGCCCTGACGCAGGGTACGAATCACGTCTTTGGCCTGATCACGCCGAATGGCCCGGGTGCAGTGTTTTTCCCGGTTGCGGCGAAAGAAGTACTCCACCACCGGGTTCTGGTTGGGGCGGTACATGGCCGACAGGGCCTGATGTCTCAGCATCAGACGCCCGCAAATCTCCAGGGAGGTGAAATGGGCCGAGAGCAGCAGCACCCCTTTGCCCTGAGCCTGCGCCTTCCTCAGATGCTCCAGGCCCTCGATTTGCCCCAGCGGGGCCAATTGCTTCTCCGACGCCCACCAGCCGAAGGGGGTCTCGAACAGGGCGGCTCCCATGGCGCGGAAATGGTCCTTGACCAGGCGCCGCTGGGCCGGGGCATCCAGTTCAGGGAAGCACAGGCGGATGTTGGTCTCGGCGATGCGGCGTCGCGCCCGGGCCAGAGGGTAAAGTGCTGTGCCGACGCCTTCCCCGAGACGCACGAGCCAGTGCCAGGACAGGGCCTTGACCAGCACCCACAGCAGCCCGACGCCGACCCACATGGGCCAGTGAAGGGGATGATGCAGTTGGGCGGAGGGTTTGCGCTTGGGCATGGGTTGCGGACAAAACCGTGATTGTATCAAATCGCGCTGTGATCGAGTTTCCTGTGGGAGCGGCCCTGGCCGCGAAGGGGCCAACCCGGGCGTCCGCCCCTTCGTCGGGCACCGGCGTGAACCTTGGTGGGGCGGTGTGCCTGTCCGCGGGACGCCGTGAATACCTCCCTGTAGGCTTGATCGCCGCATCCATGCGGCGAACACCCGCTCCCAGGCACACCGCCCCACCAAGGTTCGGATGCTTCCGTGACTTCGTTTGGAGTCCCCTTCGCGGCCAGGGCCGCTCCCACATCCACATCCATCTCCACATCCATCTCCACATCCATCTCCAGATCCATCTCCAGATCCATCTCCAGATCCACGCCCGGCATGCGCTGCCCCCCATGAGCGTGGACCGGTCTTGTATCATGCCCGGGATTGCTGAGTGAGGTGAATGCTGGTGAAACCTGGAATGCCCCCCTTCGAACAGGCCCGGGTCATGGTGGTGGGTGACCTGATGCTGGACCGCTACTGGTCCGGTGCCACGGCGCGGATCTCGCCGGAGGCCCCGGTGCCGGTGGTGCATGTCAATGAGGTGGAGGAACGCCCTGGCGGCGCCGCCAACGTGGCTCTGAACCTGGCGCGACTGGGTGTGCAAACGCACCTGGCGGGCGTGGTGGGCCAGGACGAGGCGGCCGCCTCGCT
The DNA here is from genome assembly GCF_022227625.1 of Ectothiorhodospira variabilis. NCBI lineage: Bacteria > Pseudomonadati > Pseudomonadota > Gammaproteobacteria > Chromatiales > Ectothiorhodospiraceae > Ectothiorhodospira > Ectothiorhodospira variabilis. Next base: position 202,146 of record NZ_JAJNAO010000002.1, on the reverse strand, counting down.
GGATCGGCTGCTGGCGGATGCGGGGGTGACCTGCGAGCTCGTTCGGGACCCGGCGGTTCCCACCATTACCAAACTTCGGGTGATGAGTCGGCATCAGCAACTGCTGCGCCTGGATTTTGAACAGCCGCTGGACAACGTGGATACCCAGGCCTTGCTGGATATCCTGCCCCATGCGCTGGCCTCGGTGTCGGTGCTCGTGCTTTCCGATTACGGCAAAGGAACCCTGGCAGCCGCACCTCAGCTGATTGCCCGGGCCCGTGAGGCGGGCGTGCCCGTGCTGGTGGACCCCAAGGGAAGGGACTTCGAGCGTTATCGCGGGGCCACGTTGCTCACGCCCAATCTGGCTGAGTTCGAGGCTGTGGTCGGCGCCTGCCCCAGGGACGACATGCTGGTGGAGCGAGGCGAACGGCTGCGCGCTGAACTGGGTCTCGAGGGGCTGCTGATCACCCTGAGTGAGCGGGGCATGCTGCTGATCCGCGAAGGGCACGATCCCGTGCATCTGCCCACCCGCGCACGGGAGGTTTTCGATGTGACCGGGGCAGGGGATACGGTGATCTCCTTGGTGGCCGCCGCCCTGGCCACGGGGCAGGACATGGCCGCGGCTGCGGCCCTGGCCAACCTGGGTGCCGGGATCGTGGTGGGCAAGCTGGGTACGGGCTACGTGAAGCCCGCTGAACTGCGGGCCGCGTTGCGCGGGAATCATGGCGGCTGGAGCAGTCTGCTGTCGGAGAGCGATCTCATGCTGGCCGTGGAGGAGGCGCGGGCCCAGGGAGAGCGCATCGTCATGACCAATGGCTGTTTCGACATCCTCCATGCCGGGCATGTGGCTTACCTGGAGCAGGCCCGCAAGCGGGGTGATCGTCTGATCGTCGCGGTGAACGACGATGCTTCCGTGGCCCGCCTCAAGGGCCCGGAGCGGCCGGTGAATCCGCTGGAGCGCCGCATGGCCGTACTGGCGGGGCTGGCCTGTGTGGACTGGGTGGTGCCCTTTGGTGAAGATACCCCGGAACGCCTGATCTGCGCGGTGCGGCCCGATGTGCTGGTCAAGGGCGGCGATTATCGCCCCGATGAGATTGCCGGAGCTGGCTGTGTGCGCGAAGCGGGTGGCACGGTGGAGGTGTTGCCGTTCCTGGATGGGGTGTCGACGTCGGGGGTGATTGATCGGATTCGGTCGGGCGGTTAGATGCCCGATGACGCAAGCACTCTATAATCTCCTGATCCATTTGCTCACGCCCGTTTTCCTGCTGCGACTGCTTTGGCGCAGCCGTCGCAACCCGGCCTATCGGCAGCGCTGGGGCGAGAGGCTGGGGTTTCCAGAGCCGCCTCGTGATAGGCGTCCCCATCTGTGGGTGCATGCCGTATCGGTGGGGGAGGTGGTGGCGGCCACTGCGCTGATCCGGGCCTGGCGGGAACGGCATCCGGAGCAGCCGGTGCTGGTCACGACCACCACCCCCACGGGGGCAGACGAGGTGGTCCGGCGCTTGGGGGATGCGGTGATCCATCGCTATCTGCCATTCGATCTGCCGGGTGCCGTGGGGAGGTTCCTCAAACGGATGCCCGTGGACCGGCTGCTGGTCATGGAAACCGAACTCTGGCCCAACCTCTACAGGGCCTGTCACGCCCATCGCACCCCGATCCTGCTGGTGAATGCCCGTCTGTCTCCCCGTTCCTTTCGCGGCTATCAGCGACTGCGCCCGCTGGTGCAACGCACCCTGGGGTGGCTGGAGGGCGTGGCGGCCCGCGGGCCGGAGGATGCTGACCGCTTCGTCGCCTTGGGGGCGTTGCCCGATCGGGTCCGGGTGGCCGGCAACATCAAGTATGACCTGACGCTCTCCGACGCCCTGCTGAATCAGGCCCGCGCCCTGCGCGACACCCTGGGCACGCGTCCGGTCTGGATCGCCGCCAGCACCCATCCCGGTGAAGATGAGCAGGTGCTCAAGGCCCACGCCATCGTGCGCCAGGCGCTGCCCGATGCCTTGCTCATTCTGGTGCCCCGGCATCCGGAGCGCTTCGAGACCGTGGCACGCCTGTGCCGTGAGTCAGGATGGGAGCCTTCAAGGCGCAGCGCGGGACAGGTGCCTGACAATACTCAGGCGGTATGGCTGGGCGACAGCATGGGGGAACTGCTCATGCTCTACGGCGTGGCCGATGTGGCCTTTGTGGGGGGGAGCCTGGTGCCTACGGGGGGACATAACCCCCTGGAGCCTGCTGCCCATGGCGTGCCTGTGGTGACGGGGCCTCAGGTGTTCAATTTTAGCGAAGTGTTTGCGGCGCTGTCCGACGCGGGTGGGGTGTGCAATGTGAAGGGCGCTGACGAGCTGGGCCAAATCATCCTGCAATTGCTATCCGCAGGTGAGGAACGTGAGGCCCTCGCCGGGGCGGCCTTGCAGGTGCTGGAATCAAATCGTGGAGCAGTGGCTCGAGTGCTCAAATGGGCAGAGGATATGGCGCCGACTCCCCCATAGTGTATGGGGGCGGGTCATTTCCGTTCCCATGAGTGTCGGGGTGACTTCTGTGGGAGCGGGCCTTGCCCGCGAAAGCGGTGGGCACATGGCCTGGCCCGGCCGAGTTATGTGGGAGCGGGCCTTGCCCGCGAAAGCGGTGGGCATATGGCCTGGCTCGGGCGCTGCTGTCGCAGCGCATCGCCGGCAGGCCGGCTCCCACAAGGGGGGGGCAGGCCGGCTCCCACAGGGGAGGTTGGCTGGCTCCGACTGAGGGGGCTGGCTGGCTCCGACTGAGGGGGCTGGCGATCAGCGGATCAGCTTCAGCAGATCCTTGAAGCGGGGGTGGGTGCACTCGCCCAGCCATTCGAACATCACCGACTCGGCATTGGTCACGATCACGCCGGCGCGGGCCATGCGGGCCAGGGCATTGTCCCGGTTGCGGGGGGCGCGGGAACAGATGCCGTCCTCCACCACGAATACCTGGAAACCCTCCTGGGTGAGCCGCAGGGCCGTCTGCAATACGCACACATGGGCCTCCATGCCGCAAACGATCACCTGCGGGCGGCGGGCGCTCTTGAGGGCATCCATGATGCCTGGGTCGCCGCAGCAGGAGAACGAGGTCTTGTCCAGCACCCGGGCCGTCTCGGGTAACTGTTCCAGGACCTGGCCAGCCGTGTGACCGATCCCCTGGGGGTACTGCTCCGTTACGGTGACCGGGATGTTCAGCATCCCGGCGGCCCGGGCCAGGCGGCCCGCGTTGTAGTAAACCTGGGTACGCTCGGCCTCGTCCATGGCCAGGGCCAGCTTTTCCTGGATGTCCACCACCAATAGGTGGCTGCGGCCGGGGTTGCAGAGCAGTTCGGTCATGGTCTCAATCCGGTTCCGCTTAATCCAGCCAGGTGTTCACGCTCACCAGATCTTCCTGGGTGAGGGTGCCCGCAGCCTGCTTCAGGCGCAGGGTGTTGAGCAGGTAATCGTAACGGGCCTCGGAGAAATCCCGCTCGGCCCGGAAGACCTGGCGCAATTCCAGCAGCACATCCACGGCCGTGCGCGTACCCACCTCGAAGCCGGCTTCGGCAGCCTCGAAGGAGGCCCGTGTGGACTCCAGGGCCTGTTCCAGCGCCCGCACGCGGGAGATGCCGGCATTCACGGAAAGGAAAGCGCTGCGGGTCTGCTGGACGGTGCGGCGCTCCGCCAGTTCCTGCTGCTCGCGGGAGGCATCGAAGTTCTCACGGGCTTCCCGGGTCAGGGAACTCACCCGGCCACCGGTGTAGATGGGCACGCGCAACTGCACGCCGATCTGGGTGTCCCGGCGGTCCAGGAATTGCTGGGCACGCTGTTGTGCTTCGGGGCCGCCACCGAAGCTTGGCAGATCATGGTACTCCTGATCCGTATAGCTGGCCGACAGCCCCAGGGTCGGGTAGTGACCGGAGCGCTGACGCCGGATCTCCTGGGCTGCCACCTCGGTACCCAGGCGCTGGGCCACCAGGTTCAGGTTGGCCTCCCGAGCCGTTTCCACCCACTGGTTCTTGTCCACGGGATCCGGTATCACCAGAGGCATGCGGTCGGAGAGTTCCGACATGCTCTCGTAGTACTGTCCGGTGATCACCGCCAGGTCCTCCCGGGCCTGATCCAGCCGGTTCTGGGCGGCAATCTCCTCGGCCACCGACAGATCGAACTGGGCCTGGGCCTCCTTGACGTCAGTGATGGCGATCAGGCCCACCTCAAAGCGACGATCCGCCTGCTCCAGCTGCCGGCCAATGGCCTCTTTTTCCGCCTCGGCGAAGGAGAGGTTGTCCTTGGCCGAGAGCACTCCGAAATAGGCCTCGGCCACCCGCAGGATCAGTTCCTGACGAGCGGCATCACGCACGGCCGTCGCCTGGGCGATGCCCAGATCCGCCTGGCGCAGGGCCACGTAGTTGGCGTGATCATAGATCGTCTGATTAAGGGACAACTCGAAGCTGCGGGTCTGAAAGTCCAGAGAGTCCCCGCCGTCCACGTCCCTGTCCGTGTAGGCATAGCCCAGGGTGCCCTCGATCTGCGGCAGCAGCACGGAGCGGGCCTGGGGGCGGGCCTGCAGGGCGGCGCGGAACTCGGCCTCGGCGGCGCGCACTTCCGCATCCCGCTCCTGGGCAGTGCGGTAAACCTCCAGCAAATCGGCAGCATACAGAGGCGCGGCCGCCGTGGTCAGTGAAACAAACAGGCCGGCCAGCAGCGGTTTGCGAAAGCGGATCATGGGCATCTCCAGCCGCAAGGGGTGGGGGTCACAGGGAACATCAGCATAATCTGATATCGTATCTTCATCGAGGCTGGATTGGGAACCTTGGCGGACTGCTTCAGTAGGTGGGCAGCTTCGGGTCCACCTGGCGGGCCCAGGCGTCCATGCCGCCCTCCAGATTGATCACCCGGGTGAAGCCCTGATGTTCAAGATAGTGGGCCACCTGCAGGGAGCGGATACCATGATGACAGATCAGCACCACTTCTTCGTCCGGGTCCAGGGTCTCTTCAAGTTCGTCCAGTTGCCCCAGGGGGAATAGCTGGGCCCCTTCCAGGTGCACGATTTCGTATTCCCAGGGTTCGCGCACGTCAATGAGTTGCGGCGGCTCCTGGCTCGACCGCAGATGATCGTGAAGCTGCTGTGCCGTCAGTCTCTGCATGGGCGGATTCAGAAGACGAAACGGGGGGCCTCTTCGAACCCCTGCAGTGGTTTCAGGCAGGTTTCGAAGAGGCCATGACGGGAGAAATCATTCTCACCCACGCGGATCACCAGCATCGCCTGCATGGCCGGCGGTTCTCCCACCACCACGAACAGACGTCCACCCAGATTCAATTGACGCTCGAAGTCTTCCCGATAGCGTGCCATGGAGGCGGTCACTGCGATGACGTCATACAGGCCATGGCGACCGGACCAGCCCTCGGCGGCATTGCCGGTGACCAGGTTGACGTTGCGCAGTTGCAGATCCTTCAGTGGCTGCCCCGCGGTGCGGGTGAAGTCTTCGTGAATGTCCACGCTCTCCACATGACTTCCCAACTGGGCAAGGCAGGCGGTGAGATAGCCGGAGCCGGTGCCCACTTCCAGGATGACGTCACGGGGCTGAATGTCCAGTGCCTGCAGGAGGCGTCCTTCCACGGTGGGGCGCATCATGGATTCGCCATGACCCAGAGGGACCTCCAGGTCGGCATAGGCCAGCATGCGCTGACTCTCGGGCACAAAACGCTCCCGGGGGGTGTGTTCCATCACGGACAGTACACGCGGATCCAGCACCTCCCAGGGGCGGATCTGCTGTTCAACCATATTGAAACGGGCTTGTTCGAGGTTCATGGTGGTGGTCTCTGCATCTTGTGGTTGTTATGCCGGGCGGCCATGATGGTGCGCCGCCCGGTGATGAGTCGTGAACGGAAGGTTAAGGTCTTGGGCAGGGTGGGGCAAGACCTGCGCCCATCGGGTGCGGGCATCACACGGTGACGGGGTCAGGCATGTTCGAAGCAGCGGAGTTGGGCAGAAAGGTATCGAAGCAGACTTACAAGGAGGCGGTGCCACGACTGCGGGCCGATCTGCTGGAGGCCCAACGCCGTCTGCGGGACACGGACGCCGCTGTGATCATCATCGTCGAGGGTGTCGATGGCGTCGGCCGTGGTGAGGTGGTGAACTGCCTGAATACCTGGCTGGATACCCGGGGGGTGGAGACCCATGCCTTCTGGGAGCAGAGTTCCGATCAGTTGCAGCGTCCGCCCCTATGGCGTTACTGGCAGTCCATGCCCCGCCGAGGCAGTATCGGCATCTTCTTCGGCGGCTGGTATGCCCGGCCCATCCGTCAGCGCATTCATGATGAATGGGACGAGGCCAGCCTGCATGAGTCCCTCACCCGCATCCGGGATTTCGAGAGCATGCTGGTGGTGGATGGGGCCCTGATCATCAAGTTCTGGTTCCATCTGACCCGTTCCGAACAGAAGGCCCGGCTCAAACAACGCCTCAAGGACCCCGCCAGCCGCTGGTATCGGTTGCCCAAAGGCAAGGATCAGACCATCCGCTATCAGCGCCTGGTGGAGACCGGGGAGCGGGTGATCCGCGAGACCGATAGCGGACTCGCCCCCTGGTATCTGATCGAGGCCACCGATCCCCGGTACCGGGATCTCACCGTGGGTCGCACCCTGCTCGATGCCATTAACGAGCGCCTGCAGGCAGGTGGGCCGCCCCATGAGGGCGTCTCGCTCTCCCACGCGCCGAGCCTGCCTCCCGAGCCTTCTGCCCGTGTGACGGTGCTGGACCATCTGGACATGACTCAGGCCCTGGAAAAGACGGACTACAAGAAACGCCTGGCTCGTGCCCAGGCGCGGCTGCGCGATCTGACCTGGCGGGCCAAGGACAAGGGGGTGGCCATGGTGATCGTGTTCGAGGGCTGGGATGCCGCTGGCAAGGGAGGGGCCATTCGTCGCCTCACCTCCGGGATTGATGCGCGTCTTTACCGTGTGGTGGCCGTGGCGGCCCCCACCGACGAGGAGCGCGCCCATCATTATTTGTGGCGCTTCTGGCGCTACGTGCCGCCCCGGGGACGCATGACGGTGTTCGACCGGTCCTGGTACGGACGCGTGCTCGTGGAGCGGGTAGAGGGGTTTGCCGCCGAGGATCGCTGGCGCCGGGCCTATCACGAGATCAACGACTTCGAGGAGCAGTTGGTGGAGCACGACATCGTGCTGGTGAAGTTCTGGCTGCACATCACGGAAGAAGAGCAACTGGAGCGTTTCCGGGAGCGCGAGAAGGTCGCTTACAAGCAACACAAGATCACCGACGAGGACTGGCGCAATCGCCAGCAGCGGGAGGGCTACAACGCGGCGGTGAACGAGATGGTGGTGCGCACCAGCACCGAATACGCGCCCTGGACGCTGGTATCGGCCAACGACAAGCGCTTTGCGCGGGTGACGGTGCTGGAAACGGTGTGCGAACGCCTGGAGGCGGCGATCAGTTGAGGTGAACGAGGAGCCCTTCGGGCTTGCCAAGCCCTGGCATCTGGGCTAGCTTGGGCGCCTGAAGCTAGGGGTGCCCCCGAAGGGGGCTGAGACAGTCCCTTGGAACCTGAACCGGATCATACCGGCGGAGGGAAGCTTCGGAGGCGCGCAACCGCGCCCCGTGGTGACCGCCGCCCCCTTGAGGTCATCGCATGAGCGCCATCCCCCAGGATTTTGTCACGCAAACCGCCCGTCTGTCCGACGAGATCACCCAGCCCTTCCCGGGCTCCCGCAAGATCCATGTGCCCGGTTCCCGCCCGGACATCCAGGTACCCATGCGCGAGGTCGCCCTGGCTGAGACCCAGACCAGCGCCGGTACCGAGCACAACCCTCCCATCACCCTGTATGACACCTCGGGCCCCTATACCGACCCCGAGGCCCGCATCGATCTGATGAAGGGCCTGCCCGCGTTGCGCGAGCCCTGGATTCTGGAGCGGGACAATACCGAGCAACTGGACGGACCCAGTTCCCGATTTGGTCGGGAGCGGGCTGATGATCCGGAGTTGGCGTCCTTGCGGTTTGAGCATATTCGCGCGCCGCGCCGTGCCCGTGAGGGGCGCAACATCACCCAGATGCACTATGCCCGCCAGGGGATCGTGACGCCGGAGATGGAGTATGTGGCCATCCGCGAGAACTGCCGCCTGCAGGAGATGCGCGCCGACCCTCGATACGCGGCCCTGCTGCGTCAGCACCCGGGGGAATCTTTCGGGGCCCACATCCCCGAGGTCATCACCCCGGAGTTCGTGCGCGACGAGGTGGCCGCGGGCCGCGCCGTCATCCCCGCCAACATCAACCATCCGGAGCTGGAGCCCATGATCATCGGGCGCAACTTCCGGGTGAAGATCAACACCAATATCGGCAACTCCTCACTCACCTCCAGCATCAGCGAAGAGGTGGAAAAACTGGTGTGGTCCTGCCGCTGGGGCGGCGACACCCTGATGGACCTGTCCACCGGCAAGAACATCCATGAAACTCGCGAGTGGGTGCTGCGCAACAGCCCGGTTCCCATCGGCACCGTGCCCATCTATCAGGCCCTGGAGAAGGTGGACGGCAAGGCCGAGGACCTCACCTGGGAGCTGTTCCGCGACACCCTCATCGAGCAGGCAGAGCAGGGCGTGGACTATTTCACCATCCATGCCGGCGTGCTGCTGCGCTATGTGCCGCTCACCGCCCAGCGGCTCACCGGCATCGTCTCCCGGGGCGGTTCCATCATGGCCAAGTGGTGCCTGGCCCACCATGAAGAGAACTTCCTCTACACCCATTTCGAGGACATCTGCGAGATCATGAAGGCCTATGACGTGGCCTTCTCCCTGGGGGACGGGCTGCGCCCGGGCAGCCTGGCCGATGCCAACGACGCCGCCCAGTTCGCCGAGCTGGAGACCCTGGGCGAGCTCACCCGCATCGCCTGGGAGCACGATGTACAGGTGATGATCGAGGGCCCGGGGCATGTGCCTTTGCACCGCGTGAAGGAGAATGTGGAAAAGGAGCTGGCAGACTGCTTCGAGGCGCCTTTCTACACCCTGGGGCCGCTGGTCACGGATGTGGCCCCGGCCTACGATCACATCACCTCCGGGATTGGCGCCGCCAACATCGGCTGGTATGGCACGGCCATGCTGTGCTACGTGACCCCCAAGGAGCACCTGGGGCTGCCCAACAAGCAGGACGTTCGCGACGGCATCATCACCTATCGCATCGCCGCCCATGCGGCGGATCTGGCCAAGGGTTTCCCCGGGGCACAGGTGCGCGACAACGCCCTGTCAAAGGCCCGCTTCGAGTTCCGCTGGCAGGATCAGTTCAACCTGTCGCTGGACCCGGAGCGGGCGCGGGAATTCCATGACGAGACCCTGCCCAAGGAGGCGCACAAGGTGGCCCATTTCTGCTCCATGTGCGGGCCACATTTCTGTTCCATGAAGATCACTCAGGATGTGCGGGAGTATGCGGCGCGCCAGGGCATGTCCGCTGAGGAGGCCCTGGAGAAGGGGATGCAGGAGAAGGCGGTGGAGTTCGTGGAGAAGGGGGGGAAGGTGTACCGGGAGGTGTAGGCTTTCTTGCCTTCCCCCAATGCCTGCGACTACTCAGGTTCCCCGAAGCGCTCCCCGATCAATCCCTCCAGCGCTTCCAGGGCCTGCTCGGCATCCTCCCCCTCGGCGATCAGGCGCACGGTGGTGCCGCGGCTGGCGGCCAGCATCATGATGCCCATGATGCTCTTGCCATTCACGCGGCGGCTGCCCTTTTCCACCTCCAGGTCAGCCGCATAACTACTGGCCAGGTTGACGAACTTGGCCGCTGCACGTGCATGCATGCCCAGCTTGTTGATGATCTCGACTTCCCGCGTGGGCATTTAACTGTGGGTCTCGCAGAGAAGGATGCCGTCGTGGCCACCACTGATGGCCTTGTTGACCAGTTCATGCAGGCGCAGGGTGGGGTAGTTCAGCACTCGCACCAGCATGGGGAGGTTCAGCCCGGCGATCACCTGGACCTTGGGCTGCTGGGTGAGACGGTTGGCGATATTGCTGGGGGTGGAGCCGTACATGTCGGTGAGCACCAGGACGCCGTCCCCCTGGTGGAGTCGATGATAGGCATCGATGGCCTTGCCCAGGAGGATGTCCGGGTCACCGGACTGGGAGACCGCCAGGCAGTACGTTTCCAGCGGGATGGTGCCCATCATGGAACGCGCCGTGTTGAGCAGGTCTTCCCCGATGTGATTGTGTGTAATGATCATGAGTCCGACGGACATGCTGGCATCCCGGTTCAAGGATCAGGAAAGTTCACGGTGACGGGTGCTCACCGCCTCGCCCCTGAGGCCGCGGAAATGTTCCGCCAGTCTCTCCGCTAGATAGACTGAGCGATGCTGCCCGCCAGTGCAACCAATGGATACGGTCAGGTATGAGCGGTTTTCACCCTCGAATCGCGGGATCCAGGTGGTCAGGAAGTCGCGCAACGAGGCAAACATCTCCTCCACCATGGGGTGATTGTCCAGGAATCGGGCCACTTCCTCGTCACGGCCGGTAAGGCCGCGCAGCAGCGGTTCCCAGTGAGGGTTGGGAAGACAGCGTACATCGAAGACAAAATCCGAGTCCACTGGTGCGCCATGCTTGAAACCGAAGGACTGGATCAGCAGGGAGATGCCCCGGTCGGCGGCCTGTTCCACACGCTCACGGATCGTCTGACTCAGCTGGTGCACGTTGGTGCGGGTGGTGTCGATGGCGAGATCGGCATGGTTGGCGATATTGGAGAGCAGCTTGCGCTCCAGATGGATGGCCTCCCACAAGGGCACGCCGTCGCGGGTGAGGGGATGCCGTCGACGGGTCTCGCTGAAGCGTCGCAGCAGGGTCTCCTCCTCTGCCTGGAGGAAGATGATCTGCAGATCCACGCCCATGGCGCGGATCTCCTCGACGATGGTGTCGAAACGATCCAGTTCCTCGATGCCGCTGCGGGCGTCGATGCCCACGGCGGCCTCGTCGTACAGGGTGAGGCGGGGGCTGCGCAGCTGCGCGACCACCGCTGTGAGCAGGCCCAGGTGCAGGTTATCGATGCAGTAATAGCCCGCATCCTCCAGGGCATGCAGGGCCACGGTCTTGCCGGAGCCGGACAGGCCACTGACGATGATGAGCTTCATGGGCTTTCGCTCTGCATCTGCTTGCGTTGTCGGGCAGCCAGGTCGTCGCCGGCATAATAACCGCGCAGGCGCAGCAGGTGGTTGCGAATCGCGCCTTCCACCATGACGGCCAGGTTGCGTCCCGGGGCGACCGGCAGGGTGATGACCGGGATTTCCAGCCCCAGCACCACCCGGGTGTAGCGCACCCCGTGCAGGCGGTCGATATCCTCGGCCTGCACCTTGGCCTGATCCTTGAGATCGATGATCAGGCGCAGGTACTTGCTGTTCTTGATGGCGCTATCGCCGTACATGGCCTTCACATTGAGCACGCCCAGCCCCCTCACCTCGAGAAAATTCTCCAGCACCGGCGGGCAGGTGCCACGCAGGATGTCCGGGGCGATGCGGGCGAATTCCGGGGCATCGTCCGCCACCAGGCGGTGGCCCCGGCTGATGAGCTCCAGGGCCAGTTCGCTCTTTCCCACGGCGCTATCGCCGGTCAAGAGCACCCCGATTCCCAGCACTTCCATGAACACCCCGTGCAGGGTGGTGGTCTCCGCCAGCTTGTTGCTGAAGAAGTAACGCAGGATATTGATCAGCTCATGGCTGGGCAGGGCGGTGCGCAGCAGCGGCACCGACTGGCGCTCCGACAGGGTGCGCAGCTCCGGGAGGGGCTCCAGGTTATCGGTCACGATCAGCATGGAGGAGGCGCCGCTGCACAATTGCTCCAGAATGTCTCGCTGGGAGTTCTTGCGCAGCGACCACAGGTAGCGCATCTCATCATTCCCCAGTACCTGGATCTGGTTGGGGTGGATGATGTTCAGGTGACCCACCAGGGACGGACTGCCATGGGGGGTGGACCGGTGCGATATGCTCCGGCCACCCCCCTGAGTACCCGCCACCCAGGTGAGGCCCAGGCGCTCCTCCATGACCTCCATGATGTTGCTGACGGTGAGCGAGTCGGTCATGGGCTCATCCCGGGGCTTCGGTGTCCCATTCCCGCACCAGAGTCAGCAGGTCCGAAGGACCGGAGGTGCTGCGCAGCCGGGCCAGCGTCTCCGGATCGGAGAACATCCTTGCCAGCAACGCGAGGATCTGGAGATGCTCGTCCGTGCAGTCTGCCGGCACCACCAGCGCGAACAGGATGTCCACCGGCTCACTGTCGGGGGCATCGTAGTCGACGCCCTTTTCCAGCTTGAGCAGCGCGGCACAGGCCTCGCTGGCGCCGGCCAGTCGACCGTGGGGGATGGCCACGCCATGCCCCAGGCCCGTGCTGCCCAGGCGCTCCCGGGCCAGCAGGCTGTCGAAGATCTCGCCCTGGGTGAGCTTGGGTAGATGATTGGAGAGCATCTCGCCCAGCATCTCCAGCGCACGTTTCTTGCTGCTCACGTCCGTCTGGCAGTGCACCCGCTCAGGGGCGAGAAGATCACCGATGTTCATGAAACGCTCACTCGATGTGGTTGCGGTGGGAGCCTTCCGCCCGGTGGTGGTCCTTGAGCTTCTCCTTGTGCTTCACCACCTGGCGATCCAGTTTGTCCACCAGGGCGTCGATGGCGGCGTACATGTCCGTATGCGTGGCCTCGGCATGGATGCTGTTACCGCTGAGCAACAGGTTGCTCTCGGCCTTTTGCTGCAGCTTCTCCACGGTCAGGATCACATGCACGTCGATGACGTTGTCAAAATGCCGCTCCAGGCGCTCGAACTTCTCGTTGACGTAGTTGCGCAGAGCGTCGGTCAGGTCGACGTGATGACCGGTGAGGTTGATCTGCATGAGATGACTCCTTGGGAATGGATAGGGATGGGTAATGATCAGGACGGCTGCGTGGGTTTGCTTCAAACGAGCCGCTTGCGTTCGTTGGATGGCGGAATGGACATGGCCTCACGGTACTTGGCGACCGTGCGTCGTGCCACATGAATGCCGCGATCCACCAGGACCTGGGCGATCTTGCTGTCACTCATGGGTTTGCCCTGGGGCTCCTCGGCAACCAGCTTGCGGATCATGGCGCGTATCGCGGTGGCTGAACACTCACCGCCGTCGGCCGTGCCCACGTGGCTGGAAAAGAAATACTTGAATTCGTAGATGCCCCGGGGGGTATGCATGAATTTTTGGGTGGTCACCCGGGAGATGGTGGACTCATGCATCTCTAGTTGCTCGGCGATATCGCGCAGCACCAGGGGTTTCATGGCCTCGTCACCGTATTCCAGGAAGGCACGCTGGTGCTCCACGATGGCTGTGCCCACCCGCAGCAGCGTTTCGTTGCGGCTTTGCAGGCTCTTGATGAACCAGCGTGCCTCCTGGAGGCTGTTGCGCATGTAGGTGTTGTCCTGGCTGGAATCGGCGCGGCGCACGAAACTGGCATACAGGGGGTTCACCCGCAAGCGCGGCGCGATTTCCGGGTTGAGCTCCACCTGCCAGCGGCCTTCGCGCTTGCGCACGAACACATCAGGGATGATGTATTCGGGCGAACTGCTGCTGATGAGCCCGCCCGGGCGCGGGTTCAGTGTCTGGATCAGGGCGATCACCTGCTGCAACTCGCCATCATCCAGCCCCAGGCGCCGCTGCACGCCCTTGTAGTCACGCGCACCCAGGGCATCCAGGTGTTCGCGGGCCAGGGCGCGGGCCTCGGCCAGCCAGGGGGTGTCCTCCGGGAACTGAGCCAGTTGCAGGGTCAGGCACTCGGCCAGGTCACGTGCGCCCACGCCCACCGGGTCCAGGTGCTGAACCATGTTCAGTACGGCTTCCACCTCATCCAGTTCCAGGTCCATTTCCCGGTCCGTGGCCAGGGTTGCATGGATCTGCTCGATGGGTTCGGCCAGATAGCCGTCTTCGTTAATGGAATCGATGATGGTCAAGGCAATGGCCCGGTCACGCTCACTCATGGACGACAGGTGCACTTGCCACATGAGGTGTTCATGCAGGCTTTCCGAGGGGCCGGTCTGGTTCTCGAAAAGGTCTCGCCCGTCGTGGTCCGACTGTCCGGCGCTGGAAGGGGGCACATCGTAGATGTCGTCCCAGTTGCTGTCCACCGGTAATTCGTCGGGGATCTGCTCCTGACTGCCGTCGGCGTTGCCTTCCGTCTCGGCGGCGGCCTCCGCTGCTTCTGCTGCCTCGGAGGTTTCGGCCTGCTCCTGCTCGCGAGGCTCCTCGCTGGCGGTCTCCTGATCGGCCTCCGTGCCCTCCACGGCCTCGAGCATGGGGTTGGTTTCCAGGGTCTCCTGGATCTGGGCCTGCAATTCCAGCGTCGAGAGCTGCAGCAGGCGAATGGCCTGCTGCAGCTGGGGGGTCATGGTCAGGTTTTGACCCAGCCGGAGCTGGACGGACGGTTTCAACATAGCACGATGTGCGCCATCGGGCCGGGGCCCGGGTCTTTGATGCCTGATGATGAAGGCGGGGGCAGGCCCCCGGCGTAAATGATGCTTTCAGGGGAGATTATACGGTGTGCCAGCAAAAATGGGACCCATGTCCCGAAAACCGCATGCTGAACGGGGGGGCTTGGCTTCACAGGCGGAAGTTCTCCCCCAGATAGACGCGGCGGACCTGCGGGTCGGCCAGTACGTCTTCCGGCGCGCCCTGGCTGATGATGTGCCCGCCACTGAGGATGTAGGCCCGGTTGCAGATGCCCAGGGTCTCGCGCACGTTGTGGTCGGTGATCAGTACGCCGATGTTCCGTGACGTGAGATGGGTGATGATCCGCTGGATCTCGATCACCGAGATGGGGTCCACGCCGGCGAAGGGTTCGTCCAGAAGGATGAAGGCCGGTTCGGTGGCCAGGGCACGGGCGATCTCCACGCGCCGTCGTTCGCCACCGGAGAGACTGACCCCGGCGTTGTCGCGGATGTGCTGGATCTGGAACTCCTCCAGCAGGGATTCCATCTTCTCCAGGCGCTGGGCCTTGTTGAGGTCGCGGCGGACCTCCAGCACGGCCATGATGTTGTCTGCCACGGAGAGCTTGCGGAATACCGAGGGCTCCTGGGGCAGATAGCCCACGCCCATGCGGGCCCTCGCGTGCATCGGCAGTCGGGTGATGTCGCGGCCATCCAGACGGATCTGGCCTTCGTCGCAGGGTACCAGGCCCACGATCATGTAGAAGCAGGTGGTCTTGCCGGCGCCATTGGGGCCCAGCAGGCCCACCACCTCACCGCTGTTGATGTGGATGGAGGCGCCGTCCACGGGTTTGACTGCCCGGTAACGCTTGACCAGCTTGTCGGTCTCCAGGCGGCTCATGGGGTGTCGCCGTCCTCCGGCCGGGAGCGAGAACGATCCCGGGGTGCGAAGATGGCCTCCACCCGGCCTGTGTCGCCGGTGCTGGCTTCAAGGGTGGCGGCCTCCAGGTTATAGACGATGCTGCTGCCGCGGAATTCGTCATCCCCCTGCCATACCCGGGCCTCGCCGGTGAGCACCACCCGCGGTCCATCCGGAAAGAACTCCATGCGTCGTGCCTCGGCGCGAACCTCACGGTTGGATTCATCCCGTGTGGTCAGGGTGGCCAGGCGCCCTTCTGAGACCATGCGCTGGAGTTGCCGCTGGGGGGCATGCACCGTCACCTCGTCGCCCGTGATGACGGTATCGCCCTGGGTGATGGTGACGTTGCCCCGGTAAATACTCACCCCCCGCTGATCGTCCAGGCTGGCGCGATCCGCCTCGATGCGGATGGGCAGGTCGGGGTCGTGCTGGCCCTGTGCAACAGGCATACATGACAGCAAAACGGCCAATAGCAGCCCCGCCACAAACGGACTCGTGGGGATGTCAGTGCGGAACATAGGTGCCTCTCACCTGACTCTCAAGTTCCAGGGTATCCCGGGTCAGATCCAAAGTCATGCCCACTCCCTCCGCCTCCCGATGAGTGCTCACCATGCGGGCCAGTGCATCGGTTTGTGCCTGGCGGGGCAGGGTCCACACCGTGACATCCCGGCTGGTGATGGTGATGGGGGGGTGATCAGGGGCCTCGGGGCGGTCCAGACGCACGTTGCCCAGCAGTTGCACTTCGTCGCCGGCGGGTGAAATCCAGCCGTGTTCGGAACGCAGGGTCCAGTCGGGAGCAGGGGGGTGTTCCATGATCAGCACCGGGGCCTCCACATGACTGGAACGGTCCGCCTGGCGCTGCTCCAGTCGGGCGCCGGAGAGCCGGTACTTGAGGTTGCCGGACTCGTCCATGCTCCAGACCACGAAATCCTCGGCAAAGAACTGATTGGCCTCGGGATCTATCTGGGTGGTCGGCACGACGCGTCGTTCCTGGGCATTCTCGGCGAGCCAGAAGCCGACCACGGCCACCAGGGTGAGTGCCAGGATCAGCAGCAGTCCTGAAAGGCGGCGACTCATTCCAGGTAGGGGGCCAGGGCGGCCTGCAGGTTGTCCTGGGCCTCCAGTATGAACTCGCAGGCCTCACGCACCGCTCCACGGCCGCCGCCTGTCCGGGTGATGTAGTGGGCATGCTCGCGCACCAGGGGGTGGGCATCGGCCACGGCAATGGCCATGACGACGCGACGCATCACGGGCAGATCCACCACGTCGTCCCCCATGTAGGCAGCATGTTCGATACCCACACCAGCCGCCTCCAGCAATCCACCCAGGGCATCCAGCTTGTCGCGACGGCCCTGGACGATGTGCTGGATGCCCAGGTCACGGCAGCGGTGTTCCACCACCTGAGAGCGTCGCCCGGTGAGGATGCCGATCTGAACGCCGCTGTCGGCCAGCATGCGGATGCCATGACCATCACGGCTGTTGAAGGCCTTGTACTGCTGGCCATCGTCCCCCAGGTAGAGGTTGCCATCGGTGAGCACGCCGTCCACGTCAAGGATGAGGAAGCGCACGTCGCGGGCACGTTGTCTTGGCGTATCATTCATGGGGCAAGGATACCACGGGGCCGTCGTACCACTTCAGACCACGCCGGCGCGCAGCAGGTCATGCATGTTCAGGGCTCCCACCAGGTGCTGGCCCACGTCCACCACCGGCAGGGCGCTGATCTTGTGGTCCTCCATCACCTTGAGGGCCTCGGCTGCCAGCATGCCCGACTGCACCGTCTTGCACTGGCGGGTCATGACATCACCGATGCACGTGCCACGGATGTCGATGCCTCGGTCCAGGGTGCGGCGCAGGTCGCCGTCGGTATACACGCCGATCAGGTTGCGGTGCTCGTCCACCACCGCGGTCATTCCCAGGCCCTGGCGGGTGATCTCCATGAGGGCGTCGGTCAGTGGGGCATCGGCCCGCACCAGGGGTATGCGTTCACCCGTGTGCATGATATCCCCCACATGCAGCAGCAGGCGCCGCCCCAGGCGACCACCGGGGTGGGAGCGGGCAAAGTCATCGGCGGTGAAGCCCCGGGCCTCCAGCATGGCCACAGCCAGTGCATCACCCATGGCCAGGGTGGCGGTGGTGCTGGAGGTGGGGGCCAGGCCCAGGGGGCAGGCCTCCGCGGCGACGCTCACATCCAGGTGCACGTTGGCCTCCCGGGCCAGCGTGGAACGCGGATTGCCGGTCAGGGCGATCAGGGGGACGCCCAGGCGGCGGATCAATGGCAGGATGGTGAGGAGTTCATCGGTCTCCCCGGAATTGGACAGGGCCAGCGCCGTATCCCCGGTGGTGATCATGCCCAGATCGCCGTGGCTGGCCTCGCCCGGATGGACGAAGAAGGCCGGGGTGCCGGTGCTGGCCAGGGTGGCGGCGATCTTGCCGCCCACATGGCCGGATTTTCCCATGCCGGTGACCACCACACGCCCGGTGCAGGCCAGCATGTACTCGCAGGCACGGACAAAGCGTTCATCCAGGCGGGGGATGAGATCGCGGATACCCTGAGCCTCGTTCTCCAGGACGGCCCGGGCCATGTCCAAAGTCTTGTCGGGATTGAGCTTCATCGGCGAAACACTACCTCAAGGCGGGAGCGGATTAAACAATGGGACAAGGCAAGTCTTTCCACCTCACGCTGGGTGCCCGTGACTGGGAGCACCCGGCGTGGGTGGCGCAATTCTACCCCCAGGACATGCCGGCGTCCTGGCGTCTGTGCTTTTACGCCAACGAGTTCTCTGCGGTCCTCGTGCCTGCACAGCGCTGGCAAGGCACAGAGGTGTCGGATTGGCGGGGCTGGCTCGGCGAGGTGCGGGAGGACTTCCGGTTTTATCTGGAACTGGCGGACCCCGGGGGAGTGGATGTGGAGCACCTGGGACGCCTGCGGGAGACCCTGGGGCCCCAATTGGCGGGCCTCGTGGTGCCCGAGGCCACGCGCGTGCCCATGGAGGGGGGAGGAGGCACCGCGGCCATGGGCCCGTGGCCGGATGGCCTGCCTTGTTACTCGGCCAGTGCCCCGGCGACACATGCCCGCTTGTGGACGGGGCCGGACACGCAGGCGCCTTGCGGGCCGGTGGGGCGGGTGGTCCTGCCATCAGGGGCGCACCCGCGTGTCCTGCGTGACCATCTGGAGGCGTTCGCTCGGTGCTCGCAAGGCCGCTCGGGCGTGTTGTTCCTGGATGCCCCGCCCGCCGTCATGGGGCAAACCGTCACCCTGGCCGGCTTGCTGGGGTTCACTTGACAGCCCCGGCGCTCCGACAGATCATGATCGCGGCTCGATTGATATTCGACGATCATTACCCTGCCAAGGAACGTCCCTATTTCCCCCATCCCCGATAAAACCCCCTGGATCGAGATCCGCGATGTGCATTTTGCCCGCGGTGACCGCAAGATCTTTGATGGGCTGGATATCACCATCCCCCGGGGGCAGGTGACGGCCATCATGGGTCCCAGCGGCACGGGCAAGACCACCCTGCTGCGGCTGATCGGCGGCCAGCTCAAGCCCGACCGGGGGCAGGTGCTCGTGGAAGGGCAGGACGTGCATCGGCTTTCCCTGCGGGAGCTTTACCGCCTGCGGCGGCGTATGGGCATGCTGTTCCAGAGCGGGGCGCTGCTCACCGATCTCAATGTCTTCGACAACGTGGCCTTCCCCATCCGCGAGAATACCCGCCTGCCCGAGCCGGTGGTGCGTAATCTGGTGCTGATGAAGCTGGAGGCCGTGGGATTGCGCGGCGCCTGGGCCCTGCAGCCCAGCGAACTCTCCGGCGGCATGGCCCGGCGCGTGGCCCTGGCGCGGGCCATCGCCCTGGATCCGCTGTTGATGATGTACGACGAGCCCTTCACGGGCCTCGATCCCATCACCATGGCCGTGATCGTGTCGTTGATCCGACGCCTGAACGATGCCCTGGGCATGACCAGCATCGTGGTCTCCCACGATGTGGCGGAGGCCAATTCCATCGCCGACTGGGTGTATCTCATCTCCGACGGCCGGGTGGTGGACCAGGGGTCGCCGTCGCAACTGCAGCGGGAGGCCTCGGACTGGTCGCGTCAGTTTCTGGAGGGGCTGCCCGATGGGCCGGTGCCGTTCCATTACCCGGCGCCGGACTATCTGGATGATCTGATGACGGGTGGACGATCCTGATGGGCGCATTCCAGCGGCTGGGACAATGGAGTCTGGGAGTGCTCGAGCGCCTTGGGCGTGGTCATCTGTTCCTGTTCCGTACCCTGCTGGCCCTGGGGCCGCTGGCGATGCGGCCCCGGCTGCTGATCCGCGAACTCTATTCGGTGGGCGTGCTGTCCTTGCTCATCATTGTGGTGTCAGGGCTGTTCGTGGGCATGGTGCTCGGGTACCAGGGCTATATCACCCTGGTGGACTTCGGTGCCGCCGAGATCCTGGGTGCGGTGGTGGCGCTGTCGCTGGTGCGGGAACTGGGGCCGGTGGTCACGGCATTGCTGTTTGCCGGCCGGGCCGGTTCGGCCCTCACTGCAGAGATCGGCCTGATGAAGGCCACCGAACAGCTCTCCAGCATGGAGATGATGGCGGTGGATCCCTACAAGCGGGTGATCGCGCCGCGTTTTCTGGCGGCGGTGATCTCCCTGCCCCTGCTGGCGGCCATCTTCAGTGCCGTGGGGGTGATGGGCGGATATTTCATCGGTGTGGGCCTGCTGGGCGTGGACTCGGGGTCCTATTGGTCGCAGATGCAGGCCAGTGTGGATCTGTTCGAGGATGTGATGAACGGTGTCATCAAGAGCATGGTCTTTGGTTTGGTGGCCGCCTGGATTGCCGTCTACGAGGGCTATGACTGTGCGCCCACGTCGGAGGGCGTGAGCCGGGCCACCACCCGCACCGTGGTGCATACCGCATTGGCCGTACTGGCCCTGGACTTTATTCTCACCGGACTGATGTTCGGTGACCTCTGATAACGGGACGGCAAGATGACGACACGCTGGATCGAAATCACCGTGGGCATCTTCGTGGCCCTGGGGCTGGCAGGCCTTTTCATGCTGGCGCTGCAGGTGAGCAACCTGGGTGAATACCGCGGTGGCGAAGGCTATGAGGTGCATGCCCATTTCAATAACATCGGCGGGCTCAAGGTGCGCGCCCCGGTGACCATCTCCGGCGTGCGTGTGGGTCGGGTCACGGATATTCGCTACGATCCCCAGCGTTACCAGGCGCGGGTGACCATGAATATCTCCGCTGCGCATGATTATCTGCCCACCGACACGCAGGCCAGCATCTATACCGCCGGTTTGCTGGGAGAGCAGTACATCGCTCTGGAGCCTGGTGGGGAGGAAGAGGTGCTGGCGGATGGCGACACCATCCTGTTCACCCAATCGGCGGTGGTGCTTGAGGAATTGATCGGGCGCATGCTGGTCAACATGACCAGTGATTAAGCCGTAAGGATTCGCCCGGCCCATTCAGCCCCGGTTCATGCCCCGGGGCGCAGCATCGCAGAACCATCGAACCGGAGTCCGTCATGAAGTCGTTCTTTCATTTACTGCTAGCCGCCCTGCTGGTCGTGGCCACCTCGATGTCCGTCGCCCAGGCCTCCCTGCCCGACAAGGACCCGGTCGACCTGGTCAGGAATACGGCCGACAAGGTCCTGGAAAAACTGCGCGAGGACCCGGAGCGGACCCGCGAGGATCCTGAATTCCTGTTCGAACTGGTGGATGACATCATCCTGCCGCTGATCGACTGGCAGGGCATGTCGCGGCTGATCCTGGCCCGCCACTGGCGCACTGCCGAGCCCGAGCAGCGGGAGCGGTTCGTGAGGGCCTTCCGCAACATGCTGGTACGCACCTACACCCTGCAGATGGCCGAGCACAAGGACAAGGACATCCGCGTACTGCCTCACCGCAGTTTCACCGATGACCGCATGGCCTCGGTGGCCAGCGAGATCGTCATGGGCCAGGGGCGCTCCAACATCAGCGTGAATTACAGCCTGCGCCCCGTGGACGGGGAATGGAAGGTCTTCGACCTGACCGTGGAGGGCCTGAGCTTCGTGACCAACTTCCGCACCAATTTCGGGGCCGAGGTGGATCGTCACGGCCTGGATGCCCTGATAGAGCGCCTGGAGGAGGGTGATGAGTCCCTCATCGAGGAGGCCATCGAGGCGGGGCAGGAACAGTGACCGAGGCCCGCCTGGAATCCGGTGATCAAGGCATGCGTCTGGTGGGGGAGCTCACCCAACAGACCGTGCCAGATCTCTGGGCCGAGTCCCGGAAACGCTTCAAGGAGGGGCAGGGCGGCTGCCGGGTGGATCTGTCCGGGGTGACCCGGACCGATTCCGCGGGGGTGGCCCTGCTGGTGGAGTGGATGCGTCTGTGCGGTGGTCCGGAGGGAGGGCTGCGGTTCGTGGGTGTGCCGGATCGCATGTGGGACCTGATCCGTCTCAGTGACCTGGATGGCGTGATGCCCCTGGAGCGGGACGACTGACGGCCGGATTTCCGCTATCATCCCACCCCCATGGACAAACTCATCATCAGCGGTGGCGGCCCTCTTAAGGGCGACGTGCGTATTTCCGGCGCCAAGAACGCGGTGCTGCCCATCCTGGCGGCCACGCTCCTGGCCGACGGGCCCATGACCATCGGCAACGTCCCGCATTTGCAGGACGTGACCACCACCATGGAGTTGCTCGGACGGATGGGCGTGACGCTCACCGTGGACGAGCGCATGCGCATCGAGGTGAACCCCGACACTCTTCGCGAATGCGTGGCGCCGTATGAGCTGGTGCGCACCATGCGCGCCTCCATCCTGGTACTGGGGCCCCTGCTGGCCCGGCATGGCGAGGCGGAAGTCTCCCTGCCTGGCGGTTGCGCCATTGGCTCGCGTCCGGTGAACATCCATCTGGAGGGGCTGGCGGCCATGGGGGCCGATATCCAGGTGGAGGGGGGCTACATCCGTGCCCGGGCGCGTCGCCTCAAGGGAGCGAAGCTGGTGCTGGACACGGTGACCGTGACCGGCACCGAAAACCTGCTCATGGCGGCCACCCTGGCCGAGGGCACCACGATCATCGAAAATGCCGCCCGGGAGCCGGAGATCATCGACCTGGCCAACTGCCTGAATGCCATGGGTGCCCAGGTGAGCGGTGCCGGCACCGATACCCTGATCATCGAGGGTGTGACCTCGCTCAGGGGGTGCGCCTATGACGTGCTGCCGGACCGCATCGAGACCGGGACCTTCCTGGTGGCCGGGGCCATCACCGGCGGCCAGGTGCGAACCCGCAACACCGAGCCCAAGACCCTGGACGCCGTGCTGGTGAAGCTGGAAGAGGCCGGGGCGGAGCTGGATGTGGGTCAGGACTGGATCAGCCTGGACATGAAGGGTCGACGCCCGCGGGCCGTGAGTCTGCGCACGGCGCCCTATCCGGCCTTTCCCACCGACATGCAGGCCCAGTTCGTGGCCCTGAATACCGTGGCGGAAGGTACGGCCACCATCACCGAGACGGTGTTCGAGAACCGCTTCATGCATGCCCTGGAGATGCAGCGCATGGGAGCGGACATCCGCATCGAGGGCAATACTGCCGTCATCCGCGGCGTACCGCGCCTCAAGGGGGCCCCGGTGATGGCTACGGACCTGCGCGCCTCGGCCAGCCTGATCCTGGCGGGCCTGGTGGGCGACGGCGACACCTTGGTGGATCGCATTTATCACATTGATCGCGGCTATGAGTGCATCGAGGAGAAGCTGTCCCAGCTTGGTGCCATCATTCGCCGCGTGCCCGGATGATTTCATGCCTGAACAGACATTGACCATCGCCCTGTCCAAGGGGCGCATCTACAAGGACACCCTCCCTTTGCTGGCCCAGGCCGGCATCGAGCCGGTGGACGATCCGGAGACCAGCCGCAAGCTCATCCTGGATACCAATCACCCGGATGTGAAGGTGGTGGTGATTCGTGCCACCGATGTCCCCACCTATGTGCAGTACGGAGCCGCCGATGTGGGCGTCTCCGGCAAGGATGTGCTCATGGAGCATGGCGGGGAGGGCATCTACGAGCCCTTGGACCTGCGCATTGCCCGCTGCCGTTTGATGGTGGCCGGACGCCCGGGGGCGACACAACGGGCCGGGCGCCTGCGGGTGGCCACCAAGTTCGTCAACACCACGCGCCGTTATTACGCTGAGCAGGGGCGGCAGGTGGAGATCATCAAGCTTTATGGCTCCATGGAGCTGGCGCCCCTGGTGGGTCTGGCCGATTGCATCGTGGACCTGGTGGACACCGGAAATACGCTGCGCGCCAATGGTCTGGAACCGCTGGAGCATATTGCCGACATCAGCTCCCGCCTGATCGTCAACAAGGCCTCGATGAAGATGAAGTCCGCTCGCGTCAAGGCGCTGATCCAGTCCATGGATACGGCGGTTTCTCAGGCGGCGTGAGCCTCCACCCGGGTGAAGTCGATGCCCGTGACTCAGCCAGGGAAGATCCTCCTCAGACTCGACACGCATTGCCCAAGGTACCCATGCAGCACCCCACCGACGACCTGAAGATCATCAATATCCGCGAGGCCCTGCCACCACGGCAGTTGCACGAGGAGTTGCCCATCAACGAGGCAGCCGCCACCACGGTCTACGAAGCCCGCCAGGCGATTCAGGGCATCCTGCAGGGCACGGATGACCGTCTTCTCGTGATTGCGGGCCCCTGCTCCATCCACGATGTGGAGGCAGGGAAGGATTATGCGCGGCGGCTGAAGGCCCTGCGGGACGAGCTGTCCCGCGACCTGGTGGTCATCATGCGCGTGTATTTCGAGAAGCCGCGCACCGTGGTGGGCTGGAAGGGCCTGATCAACGACCCCAACCTGGACGGCAGCTTCGAGATCAATAAGGGGCTGCGCCTGGCCCGGGGGCTGTTGCTGGACCTGGCCCGGGAGGGCATGCCGGCGGCCACGGAATACCTGGACCTGATCAGCCCCCAGTATGTCTCCGATCTGGTGGCGTGGGGCGCCATCGGCGCGCGCACCACCGAGAGTCAGGTGCACCGGGAACTGGCCTCTGGCCTGTCCTGTCCGGTGGGGTTCAAGAACAGCACCGATGGCAGCCTGCAGGTGGCCATCGACGCCATCCGCTCGGCCTCCAAGCCGCATCACTTCCTCTCCGTGACCAAGGCGGGTCACTCGGCAATCTTCTCCACAGCCGGCAATCCCGATTGCCACATCATCCTGCGCGGTGGGCGCAAACCCAATTACGATGCCAAGAGCCTGGACGAGGCGGCCGAGGCCCTTGGGGATGCCGGTCTGCCGGCTCACATGATGATTGATTGCAGCCATGGCAACAGCCGCAAGGACCCGGCAAAGCAGGTGGACGTGGCCCATTCAGTGGCCCGGCAGGTGGCCAGCGGCGATCGGCGCATCATGGGTGTTATGCTGGAGAGCCACCTGGTGGCTGGACGGCAGGATCTGGTTGCCGACAAGCCCCTCGTTTATGGGCAGAGCATTACGGACGCCTGCATGAACTGGGACGATACCATCCCCGTGTTGAGGGACCTGGCCGCAGGTGTGCGGGAGCGCCGTTCCAAGGCGTCGTAGCTGGAGATATCGTCATGCCAAAGATCAATCGACTGGATTCCACACAGACCGACTTCATGGCCCGGCTCGACGAGCTGCTGGCCTGGGAAGGGGTCTCCGATGAGGCCGTGACCCGCGCCGTCACCGACATCCTGGCAGACGTGCGCCAGCGTGGCGATGCGGCGGTGCTGGAATACACCGCCCGTTTCGATCGCCTGGAGTGCCACGACCTGCATGAACTGGAAATTCCCCAGATGCGCCTGGCCCGGGCACTGGAGACCATTCCTCAGGAACAGCGTGAGGCCCTGGAGCGCGCCGCCGATCGCGTGCGCAGCTATGCCGAACACCAGAAGATGTCTGATTGGTGCTACACCGAGGCCGATGGCACGATGCTGGGGCAGAAGGTCACGCCCCTGGACCGGGTGGGCCTGTACGTGCCCGGCGGCAAGGCCGCCTATCCCTCGTCGGTGATCATGAACGCCGTGCCCGCCAAGGTGGCCGGAGTGCCCGAGGTGATCATGGTGGTGCCTACCCCGGACGGCGTGGTGAACGACCTGGTGCTGGCGGCGGCGTCTGTAGCCGGTGTTGATCGGGTGTTCGCCATCGGCGGCGCCCAGGCGGTGGCCGCTCTGGCCTATGGCACCCAGACGGTGCCACCGGTGGACAAGATCGTCGGGCCCGGCAACATCTATGTGGCCACCGCCAAGCGCATGGTCTTCGGTACCGTGGGCATCGACATGGTGGCCGGTCCCTCGGAAATTCTGGTGGTCTGCGATGGCAAGACCGACCCGCGCTGGATCGCTGCTGACCTGTTCTCCCAGGCGGAGCATGACGAGGATGCCCAGGCCATGCTGGTCAGTCCGGATGGTGCCTTTCTGGATGGGGTGGCCGCTGCCATGGACGAGCTGCTCACCGAGATGCCGCGGGCCGGGATCATTCGCACCTCCCTGGCGGACCGGGGGGCACTGATCCAGGTGCGGGACATGGAGGAGGCGGTGCAGGTGGCCAACCACATTGCACCGGAGCACCTTGAACTGTCGGTGGCAGATCCCGAGACCCTGGTGCCGGGTATTCGTCATGCGGGCGCCATCTTCATGGGACGTCACACGGCCGAGGCGGTGGGGGATTACTGCGCCGGCCCCAACCATGTGCTGCCCACCTCGCGCACGGCCCGCTTTTCCTCGCCACTGGGGGTGTATGACTTCCAGAAGCGTTCCAGCCTGATCCAGTGCTCTCCGGCGGGCGCTGCCGATCTGGGCCGCACGGCCTCGGTTCTGGCCCGGGGCGAGGGCCTGGTCGCCCATGCGCGTTCCGCGGAATACCGCCAGGACCCGGATGCCCAGCCATGACCATGGCCACGCCTGCGGACCTTGTTCGGCCACAGATTCGGGAACTGTCTGCTTATCCCGTGCCCTCGTCCCAGGGACTGGTTAAGCTGGACGCCATGGAAAACCCCTACGAATGGCCCGCATCACTGCAATCAGCCTGGGCTGAGCGCCTGTCCCGGGTGGCCATGAACCGCTATCCCGATCCTCAGGGCACACGTCTGACCCTGACGCTGCGCCGGGTGATGCAGGTGCCCGATACGGCGCGATTGATGCTGGGCAATGGCTCGGACGAATTGATCCAGATCCTGCTCATGGCCGTGGCTGCTCCGGGGCGCGTGATCATGGCCCCAGAGCCGGGTTTCGTCATGTATCGCATGATCTCCCGCTGGCTGGGCCTGGAGTTCGTGGGTGTCCCCCTCAATGAGGACTTCTCCCTGGACATGCCCGCCATGGAGCGGGCCCTGGACACCCATCAACCCGCGGTGGTCTTCCTGGCCTATCCCAATAACCCCACCGGTAACCGCTGGTCGCGGCAGGACGTGGAGTCGCTGATTGCCCGTGCACCGGGGCTGGTGGTCGTGGACGAGGCCTATGGCCCCTTTGCCGATGACAGCTTTCTGGCCGACCTGGATCGGTATGAGCGCCTGCTGGTGATGCGGACCGTGTCCAAGCTGGGCCTGGCCGGTCTGCGACTGGGGTATCTGTGCGGCCCTGCGCCCTGGATGGACGAGTTGGAGAAGGTGCGTCTGCCCTACAACGTGAACGTGCTCACCCAGGTGGCGGCGGAATTCGCTCTGGACCATCACGAGGTGCTGGACGAGCAGGCGGCAGCCATTCGCCGGGATCGCGAGGTCCTGCACCAATCGCTGGGGTCGATATCGGGGGTCAAGCCGTTCCCCAGTGAGGCCAACTTCGTCCTTTTCCGGGTGCCGCGAGGCAAGGGGCGAGTGGTGTTCGAGGGTATCCGGGATCGCGGCGTGCTCATCAAGGACCTCTCCGGCCAGGGTGGCCTGCTTGCCGATTGCCTGCGCGTGACGGTGGGCACGCCCGCGGAGAATCAGCAGTTCCTGGAGGCCCTGAAAGGCGCACTCGCCACCGCCTGAAGCGACAGAGGATTGTGTGGGCGGCGACCCTCGGCCGCGAAAGCGCGAAAGCGGTGGTCGCTGAATCAGCGCCTCGCCGTCGGTCTTTTCCCCACCTCGGCCCGGATCTCGAAGGGCTCCCCATCCCGCAGCCCCTGAATGCGCAGGGTCTTGCCCGGTTTTTTGCGGGCGATGAAATTCAGGGCGTCCTGGGCGTCGTTGATGCGGTCGCCATCGATATGGGTGAAGATGTCCCCGGGGCGGATACCGGCCCGGGCCGCCGGTCCGGTGCCCAGCACGCCGGCGATGAGGATGCCCCGGCTGTCCGCGAGACCGAAGGACTGGGCCAGTTGCGGCGTGATCTCCTGTACCTCGATGCCCAGCCAGCCGCGCACCACGGCTCCCTGCTCGATGATCTGGGTCATCACGTCCCGAGCCAGATCCACGGGGATCGCGAAACCGATGCCCTGCGAACCCCCCGAGCGGGTGAAGATGGCGGTGTTCACGCCCACCAGTTCGCCATGGGCGTTGACCAGGGCGCCGCCTGAGTTGCCAGGATTGATGGCGGCGTCGGTCTGAATGAAATCCTCGTAGGTGTTGATGCCCAGTCGACTGCGGCCGGTGGCGCTGACGATCCCCTGGGTCACGGTCTGTCCCACGCCAAATGGGTTGCCGATGGCCAGGACCACATCCCCCACACGCAGGTGCCGCGAGTCTCCCACCACGATGCTGGGCAGGGGGCCTTCACCGGATTCGATGCGCAGCACGGCCAGGTCCGTCTCCGGATCCGTGCCCACCACCTGGGCCGGCAGGTTACGCCCATCGGCGAGCATGGTCTCGATCTCGTCGGCGCCCTCAATGACGTGGTTGTTGGTGAGGATGTACCCTTGCGGGCTGATGATCACACCGGAGCCCAGGCTGGTCTGGGTGCGACGTTGCGGAGTGTCGAAGCGATCACCGAAGAACTGACGAAACACCGGGTCGTCCATGAAGGGATGGCCCCGTTGCACCACCGTCTTGCGTGTGTGGATGTTCACCACTGCAGGGGTGGCCCGGTCGACCGCGTCGGCATAGGAGACCGGGCCCTCTCCCAGGGCGAGCGGCGCAGGCCGGTCGCTCTGCAACACCTCCACTCGCGGCTGCGGTTCCCGCAGCAGGTCGGGGAAGAACAGCAGCATGAGCACGGCCACAGCCACGCCGACGCCAACCACCTGCAGAAGGAAGGGACTGATTCGGATCATGCCGCTACAATAACACAATGCTTATATACGCAGTTTGAAGCGCTGCCCATTACGGAGGTCCCCCATGGTTGCCATCCAGGATCTGGTGAGTCACGTCGATGACCTGCTCAACGTGAGTGCCTTCACCGACTACAGCCCCAATGGGTTGCAGGTGCAGGGGCGACCCCATGTGGGTCGGCTGGTCACCGGCGTCACTGCCAGTCGCGCCCTGATCGAAGTGGCGATCCAGCATGGGGCCGATGCCCTGCTGGTGCATCATGGGTATTTCTGGAAAGGTGAGGATGCCCGCGTCACCGGCATGAAGCGCGAACGCTTGCGCCTGCTGCTGGCCCACGACATCAACCTGCTGGCCTATCATCTGCCTCTGGATGCTCATCCGGAACTGGGCAACAACGCCCAACTGGCGCGGTTGCTGGAGTTTCAGGTGGAGGGCCTCATGCGCCCCGACGGCGTGGGCAACTTTGGTCGTCCGCTGCAGGTCCTATCAGGACAGGAATTGAAGGATCGCATCGCCCGGCGACTGCAACGTGAGCCCTTGTGGATTGCATCCGGCCCGGAGTCCATCCAGCGTGTGGGTTGGTGCACCGGCGGTGCCCAGGGAATGATCGAGCAGGCCGTGGCCCTGGGGCTGGATGCCTTCATCACCGGCGAGGTCTCCGAGCAGACCGTGCATGTGGCCCGCGAGGAGGGCATTCACTTTTTTGCGGCGGGGCATCATGCCACCGAACGCTATGGACCGAAGGCTTTGGGTGAATACCTGGCGCAAACATTAGCACTTTCGCATGAATTTATAGATATTGATAACCCTATTTAAATCAATGCATTACGGATTTGGCTCGAGTTTTCTCTTGACCTGTGGGGCTTCTTCGGGAATGCTACCGCGTTTTGAGTGCCCCGGTGGGCCGAGGGGTTTTAGTGTCAGGCGGCGCGTCTTTCCTTGCGCTCGGTCGGCGCCGGGCGCCCAGCGGCCAGCGGCTTTTTGTTGGAACTCAACGGGAGATCTTAATTAATGTCTTATGAAGACGTGAACCAGAATCGACGGCGATTCCTGGTGGCGGCGACCAGCGTGGTCGGCGGGGCCGGGGTTGCAGCGGTAGGCTATGCGCATCTGGCGTCGTGGTCCCCCAGTGCGCGTGCTCAGGCGGCGGGTGCTCCGGTGGAATTCGATGTGAGCGGGGTCGAGCCCGGTCAGTTGGTCCGTGTCGAATGGCGCGGCCAGCCTGTGTGGATCACTCACCGCACGCCGGAAATGCTTGATCTGCTTGCGGAAAACCGGCCACGCCTGGTGGATCCGGACTCCCAGGTGGAGTCGCAACAGCCCGCCTACGCCCAAAACGAAACCCGCTCCAGAAAGCCGGAATACTCCGTGCTGGTCGGGATCTGCACCCACCTGGGCTGCTCGCCCAGTTACCGCCCCGAACTGGCTCCGTCCGACCTGGGGGAAAACTGGAAGGGCGGTTACTTCTGCGCCTGCCACGGCTCGCGCTTCGATCTGGCCGGGCGCGTATGGCGCAATATGCCAGCGCCCACGAACCTGGTGGTGCCCGTGCACAAGTATGAGTCGGAAACACTGCTCGTCATCGGTGAGGACGAGGAAGGAGTCGCATTATGAGAGCTCTTCTAGAATGGGTCGATGCCAGGTATCCCCTCACCAAGACCTGGAATGAGCACCTGGCGCAGTACTACGCGCCGAAGAATTTCAACTTCTGGTATTACTTTGGTTCCCTGGCCATGCTGGTGCTGGCCATCCAGATCGTGTCGGGCATTTTCCTGACCATGTTCTACAAGCCGGATGCCGAACTGGCATTCGCCTCTGTCGAATACATCATGCGTGACGTGGAATGGGGCTGGCTCATCCGCTACATGCACACCACGGGGGCGTCGGCCTTCTTCATCGTGGTCTATCTGCACATGTTCCGTGCCCTGCTCTACGGTTCCTACAAGAAGCCGCGTGAACTGGTGTGGGTGATCGGTGTGGCCATCTACCTGGTGCTCATGGCCGAGGCATTTGCCGGCTACATGCTGCCCTGGGGTCAGATGTCCTACTGGGGTGCACAGGTGATCGTGAACCTGTTCGCGACCATCCCGTTCATCGGCCCTGAACTGGTGACCTGGATCCGTGGCGACTTCCTGATCTCTGATGCCACGCTGACCCGGTTCTTCGCTCTGCACGTGGCCGCACTGCCGTTGGTGCTGATCATGCTGGTGTTTGCCCACATCGTGGCGCTGCACGCCGTGGGTTCCAATAACCCCGATGGCGTGGACATCAAGAAGTTCACCGACGATCAGGGCAGACCGCTGGACGGCATTCCCTTCCATCCCTACTACACCGTCAAGGACATGATCGGCTTTGGTGTGTTCCTGATCCTGTTCTTCGGGGTGGTGTTCTTTGCACCGGAAGCCGGCGGGTACTTCATCGAGAAGGCCAACTTCGAGCCGGCCGACCCGATGGTGACCCCGGAGCTGATTCACCCGGTCTGGTATTTCGGTACCTTCTACTCCATCCTGCGCGTGGTGCCGGATCCGTTCCTGGGTGTGTTGCTGATGTTCGGTGCGGTACTGATCCTGTTCTTCCTGCCCTGGCTGGACCGTAACCCGATCAATTCCGTGCGCTATCGCAGTGCCATCCACAAGTTCAACCTGATCGTGTTCGCCATTGCGTTCATCATTCTGGGTTGGCTGGGCATGCAGGCGGTGGAACCGTTCTACTCCGAGTTGAATCTGCGTCTGACCACCATCTACTGCGCGTTCTTCTTCGTGATCTGGTTTCATAGCAAGCCTCGATCCTTCACGTTCAGCTGGGCCTCCTTCGCGGTGATCGTGGCGGGTTACACCTACTGGGATTTCCTGCGGGTCGAGGGCGGCGCCGATCCGACCATGGCCATGACCTGGTGGTTGCTGCCCACGGCGTACCTGACGATCTGCCTGCTGGCACCCCTGTACACGAGCTTCAACGAGGAAAAGCCGGTTCCGGCGAGGGTGACTTCGTGATGAAAAAATTTGCAACGTTAGCATTTGTGATCGCCTGCCTCGCACCCGCGGGGCCGGCCCTGGCCGCCGGCCCGTCCGGCGGTCTGGACCGGGCCAATATCGATCTGACCGATACCGCGTCGGTGCAGCGGGGTGCCGAGTACTTCTTCCAGTACTGCATCGGCTGTCATTCCCTGGAGCATGCGCGTTACAACCGCATCGGCCAGGACCTGGGCCTCACCAACGAGCAGGTGGAGGAGATGTTCATCCACACCCGGGACGCCTCGGGTGATCCCACCGGCGTGGGCGAGTTGATCAAGATCGCCATGCGTCCGGATGATGCCGAGGAATGGTTCGCGCAGCCTGCGCCGGATCTGACTCTCACCGCTCGCGCCAACAGCCCGGACTGGATCTACACCGTGCTGCGCAACTTCTACCTGGATGATTCCCGCCCTCTGGGCGTGAACAACGCCACCTTCGAGGCCATGGGCATGCCCCATGTCCTGTGGGAGCTTCAGGGCTGGCAGAAGAACGTGGGCGAGGACGGCGAGATCAAGCTGGAACTGGTGGAAGAGGGCAAGATGTCCGCTGAGGAATATGACGAAGTGGTCCGCGACATCACCGCCTTCATGACCTACGTGGCCGAGCCGATCCGTCTGGAGCGCGAAGCCATGGGCATGTACGTGATCGGATTCCTGATCCTGTTCACCATCCTGGCCTACCTGCTGAAGAAGGAATACTGGCGCGACGTTCATTGATCGTCATCGTTAGCCCGGGGCAGGGACGCCCCCCGTGTTTGGCGGTCGCGCATGGCGCGGCCTGCCTTATGGAGAGCCTCCATGGCGTTAGTCGCCAACCGTAGATCCGTCATGACGCTCTTTTCAGCACCCGCCTGTCCGCGTTGCCACGCGGTGAGGGTTGTGCTGGCTGAAAAGGACATCACCGTCGATATCACCCATATCGACCCTGAATCCAGACCCGAAGACCTGTCCCATCTCAATCCCTACAATTCCGTACCCACCCTTGTGGATCGGGACCTGGTTTTGTACGGTACGCAGGTCATACAGGAATATCTGGACGAGCGATTTCCTCATCCGCCGCTGATGCCGGTGGACCCGGTTTCCCGTGCCACGGCCCGATTGGCCCTGTATCGCATCGAACAGGACTGGTATCGGGGTGTGGAGAATATGGAGGCAGCCACAGACAAGGCTGCAGCCAATCGCGCGCGCAAGATCCTGCTGGAGAGCCTCGTGTCCTCAAGCGAGATCTTCGCCATCAAGCCCTATTTTCTCAGTGATGAATTCAGCCTGGTGGATGCTGCGGTGGCGCCGGTGCTATGGCGCTTGCCCACCCTGGGAATCCCCATGGACAAGCTGCCAAAGCCCGTGCGGGACTATGGTCGCCGCGTGTTTGCGCGCGAGGCTTTCCAGCACAGCCTCACCGAGGCAGAAAAGGAAATGCACTGATCACGGGGCCTCGGGCGGTTGTGCTTCCGTTACCGGGCACCGCGCAGGCGCCCCGCGACCCACGTCAGCAAGAGCAGCCCAGTTTGAGCCCTACCATGACTTCCAGTCGTCCCTACCTGATTCGAGCCATTTACGAGTGGATCGCCGACAATGACATGACGCCCCACCTGCTGGTGGACGCGGCGCCGGAAGTGGTGGTGCCGCGCGAGTATGTGGAGGCGGGTCGTATCGTGCTGAACGTGGCCCCCATGGCGGTCAGCGCTCTGAGCATTGGCAATGAAGAGGTGACGTTCAGCGCCCGCTTTGGTGGGCGTCCCATGAACGTGATCATCCCCGTGGATCGGGTGCTGGCCATCTACACGCGCGAGAACGGCCAGGGCATGATGTTCGCCGAGCCCGGCGATGGCGATGAGCCTCCGCCGGAGGGTGGCGGGGACGATAACGGCTCCGGCCCCGGGGATTCCGGCGCCCAGAAGAAGGGCCCGAGCCTTCGGGTGGTCAAGTAAACCCTCACCCCTCGGTGTGAGTCTGGGTGTGGGAGCGGCCCTCGGCCGCGAAGGGTCAGAGCCCGCGCACCACCCCCGTCGGTTGGCAGCGGAGTGAACCTCTGCGGGGCGGTATGCCTGTCCGCGGGACGCCGTGAATACTTCCCTGTAGGCTTGGCCGCCGCATCCATGCGGCGAACACCCGCTCCCAGGCATACCGCCCCGCAGAGGTTCGGAGGCTGTTGTGGCTTCGTTTGGAAAAGACCCTTCGCGGCCGAGGGCCGCTCCCACGTGCGTACGCGGCGAAACGTCCGGTGGCGGGCTACCGTGGGGCGGGCGGCACGCCCTTGCCAGGATTGAGGATGCCCGCCGGATCGAAGGTGGCCTTGATGCCCTCCATCAGGCCGAGCACTTCTGCTCCCAGCTCCCAACCCACAAAATCCCGCTTGGCCAGCCCCACGCCGTGTTCGCCGGAGATGCTGCCGCGCAGCTCCAGTACCAGGGTGAACACCTGGTCCAGGCAGGTCGCGGCGGCCTTCATCTGACGGGCGTCGTCCGGGTCGATCAGCAGATTGACGTGGATGTTGCCGTTTCCGGCATGTCCGAAGCAGACGATGGTGATGTCATGTCGGCGGCCCAGTGACTCCAGACCCCGGATCAGCTCGGGGATGCGGGAGACCGGCACCACCACGTCCTCATTGATCTTCTTGGGTGCCACGCGCCGCAGGGCAGGGGAGAGTGCCTTGCGAGTGGCCCACAGGGCCTTGACCTCGTTTTCGGATTTGGCCAGCGCCACGCTCAGGTTGCCGTTCCCGCGGGCCGCATCGGCCACCCTTTGGGCTGCGTCATCCAGCCCTGCCAGGGGGCCGTCCACTTCAATCATCAGCAGCGCCCCCGCGGCTTCGGGAAGGTTTGCCTGGGAATAGTCGCGGATCATTTCGATGGCTCGGCCATCCATGAATTCCAGGGCGCAGGGCACCACCGGCTGGGCCATGATGCGGGAGACGGCCTGGGCGGCAGCATCCATGGAGTCGTACACTGCCTGCAGGGTGCGCTTTGCCTCTGCCAGGGGGGTGAGGCGCAAGGTGGCCTGGGTAATGATGCCCAGTGTTCCCTCCGAGCCGATCAACAGGCGGGTGAGGTCATAGCCCACCACGCCCTTGGTGGTGTAGACGCCCGTGCGAAGCAGGCGCCCGGCCCCGGTGACGGCCGTGAGGCCCAGGGTGTTTTCCCGGGGGGTGCCATATTTCACCGCCCGCGGTCCGGCCGAGTTATAGGCCAGATTGCCGCCCACGGTGCAGTAGGCCGCGCTGGTGGGGTCCGGGGGCCAGAAAAAACCGTGTTGGGCGGCGGCATCCTGCACCGCCTGATTGGTCACCCCTGGCTCCACCACCATCATCCGGTTGTCCGGGTCCACTTCCAGAATGCGGTTCATGCGCTCCATGGAGAGCACCACGCCTCCCTGATCGGGCACGGTGGCACCCGTGGTGCCCGACCCAAGCCCTCGGGTCACCAGCGGGATCCAGTGGCTTCGGCAGGCATCCACCAGGGCCTGGATCTGGTCCGCGTCTGTGGCGAAAGCCACCGCCTGCGGTGGCGCATGCAGACGCGAGTTGTCGCCGCCGTAGGGCCAGCGATCGGCCGCTTCCGTCAGTAGATTGCCTGCCCCCACCGCGTCCTTGAGGGCCTTGATGGCCGCCTTGGACAGAGGCCTTTCCGGATCGGGAGTGGTCATGGGCGGATACCCAGCAGCTGCCGATCAATCAGATCGCACAGGGAGTGGATGACCACCAGGTGCACCTCCTGGATACGTGCCGTGCGCTCGGAGGGTACACGGATCTCCACGTCGCGCTCCGTCAGTAATTCCGCCAGCGGGCCTCCATCCCGTCCGGTCAGGGCGATCACCTGCAGATCACGTTCACGCGCTGCATGGATGGCTTCAAGGATGTTGGGTGACCGGCCGGAGGTGGAAATGGCCACGAGCACATCACCCCCCTGGCCCAGCACGCGAACCTGCCGAGCGAAGATCTGCTCGAAGGCATCGTCATTGGCGATGGAGGTGAGGGTGGAGGTATCGGTGGTCAGGGCGATGGCGGGGAGGCCCGGTCGGTCATGTTCGAACCGGTTGACCATCTCCGAGGCAAAATGCTGGGCATCCGCTGCCGACCCACCATTGCCGCAGATCAGAACCTTGTGTCCGCCCAGAAGGGCCCCGAGCAGGTTGTTGGCGGCCAGTTCGATGGCGGGGGGCAGGGCGTCGGCTGCTGCCTGATGGGTTTCCAGGGTTTCGGCGAAGGTCTGGCGGATGATGTCTTGCAGATTCATTGAACGGGCTCGGTTGGATCAGGCTTGCGCCTCAAAGGCATTGGGTATCCACTGGATGCGGTCGTCGGCCTCGATGGCGATCACGTCGAGACGGGCCGGGCGCTGACAGCCGTGGATTTGCAGATAATACGCTGCGGCGCCCAGGATGCGCCGCTGCTTGCGGTGGTTGATGCTGGCGGCCGCGCCCCCGTAGCGCCCCGATCGGCGCTGACGCACTTCAACGAACACCAGGCTGCCGCGGTCCTCCATGATCAGATCGATCTCGCCCACCTTGCAGCGGAACTGGGCGCGAACGAACCGCAAGCCCCGGGATTCCAGATAGGTCCGCGCACGGGCCTCGGCCACGTCCCCCTGCGCCCGTCGGTTCACCATGCCGCGTCACCCAGTGGGTTGATCAGCCCATCGCCAATACCGATGACCCGCGGCTCCCCCTCGATGAAGCGTGCCCAGTTGAGTTCGCGGATGATGCGTCGTTGCTCGTCCAGGTGCAGTCGCCCGGTCAGGCCCTGGTGATACTCGCCCCGCTGGCGGGCCAGTCGTTCCACCATCGAACTCACCTGCAGGGCGTCGAAGCCCAGGGCCACCAGCCGTGGCAACTGCTGTGAGGTGCTCGAGAGCTGGTCGTTCAGGGTCTCGCGCAGTTCCGGGCGAGGGTTGACCTGATCCAGAAGCCAGGGGATGTCGGCAAAGACGATGCCGTTCAGGTCGGCATCGGCGCGGGCATCGGGTCGCCCGGAATAGATATGCGAGGTGGCGATCACCGGCAGGTCGCCGGCCTGGTAGTAGCGCAGTTGCGGGCGGATCAGGCGGGCCTGGCGAGGGCCGCCCGACAGGAAGATGACGTCTACATCGCCACGATACCGGGGCTCATCAGCGTCACGATCTGCCCGACCGTCGTCCGATGGACGGCGTCGATGGGTGGGGCGGGTATCGCGGATCTGCAGTCCCTGGATGATCGTGTCGCTGTAATCGGTGGCCTCGGGGGCATAGAACTGGACATCGCGCACCAGGCCACCCAGGGTCTCGTAACGGTCCTCAAAGGCGCGATGCAGACGCTCACCCAGTTCGGTGCGGGGCACCATCACCACTGCATCATGATGCCCGTCGAGTACCGCACGTTCTGCCGCCTGGACGGCCTCATCCTCCGGGTTCAGCCCGAATTGATAGAGATTGTCCGGGTAACTGTCCCGGGTTTCGGCCCGGTTCAGCGCCAGCACGGGCACCGGCAAGGAGGATTCTCGCGCGAAGCGGTTCACGGCCGAGCGCTCAAGAGGGCCGATCACCAGGCTGGCCCCGGCTTCCACGGCCTTTTCGTACTGGGTCCAGCTGGCGTCCGCCTGCTCGCCCGTGTCGTACACCCTAAGCGTTGTGCGTTCTTCCCTGGGGGTGTCGTAGTAGGCGGCGACGATGCCCTCGAGGATGGCGTTGGCGGAGGACCCGAAACGCCCGGTGAGCGGCAGCAGTACCGCCACGTGATCCGGGTGCCGTGTATAGGCAGCCCATTGCTCCCGCAGGCGCTCCAGGAAGACCGGGTCGGCCGGGTGATCCCGGTGGCGCTCACGCCAGTCATCCAGGGCATCCTCCAGAACGCGCGGACTGGGGGGGGTGGTCCGGGCCACATGACCCAGGTCCAGCCAGCCCCGGGTGGCCGCCCGGTCGGCCTGATCCCGCAGGGCTTCGAGGGCGCCCGGGTCCAGTTCCTGGGTCAGCGCCCAGAGTCGTTCGAATGCTTGCTGGCGTCGGTCGTCATCGGGCTGGCGTGCGCCCAGGGCGTCCCAGGCGTCCACTGCCCTGATCCAGTCCTCTCGATGGCCATGGGCGCGGGCCTCCACCTCCAGGGCCTGGCGGGCGAGGCGGTCGGGCAGGGCCCTGGGGTCTTCCGGCAGCCTCTCGAGGGCAGTGCCGGGGTCCCCCTCCAGTAATGCCAGTCGCGCCGCCAGGATGTCCAGGCGCGCTGGCTCGTCGCCCTCCAGACGACGTCGGTCGATCTCCTCCAGTAACCGCCCGGCCCGGTTCCGCTGGGCCTGGGGGGCGTCCTCCCGGGTGAGAATCTCCAGGGCCTCCAATTGAACGCGCGCACGGGGTGTGGCTCTCAGGCCCTGAGCGATCTCCAGGTAAAGATCTGCCGCTTGCTGATACTCCTGGGCCTCCTCGAGGGCCTGAGCCTGAGCCAGGCGCTCTTCGGCGTCGTCCATGGGGCGAGGGATGCCAGCGCAAGCGGAAAGCAGCAGCGTGATGACCAGCAGGAATGCCACGATCCCCACCCCGCGCCAGGGGGGACTTGCCCGGTGGGCGTTTCCATGGAGGGCCTGGCGGGCGTGGGGTTGTCTGTCCATCGGTGATCCACAGGGTCGCATTGGGCGGGTGGCCGAGCCTTCCCGGAGCGCTTCTGCCGGGTTAGACTGGCATATTGTTTTCATGGGAATGTCAGTATCTTGGCCGAGGTGCGGTGTGTCAATTGAAGGTGGGGTGCTCCATGTGGTGGCCACGCCCATCGGAAATCTGGGTGATCTGTCCCCGCGCGCCGTACAGGTGCTCGCTGGTGTTGACCTGATCGCAGCCGAAGATACCCGTCACACGGCCGGGCTGCTCACCCATTACGGGGTCCAGACTCCTCGAGTGAGCCTGCACGAGCATAATGAGGACCGGCAGGTGCCGGCCCTGGTCCAGCGGCTCACACAGGGTGAATCCCTGGCCCTGGTCAGTGATGCCGGCACCCCGCTGATCAGCGACCCGGGCTTTCGGCTGGTGGCGGCTGCCCGTGCCGCCGGCATCCGGGTGGTGCCCATCCCCGGCCCCGCCGCCCTGATCGCGGCCCTGTCCGCCAGTGGCCTGCCTTCCGATCGTTTCTGGTTCGAGGGCTTTCTCCCTGCCCGAGCCCAGGCGCGCCGCCACCGCCTGGAGGCCCTGATGGCCGTCTCCGGTACGCTGATCTTCTATGAATCCAGTCATCGCATTCAGGCCAGCCTTGAGGATATGGCCCACACGCTGGGGGGGGGGCGTCTGGCGGTGGTGGCCAGGGAGCTGACGAAGACCTTCGAGCAGATCCAGGGAGGGAGCCTGGAAGATCTGTGCGCCTGGGTGTGCAGCGACCCCCATCATACCCGGGGGGAATTCGTGGTGCTGGTCTCCGGGGCCCCCGACGCGCCCAGGGATGCCCTGTCGGCCGAGTGCATTCGGGTGCTGGAGCTGTGTCTGGCGCAGATGCCCGTGAAGCAGGCGGCGAAACTGGCGTCGCAGATCACTGGAGTCCCCAAGAATGACCTGTATCAGCAGGCATTGGCGCTCAAGGGGCAGGGGTGATGCCGGCTGCCCTTGGGACCGCCGGCGGTGAGTGAAAAAAAGGATGGCGGCCGCTCTTGAAACTATCGAAATTTACAGTATTATGTTCCCTGGAGTTGGCCAGACAGTCGCTGCGGACCCCACGCCGCAGAGGAAAGTCCGGGCTCCACAGGGCAGGGCGCCAGGTAACGCCTGGGCGGCGCGAGCCGACGGAAAGTGCCACAGAAAATATACCGCCGATGGTCCTCGGCCTTCGGGCACGGACACAGGTAAGGTTGAAATGGTGCGGTAAGAGCGCACCGCGCGGGTGGCAACACGCCGCGGCAGGGTAAACCCCGTCCGGAGCAAGGCCAAATAGGGGTGCGTTGGTGTGGCCCGCACTGCACCCGGGTAGGCTGCTAGAGGCGCGTGGTGACGCGCGCCCCAGAGGAATGATTGTCCACGACAGAACCCGGCTTACCGGCCGACTCCCCTTGTTTTCCCTCCGGGGGCCTCCCGGCCCCCACTTTTCCCCCGCTACCCCTTGGTGAGAAAAAAGCTCGGTGAGCCAAGCTCATGGAGCCTATTCCGTATTCTTTTTTCAGAAGTATTCCGCAACCAACTGACTATTGGTGAAACCCTTTCTGCAGGCTCTGGTTTCCGTTATCCCACCCGTGAAGGTTTTTGTAAGTATTTGTGACGTAAGTATAAATCTTCATGGCTGCTTCCGGCTTTTCCCTTGACACCCCAGCGAGGCCC
The DNA here is from genome assembly GCF_022227625.1 of Ectothiorhodospira variabilis. Lineage (NCBI taxonomy): Bacteria > Pseudomonadati > Pseudomonadota > Gammaproteobacteria > Chromatiales > Ectothiorhodospiraceae > Ectothiorhodospira > Ectothiorhodospira variabilis. The sequence goes on along the minus strand of NZ_JAJNAO010000002.1, from coordinate 162,402 downwards.
TACCTATAGTGTCGAAAAGTGGGGAAACGTGGGGATGGGTGGTATCGGGTCGTGCTTCCGGGCATCGGCCGATGTGTTCCCGTGACTCCATCGCCACCCCTGCCGGTGGCGATACAGAGGGCCCGGGCTGTCGTGTTTAGAGGTATCACCAACCTGAATCTGGATGCCAAGGGGCGCATGGCGATGCCGGCACGGTATCGCGAGCGTCTGATGGAGTCCTGTCAGGGCCGTCTGGTGATCACCATTGATCGCGATGGCTGCCTCCTGGTGTATCCGTTGCCCGTGTGGGAACGGATCGAAGAGGCCCTCGTCTCCCGCCCCAATATGGATCGCAAGACGCGCCGCATGCAGCGTCTGCTCGTGGGTCATGCCACTGAATGCGAGCTGGACGGGCAGGGGCGCATCCTGCTTCCAACGCCCTTGCGCGACTATGCCGGTCTGGACAAGCGGGCCGTGCTGGTGGGGCAAGGCAAGAAATTCGAATTATGGGACGAGGATGCCTGGACACGTAGCCGGGATGCCTGGTTGCAGGAAGAAGATGAAGATGGTGATCCCAGCTCGACCCTTGAGTCCCTCGTCCTTTGATGGGGGGGCATCCGTGCCCGACACGCATCGACCGGTGTTGCTGGAAGAGGCCCTGGCGGGGCTTGCGGTGCAGGAAGACGGTATCTATGTGGACGCCACCTTCGGGCGCGGTGGTCACAGTGCGGCCATCCTCGAGCGCCTGGGGCCGGAGGGGCGGCTGATCGCCCTGGATCAGGATCCGCAGGCGCAGGCGGTGGCCAGCCGGCGCTTTGGTGACGAGCCGCGTTTTCAGTTCCTTCGCGGTTCATTCGCCGATCTGTCCGCTCTGCTGGAGGGGTGCGCCGTCATGGGCCAAGTGCGGGGGTTGCTCCTGGATCTGGGGGTCTCTTCGCCCCAGCTGGACGATGCAACAAGGGGTTTCAGTTTCATGAATGATGGCCCTCTGGACATGCGCATGGACCCGGACCGGGGTGAATCGGCGGCCCAATGGCTGGCGCATGCCGGTGAGGGGGAAATCGCCAAGGTCCTGCGGGAACTGGGCGAGGAGCGCTTCGCCCGTCGTATCGCCCGGCGCCTGGTGGAGGCCCGTGAGGAAGCGCCTGTGGAGCGCACCGGTCGCCTGGCGGAACTGATCAGTGAGGCCGTGCCGCGGCACGAGCGTCACAAGCACCCGGCAACGCGCAGCTTTCAGGCCATTCGGCTGCACGTGAATCAGGAACTGGAGTCCCTGGATGCATGCCTGGCCCAGATTTCTCGGGTGCTGGCGCCCGGCGGTCGCCTGGCGGTGATCAGTTTTCATTCCCTGGAGGATCGGCGGGTCAAACGTTTCATCCGACGTCAGGTGGAAGGTGAGCCCGTGCCCCGTGACTTGCCGGTGCGTGATCTGCCGCCAGGCCGCACGCTGCGCCACATAGGCAAGGCCCAGCGGGCTGGTGAGGCCGAGCTTGCGGTCAATCCTCGCGCTCGCAGTGCCGTGCTGCGCGTTGCCGAGCGCCTGTCATGAATTGGCAACTGGCCGGTGTCGGTGTGCTGTTCGTGGCGGTGATGGCCAGTGCCCTGGCCGTGATCCACAGCAAGCACCAGAGCCGCCTGCTGTTCATGGAGTTGCAAAGGGAGGTGAACCTGAGGGACGAGTTGAATATCGAGTGGGGGAAGTTGCAGTTGGAGCAGAGTACCTGGGCCACCCATGGACGGATCGAAGATGCAGCGAGTCAGCGGCTGGACATGCGCCTGCCCGATAGCCGCACCACCGTGATCCTGCTGGAGTGACGATGAAAGAAGAAACCACAGGGGTATCCCGCTGGCGGCGCCTTGTCGTGCTGGGCGCCCTTGTGCTCGCCTTTTCAGCCGTGCTCGTCCGGGGCGTGGACCTGCAGGTGGTGCAGCAGGACTTCCTGCGCGGTGAAGGGGATGCGCGGCATCTGCGCGTGGTCGCCCTGCCGGCTCATCGGGGCATGATCATGGACCGCCAGGGCGAGCCCATGGCGGTGAGTACACCCGTGGATACCGTGTGGGCCAATCCCCAGGAGGTCCTGGAAGAACCACAGCGCCTGCAGGAGGTGGCTCAGGTGCTGGGTGTGGACCCGACCGCTCTTTATCGAAGAGTGTCGGATCGGGCCGGGCGTGAATTCGTCTACCTGCGCCGGCACGTCACCCCCGAGGTGGGGGCGCGCGTGTCTGCACTGGGTGTGCCGGGCGTGGGGTTGCAGCGTGAATACCGCCGCTATTACCCCATGGGCGAGGTGGCTTCCCACGTGCTGGGCTTCACCAACATCGATGATCATGGTCAGGAGGGCATCGAGCTGGGCTACAACGCCTGGCTCACGGGCGAGCCCGGGGCCAAGCGGGTGCTCCGTGATCGCCTTGGGCGAGTGATCCGGGACGTGGAAAACATCCGGCCCGCAAGCCACGGACAGGATCTTCGCCTCACCATCGATCAGCGCCTGCAATACCTGGCTTATCGGGAACTCAAGGCCGCGGTCAGTGCCCACGGGGCGCGGGCGGGATCGGCCGTGATCCTCGACGCCCGAAACGGCGACGTGCTGGCCATGGTCAATCAACCCTCCTACAACCCGAACAACCGCGAGACCCTCCAGGGGGACCGGTTTCGTAACCGGGCCGTCACGGATCTGATCGAGCCCGGTTCCACCATCAAGCCCTTTACCGTGGCCGCTGCCCTGGAGTCTGGCCAGTTTCAGCCGGAAACCCTGCTGGAAACCAGCCCCGGCACTTTGCGCGTGGGACGACACACCATCCGCGATATCCGCAATTATGGTCTGATTGATTTGTCCACCCTGCTGGTCAAGTCCTCCAATGTGGGCGCCAGCAAGCTGGCCATGGCCATCGAGCCCCAGGCGTTGTGGGAAACCTTCTTCCAGTTGGGCTTTGGTCGGGCCACCGGCAGCGGTTTTCCCGGGGAGGCAGGCGGCACCCTGCGCGATTTTCTCTACTGGCGGGAAGTGGATCGCGCCACTCTGGCCTTTGGCTACGGTGTGTCCGTGTCCATGCTGCAACTGGCCCAGGCCTATGCCGCCATCGCCAACGATGGGGTGATGCCCGCGCCCCGCTTCGTGCAATCCCAGGAAGTCCGGCCCGGAGAGCAGGTCATGCATGCCAGCACGGCCCGCACTCTGGTGGACATGCTGGAGGCTTCGGTGGAGCCGGGTGGCACGGGTGTGCGCGCCCGCGTGGAGGGCTATCGGGTGGCGGGCAAGACCGGGACCGTGCGCAAGTCCGGTGCCGGCGGTTACACCGAGGGGCGGTATCTGTCCCTGTTCGCCGGCATGGCACCGGCCAGCAACCCCCGCCTGGTGATGGTGGTGATGGTGGATGAGCCCAGCGGTGATCAGTATTACGGTGGGCAGGTGGCAGCACCTGTGTTTTCCAATGTCATGCGGGGCGCCCTGCGTTTGATGGACATCCCGCCGGATGATCTGCCCGCGTTGCGTTCAGTCTCCGGCCCCGGACAGGGCAATCCCGCATGAATACGCGTCGCTCCTCCTCTCAAGCCTGGCGCCTCTCGGACCTTCTGAGTCCGCATGTGAGCGTGCCCGTGGAACGGGATCGAGAAATCAGCGGCCTGTGTCTTGATAGTCGCCGGGCTCAACCCGGCGAAGTCTTTTTTGCCTTGGCAGGCCATGATCATCATGGCCTGACGCATGCCAGCGAGGCCGTCCGCCGGGGCGTGGCGGCGGTGGTCTGGGAACCCCTCAAGGGGGTCAGTCCTCCTGACCTGGGAGAAGAGGTCTCTTATATTGAGGCGCCGGACCTTCGCCAGTACCTGGGGCAGGTGGCAGCGCGTTTTCATGGTCATCCCAGTCGGTCCATGAAGGTGGTCGGGGTGACCGGCACGGATGGCAAGACCTCGGTATCGCAGATCCTGGCTGCCGCGCTGGATAGCGAGAGCGCCCCCTGTGGCGTCCTGGGGACACTGGGCTACGGTCGCTGGGGCGAGTTGCGGGATCCGGGGCTGACCACGCCCGATCCGGTCACCCTGCAAGGGCGCCTGGCCGAGATGACTGCCCAGGGTGTTCGCCGGGTGGTGATGGAAGTCTCCTCCCATGCCCTGGCCCAGTCCCGGGTGGCGGGCGTGGACTTTGACCTGGCCATCCTGACCAACCTGGGCCACGACCACCTGGACTACCACGCCACCGCCGCCGCTTACGGCGAGGCCAAGGCCAGACTGTTCGAATGGCCGGGTCTGAAGACGGCCGTTCTCAATCTGGATGATCCCTTCGGTCAGATGCTGGTCGGTCGCATTGAAGATCATGTGCAGATACTCGGCTATGGCTTGCGCGCCGACCCGGGTGGGCGTGATCACCTGCATGCCTCAGACCTGCACTTCGGACCCGAGGGCGTGCGTTGTCGGGTGCACACCCCCTGGGGCGACGGGGAACTGGAAACCCGCTTGCTGGGCCGGTTCAACGTGCTGAATCTGCTTGCCGCCCTGGGCGCAATGCTCACCCTGGACGTCACCCTCTCCGATGCCCTGGAACGCCTGTCACGCAGTCCGGTCATCCCCGGGCGCATGGAGTGTTTTCGGGGCAGCCGGGGGCCGACTCTGGTGGTGGACTACGCTCACACCCCCGAGGCCCTGGCCCAGGCACTGCAAGCGGCGCGCGCCCACTGCGCTGGACGTCTGTGGTGCGTGTTCGGTTGCGGGGGGAACCGCGACCGGGGCAAGCGGCCGCTCATGGCCAGGGTGGCCGAACGGTATGCCGATCATGTGATCCTCACCAGCGACAACCCGCGGCGGGAGGACCCCATGGCCATCATCGCGGAGGTGAGCCGAGGGTTCGCGCGCGCAGATGCCGTACGCATCGAGGCGGACCGGGATGCGGCGATCCGCCATGCCTTCATGCAGGCTGGATCCCGGGATATGGTCCTGGTGGCCGGCAAGGGCCACGAAACCGGCCAGACGGTGGGCACCGAGGTCCGGCCCTTCAGCGACCGGCAACTGGCGTTGGCCCTGACAGGGGGTGGCGCATGATGCGGCTTTCCCTTCAGGAAGCAGCGAGCCTGTGTCACGGCAGCCCAAGCGGCGATGACGTCATGGTCACGGGCGTCTCCACTCACAGCCGCCAGGTATCGGGGGGGTCGTTATTCGTGGCCTTGCAGGGGCCGCGTTTCGATGCCCATGAGTTCATCCATGCCGCCTTGCCGGCCGCTGCCGTGATGGTGAGTCGTCCCGTGGCATCCGGGCATCCCCGGATCCTGGTGAAGGATACCCGCCAGGCCCTGGGCGCCCTGGCCGCAGGCTGGCGTCGTCGCTGCCCGGCCCGGGTGGTGGGCCTGACCGGCAGTAATGGCAAGACCACCGTCAAGGAGATGCTCGCCGCCATCCTGCAGCAGGCGGGGAGTACTCTCGCCACCCGCGGCAACCTGAACAACGATATCGGCGTGCCCCTGACATTGCTGGGGCTGTCCACGGAGCATCGGTTTGCGGTGATCGAGATGGGGGCCAATCATGCCGGGGAGATCGCGAACCTCACAGCCCTGGCGGGGCCTCAGGTGGCGCTGATCACCAATGCCGGTCCGGCGCACCTGGAGGGGTTCGGAAGTCTGGAAGGCGTGGCACGGGCCAAGGGCGAGATCTTCCAGGGACTGGGCCCCGACGGGGTGGCGGTGATCAACGCCGATGATCCCTATGCGCAGTTCTGGGAAAGCCTGAATACGGGGCGTCACACACTGCTGTTTGGCACCAGTGAACGGGCACAGGTACAGGTGGGGCAGGGGGCCGATGGCGTTGCATGGGTTCGTCATGAAGGCGTGTGCCTGCCCGTGAACCTGGCGCTGCCGGGTGCCCATAACCGTCTCAATGCGGCCGCGGCGGCCGCTGCGTCCCTGGCCCTGGGGCTTGACCTTGAGACCATCGCCGCCGGGCTGAGCTCCCTGGCACCGGTGCCCGGTCGATTGATGCGGCGCAAAGGGCGCGACGGCCTGAACATCATCGATGACAGTTACAACGCCAATCCCGCCTCCACGCGGGCCGCCGTGGACATGCTGCTGGACGAGCCGGGGCCCCGGATCCTGGTGCTCGGCGACATGGGGGAGTTGGGGGACGATGGTCCGGCCCTGCACCGGCAGACGGGTGAATATGCCGCTGCCAGGGGGGTGGACCGACTGCTGGCGGTGGGCCCGCTGTGTCGGCATGCGGTGGAAGGTTTTGGAGAACGTGCCCTTCATTTCAAGGATCAGGAGGCCCTGATCCGCGCCCTGGACACCCTCTTGCCCAAGAACGGAACCCTTCTGGTCAAGGGGTCGCGGGGGCAACGTATGGAGCGAGTGGTGGAAGCATTGATCACGCCGGATGAGCGGCAACAGGAACAATCGGAGAGCCAAGAGCATGCTGCTCATTCTGTTTGAGTATCTCAGCCAGTACTACACGGCACTGAGCGTCTTCCAGTACCTGACCCTGCGCGCCATCCTGGGCGTGCTCACGGCGCTGCTGATCGCATTCTGGGTGGGCCCCACCATGATCAAGCGCCTCACCCTGTACAAGATTGGCCAGCACATTCGTGACGATGGCCCCCAGACCCACCTGGGCAAGGCGGGTACGCCCACCATGGGGGGTGCACTGATCCTGGTGGCCGTGGCCGTCAGTACCCTGCTATGGAGTGATCTGGGGAATCGGTTTGTCTGGATCGTGCTCATCGTCACCCTCCTGTTCGGTTTAATCGGCGGGATCGACGATTACTTGAAGCTTCGTTACGGCAACAGCCAGGGCCTTTCGGCCCGCAAGAAATTCTTCTGGCAGTCGGTGGTGGCCTTTGCCACGGCCTTCCTGCTCTTCTACACGGCGCAGACGCCTATCGAGACCACCCTGATCATGCCCGTCTTCAAGGACGTGGCCATCGACCTGGGTTTGTGGTTCATCCCCCTCACCTGGCTGGTGATCGTGGGCTCGAGCAACGCGGTGAACCTCACCGACGGCCTGGACGGCCTGGCCATCATGCCCTGTGTGCTGGTGGCCGGCGCCCTGGGCGTGTTTGCCTATGTCTCCGGCCATGCCATCTTCGCCGACTACCTGGGCATTCCCTACGTGCCGGGCGTGGGGGATCTGGTGGTGTTCTCTGCCGCTCTGGTGGGGGCCGGCATGGGCTTTTTGTGGTTCAACGCCTATCCGGCGCAGGTCTTCATGGGCGATGTGGGCGCCCTGGCTTTGGGGGCGGCCCTGGGTGTGCTGGCGGTGACCACCCGCCAGGAGGTCGTGCTGGTGATCATGGGTGGGGTGTTCGTGATCGAGACCCTGTCGGTGATCCTGCAGGTGGTCTCCTACAAGCTGACGGGGCGGCGCATCTTCCGGATGGCGCCGCTGCATCATCATTTTGAACTCAAGGGGTGGCCGGAACCCAGGGTGATTGTCCGTTTCTGGATCATCACCGTGGTGCTGGTGCTCATTGGCCTGGCCACCCTCAAGATCCGCTGACAGCGGTGTGGATGTGACGACGAACATGAATACCTTGATCGTGGGACTGGGCAGCACAGGGCTTTCCGTGGCGCGGCATCTGACCGCCCGCGGCGAGTCCTTCTGCGTGGCCGATTCCCGCGAGACTCCCCCCGGTGCCGAGGCCCTCAGGGTGCTGGCTCCGGAGGTTTCCCTGCACTGCGGCCGCTTTGATCCCGAGCTGTTCGCGGGTTTTGATCGTCTGGTGGTGAGCCCCGGCGTCAGCGTGCAGGAACCTGCGGTGCGTGCCGCCGTGGCGGCAGGTGCCCGGGTGGAGGGGGACATCGAACTGTTCGCCCAGGCTGCCACGGCCCCGGTAGTGGCCATCACCGGCTCCAACGGCAAGAGCACCGTGACCACCCTGCTGGGAGAGATGGCCCGGGCCACCGGTCGCCGGGTGGCCGTGGGTGGCAACCTCGGCCCGCCGGCCCTGGACCTGCTCAGCGATCCGGAGCCGGACCTGTATGTGCTGGAGTTGTCCAGTTTCCAGCTGGAGACCACCCATTCCCTGGCCTGCGCCGCGGCGGTGGTGCTCAATGTTTCGGCGGACCACCTGGATCGCTATCACGACCTGGATGACTATGCCCGGGCCAAGGCCCGGATCTATCAGCGGGCCAGGGCCGCGGTGATCAACCGGGACGACCCGGTGGTCAGTGCCATGCATCCGGAGGTGACTCCGGTGAGTTTTGGTCTGGACGCTCCCGAAAAGGGGCAGTTCGGTCTGCATGTTCGCAGCGGTGTGCAATGGCTGTCCCGGGGGGAGCAGACCCTGGTGGCGGAATCCACGCTTCGGCTGGCCGGCAGCCACAACATCGCCAATGCCCTGGCGGCACTGGCCCTGGCCGATGCCATTGGCCTGCCCCTGGAGACCAGTATCGTGGCCCTGGGGGATTTCACGGGCCTGCCCCATCGGTGCCAGTGGCTGACCACCTTCCGAGGCGTGAACTGGTACAACGACTCCAAGGGGACCAACCTGGGCTCCACGCTGGCGGCCCTGACCGGTTTGCCCGGTCGCGTGGTGCTGATCGCCGGGGGGCAGGGCAAGGGCCAGGACTTTACTCCGCTGCGACAGGTAGCCCAGCAAAAGGCCCGGGCGGTGGTGCTTCTGGGGCAGGATGCCGGTGTCATCGAACAGGCCCTGGGGGGTGTGGTGCCGGTGGTGCGGGCTCGGGACCTGAATCAGGCGGTCGATGAGGCGGCGCGTCTGGCGCGCCGCAAGGACAGCGTGCTGCTCTCGCCGGCCTGTGCCAGCTTCGACATGTTCCGGGGCTACGAGCACCGGGGCGAGGTCTTTGAGGCGGCGGTACGGAGGCTGGTGTCATGAAGATGCTGGATCTCCAGGCAAGTCGCGATGCAGGCACCCGCCTGACGGTGGAGATTCACCAGCGGGTCGATGTGGGTCTGGCCCTGGTGGTGCTGGCCCTCTTGTCGCTTGGGTTGATCATGGTGGCATCTGCCTCCGTAGGCATGGCCGAGCCCTTCTATTTCCTGCAGCGGCAGGTGGTCTTCGTGGCGCTGGGGCTGGTGGCCGCCTGGGCCCTGTACTCCCTGCGCCTGGCCTACTGGGAGCAGGCAGGTTTGCTGGTGCTGGTACTGGTGTATGTCCTGCTGGTGGCGGTGCTGCTCCCCGGCGTGGGCAAGACAGTGAATGGCTCCACCCGCTGGATCTCTCTGGGCCTTTTCAACCTGCAGGTGTCCGAGGTGGTCAAGCTGCTGGTGACGGTCTATCTGGCGGGATACCTGGTGCGCCATGGACGCCAGGTGCGCGAGAGCATGATGGGCTTTGTCAAACCCCTGATGTTGCTGGGGCTGGCGACCATACCGCTGCTGATGCAGCCGGATTTCGGGGCCGCGGTGGTGTTGCTGGCCATCGGTCTGGGCATGCTCTTTCTGGGCGGGGCCCGTCTTTGGCAGTTCGTGCTGCTGCTCGGCGTGGTGAGCAGTGCCATGGCCTATCTGGCCATACAGACTCCTTATCGAATCGCTCGCCTCACCGGCTTCATGGATCCCTGGACCGATCCCTTCAACACCGGCTTCCAGCTCACCCAGTCGCTGATTGCCATCGGCAGTGGTTCCTGGTTCGGCGTGGGGCTGGGGGGCAGCGTGCAGAAGCTGTTCTACCTGCCCGAGGCCCACAATGACTTCCTGTTTGCGGTCATGGCCGAGGAACTGGGCCTGGTGGGGGTCTGCGTGGTGGTGGGACTGTTCGTTTTCCTGGTCTGGCGCAGTTTCGCCATCGGCCAGGCGGCCGAGGCGGTTGGCCATCGGTTCGGGGCCTTCCTGGCCTACGGCATTGGCATCTGGATCGGTCTGCAGGCCTTCATCAACATGGGAGTGAACATGGGACTGTTGCCTACCAAGGGTTTGACCTTGCCTCTGATGAGCTATGGAGGCAGTTCCATGCTGGTGACCTGCGCCGCCATGGGACTGCTGGCACGGGTGCATCGGGAAACCGTGGAAAGCGGAGGCTGGCGTCGCCGCAGCCCTCGGCGCAAGGTCCGAGCGGAGGCCAACGCATGAGCCAGCGTCCCATCCTCATCATGGCCGGGGGCACCGGTGGACATGTCTTCCCGGGGCTGGCGGTGGCAGCCCATCTTCAGGCCCAGGGGGAAGAGGTCTGCTGGCTGGGTACGGCGCGTGGCCTGGAGGCCCGGCTGGTGCCCGAGGCTGGCATCCCCTTTCACACGCTGCCGGTGAGCGGTTTGCGCGGCAAGGGGGTGGGCACCTGGTTGCTGGCCCCCTGGCGTGTGGGTGTGGCGCTCTGGGCCGCCCTTGCCCTGCTCATGCGCATCAAGCCTCGTGCCGTACTGGGGTTGGGCGGTTTCGCCTCCGGCCCGGGTGGGTTGATGGCTGCGGCCCTGGGCCGACCCCTGGTGATCCATGAACAGAATGCGGTGGCGGGTCTGACCAATCGCTGGTTGGCAGGTCCCGCTGATCTGGTACTGGAGGCGTTTCCCGATACCTTCGCCGCCCGTCACGAGGCAGTGACCGTGGGCAACCCGGTGCGCGAACAGATCCTGCATCTGCCGGCTCCCGCCCAGCGCATGGCCGGTCGGGAAGGCCGGCTGCGCCTGCTGGTGGTGGGGGGAAGCCTGGGGGCCCTGGCCCTGAACACCTGTGTGCCCGAAGCCGTGGCGCGGCTGCCCCGGGAAGAACGCCCCCTGATCCGGCATCAGGCGGGCGAGCGTACCGTGGAGCAGGCCCGGGCGGCTTATCAGGCCGCCGATGTGGAGGCCCGGGTAGACGCCTTCATCGAGGATATGGCCGAGGCCTATGCCTGGGCAGACGTGGTCATCTGCCGATCCGGTGCCCTGACCGTGTCCGAGCTGGCGGCGGCTGGCGTGGCCTCGCTGCTGGTGCCCTATCCCCATGCGGTGGACGACCATCAACGCATCAATGGGCGCTATCTGGCCGAACCTGGCGCGGCCTGGTTGGTGCCGCAAACGGAATTCAATCCCGAAGAACTGGCGGCGCGACTGCGGGCGATGACCCGTCCGCGACTGCAGGACATGGCCGAGAAGGCCCGCTCCCTGGCCCATCCCGAGGCGACCCGGCGGGTGGCAGAGGCCTGTCAGGCCCTGGCGCGAGGAGGTGACGGGCAATGAATGCACCCACTGCCATGATCGGTATGCGCCGCATCCGCCGTATTCACTTCGTGGGTATCGGTGGCTCGGGCATGGGCGGCATTGCCGAGGTGCTGGCCAACCTGGGGTATCAGGTCAGCGGCTCTGACATGGCCGAGAATGCCGTGACCCGGCGCCTGGAAGACCTGGGTGTGGATGTGTACCGGGGCCATGATGCGGCCCACATGGCCCGTGCCGACGTGCTGGTGGTCTCCAGCGCCATTCGTCCCGACAACCCGGAACTGCGTGCTGCCCGTGAGCGCCGCATCCCGGTGGTGGCCCGGGCCGAGATGCTGGCCGAGCTGATGCGGTTTCGCTATGGCATCGCCGTGGCCGGCACCCATGGCAAGACCACCACCACCAGCCTGGTGGCCAGCCTGCTGGCCGAGGGGGGGCTGGACCCCACCTTCGTCATCGGTGGACGCCTCAATAGTACCGCCAGCCATTCCCGGCTGGGGCAGGGCAGTTACCTGGTGGCTGAGGCCGATGAGAGCGACGCCTCCTTCCTGTGCCTGCAGCCCATGATTTCCGTGGTCACCAATATCGATGCGGACCATCTGGCGACCTATGAGGGTGATTTCACGCGGCTCAAGGACGCCTTCCTGGAGTTTCTGCATCACCTGCCTTTCTATGGTCTGGCGGTGCTGTGCGTGGATGATGACCAGATCCGCCAGCTGATCGAGCGTATTGGTCGCCCCATGCTCACCTACGGGGTGGAGCATCCAGCCGATGTGCGGGCCACGCAGGTGCAGGCCAATGGCACCCGTACCCATTTCCTTTTGCATCTGCCGGGGCGGGATACGGGCTTCCCGGTCACCCTGAACCTGCCCGGGCGTCACAACGTGCTCAACGCCCTGGCGGCCGTGGCTGTGGCCCACGAACTGGGGGTCGGTGACGAGGCCATCCAGCGGGCCCTGCAGGGTTTCCAGGGTATCGGGCGTCGTTTCCAGGTGTATGGTGAGTTGCAGATCGCCAACGGGCAGGTGCTGCTGGTGGATGATTATGGTCATCACCCCACCGAGGTGGCCGCGACCCTGGCCGCCGCCCGCGCCGCCTGGCCGGACCGCCGCCTGGTGCTGGCCTTCCAGCCTCATCGTTACACCCGCACCCGTGACCTGTTCGAGGACTTTACCGAGACCCTGTCCGAGCCCGATGCCCTGGTGCTGCTGGAGGTCTATCCGGCGGGCGAGGAGCCCATTCAGGGCGCCGATGGCCGCACCCTGGCCCGAGCGATCCGCATGCGTGGACGGGTGGATCCGGTCTTTGTGGACGCCCCGGAACGCCTGGTGGATGCCCTCAAGGGCGTTCTCGAGGATGGCGATGTGCTGCTGACTCAGGGCGCCGGCAATGTGGGCGCCCTGTCCGCCAGCCTGCCGCGGGCCCTGGGCGTGCAAGGGGGGTTGGAATGAGCACCGGCCATCTGCGAGGCGAGCTGCGCATCAATGAGCTGATGGCGCGCCACACCTCGTGGCGGGTGGGCGGACCTGCGGATCGCTGGTATCGCCCTGCCGATGCGCAGGATCTGAGCCACTTCCTGTCCGGGCTGCGTGCCGGCGAGCCCCTGATGTGGGTCGGACTGGGCAGCAATCTGCTGGTCCGTGACGGCGGCGTGCGCGGCACGGTGATCGCGTGCAGCGGCATCATGGACGACCTGGAGATATTGGAAGATCAGCGGATTCGGGTCGGGGCCGGCGTGAGCTGCGCCAAGCTGGCCCGTTTCTGCGCCGAGCATGATCGGGTGGGCGGTGAGTTCTTCGCCGGAATTCCCGGTGCCCTGGGCGGTGCTCTGGCCATGAATGCCGGGGCCTGGGGCGATGACACCTGGTCCCACGTGCGGGAGGTGTTGACCATCGACCGCCAGGGGCGGATGGAGCGGCGCCACCCCTCGGAATACCAGGTGGGGTATCGCTCGGTGCGAGGGCGGGGAGAGGCCTGGTTCGTGGAGGCCGTACTCCAGTTCGAGGCCGGTGATGGCACTCGCAGCCGCCAGCACATCAAGGAGCTGCTGGCCCGGCGCGGGGAGACCCAGCCCATTGGTCAGCCCTCCTGCGGTTCGGTGTTCCGCAACCCCCCCGGGGATCATGCGGCGCGTCTGATCGAGGCCTGCGGGCTCAAGGGTTTTGCCATCGGCGGCGCCCAGGTGTCGGAGAAGCATGCCAATTTCATCATCAACACCGGCGGTGCCCGGGCCCGGGATATCGAGGCCCTGATGAGCCATGTGCGGCAGGTGGTGCAGGCGCATTACGGTGTGGCGCTGGAGTCCGAGGTTCGCATCGTCGGTGAACCCCATCGGGAGGATCGGGCATGAATCAATCGAACATGGCGGACTTTGGCAAGGTGGCGGTCCTCATGGGCGGCTGGTCCGCGGAGCGGGAGGTGTCGCTGCGCAGCGGTGCCGAGGTACTCAAGGCCTTGCGTGCCGCCGATGTGGACGCCCATGGCGTGGATGTGGGGCGCGACATCCTGGACGTGCTGGCCCGGGAACGATACGACAGGGCCTTCATCGTCCTGCACGGCCGGGGCGGAGAGGATGGCCTCATCCAGGGTGCCCTGGAGGTGCTGGGCCTGCCTTACACCGGCAGCGGCGTGGCCGGCTCGGCCCTGGGGATGAACAAGCTGCTGACCAAACGCCTGTGGCGCGGCGCCGGTCTGCCCACGCCGGACTTCCGGGTGCTGGAGCAGGACACGGACCCCCGCGCCGTTGTGGATGCTCTGGGTCTGCCCTTGATCGTCAAGCCCGCCCTGGAGGGCTCCAGCATTGGCATGACCAAGGTCTCACAACTGGAGGAACTGGGTCAGGCACAGGAGACGGCCGCCCGCTGTGGCGGCCCGGTGTTTGCCGAACACTGGGTGCGTGGCGCCGAGTACACCGTCGCCATCCTGGATGGGCAGGCCCTGCCGCCGATCCGACTGGAAACGCCCCGGTCGTTCTACGACTACGAGGCCAAGTATCAAGCGGACGATACCCTCTACCACTGCCCCTGCGGGTTGCCCGCTGACGAGGAAGCGAGTCTGCAGCGGCTGGCCCTGGATGCCTTCAATGCAGTATCCGGCGAGGGCTGGGGCCGCGTGGACCTGATGCGGGATGGGCAGGGCGGCGCCTGGCTCATCGAGGTGAACACCGTGCCGGGCATGACGGATCACAGTCTGGTCCCCATGGCCGCACGCGCGGCGGGTCTGGACTTCCAGGCCCTGGTCGTCCGCATCCTGGCCACCACCCTGACGCCGGGAGGGCGGTGATGCAGTGCGCATGCGCAAACGCACCATGGCACGGCGTCATCTGTCGCGACCACCCTGGTGGCGCCGGCCCTGGCTGCGCCGTGGCCTGCGCCTTGTGTGGCTGGGAGGGGTGGCCGTGTTGCTGATGGCATTGGTGACCAAGGGCGTGGAGCGACTCCTGCATCCGGAGACCCTGCCGGTACGCAGCGTGGTGATCGAGGGGGACTTTCAGTACCTGGATCGTCAGGCCGTATCGGAGACTCTGGTGCCCTATGCCAGCGGCGGGTTCTTCAGTCTGGACCTGCGGCCGGTGGAGCGGGCGGTGGAGGCGATGCCCTGGGTGCATGGCGTCTCCGTGCGCCGGGAATGGCCGGACCGCCTGGTGGTGCGGGTGGATGAGCAGGTGCCCGTGGCCCGCTGGGGCGAGACGGCCCTGCTCAACCAGTATGGTGAGCTTTTCCACCCCCCGGTGGAGACTCAGCCCGAGGGATTGCCCGCCCTGTGGGGCCGCGACGGTCGGGAGCGGCCGCTCATGGAACGGTATCTGGCGGTCCAGGCCCGTCTCGCCGATGTGGGCCTGGAAGTGGAAGGGCTCCAGGAGGATGCCCGCCGCTCCTGGGTGATTCGTCTGCAGGACGGCAGTCAGGTGGTCATGGGGCGCGGCATGGATACGGACCGGCTGGATCGCCTGGTGCGCATGTATCCGCGTTTGACGGAGCACCGGGACGAGCCCATCAAGCGCATCGACATGCGTTACACCAACGGTATTGCCGTCGCCTGGGGAGAGCCAGCGGAGGCATTGGAATGAATGACTTGAAGACGTTTATGGCCAATAGGCAACAGCGACAGACAGCGAACGTCCGGGTACGGGAGAGCAAGATTTATGTCGAAGCGATCGGATAAGGGAATGATCGTCGGCCTGGATATCGGGACCTCCAAGGTGGAGGCCATCGTCGGCGAGATCTCCGATGAAGGAGAGATCGAGATCGTCGGTATCGGCTCGCACCCCTCTCGGGGCCTCAAGAAGGGTGTGGTGGTCAATATCGAGTCCACCGTGCAGTCCATTCAGCGGGCCATCGAGGAGGCCGAGTTGATGGCCGGCTGCCAGATCCACTCGGTGTTCACCGGCATCGCCGGTAGCCACGTGAAGAGTCTCAACTCCACCGGCGTGGTGGCCATCAAGGACCAGGAGGTGACACCGGCGGATGTGGAACGTGTGATCGATGCCGCCCGGGCGGTGGCCATCCCGGCGGATCAGCGCATCCTGCATGTGCTGCCCCAGGAATTCATCATCGACGAGCAGGAGGGTATTCGCGAGCCGGTGGGCATGTCCGGGGTACGGCTGGAGGCCAAGGTGCATCTGGTCACGGGCGCCGTCTCCGCGGCTCAGAACATCATCAAGTGCGTCCGTCGCTGTGGCCTGGAGGTGGACGACATCATCCTTGAGCAACTGGCGTCCAGTTACGCGGTGCTCACCGAGGACGAGAAGGAGTTGGGGGTGTGCCTGGTGGATATCGGTGGCGGCACCACCGATATTGCCGTGTTCACCGATGGGGCCATCCGTCACACGGCGGTGATCCCCATTGCCGGCGATCAGGTGACCAACGACATTGCCGTGGCCCTGCGCACGCCCACCCAGTATGCCGAGGATTTGAAGATCAAGTACGCCTGCGCCCTGCGTCAGTTGGCGGACCCGGAGGAAACCATCGAGGTGCCGGGCGTAGGGGATCGTCCCCCGCGTCGGTTGTCACGCCAGACACTGGCCGGGGTGGTGGAGCCTCGCTACGAGGAACTGATGTCCCTGGTGCAGTCGGAACTGCGGCGCTCCGGCTGCGAGGAGATGGTGGCGGCCGGCGTGGTGCTCACCGGGGGTTCCTCGAAGATGGAGGGCGTGGCCGAACTGGCGGAAGAGGTGTTCCACATGCCGGTGCGGCTGGGGTTGCCCCATTACGTGACCGGGCTGGTGGATGCGGTTCGCAACCCGGTGCATTCCACCGGTGTGGGGCTGCTTTTGTTTGGTCATGAAAGCCGTCTGGAGCGTACCGGTGAGGGAGTGCGTGGCGGTGGCATGAAGTCGGTTTGGGCGCGCATGCGCAGTTGGTTCCAGGGGAACCTGTGATGCGGGTCGGGTGAGGGAATGGCAAAGAACATACGGGAATGCGGCGGCTGGTTGGGTGAGATCGGGATTCGCAAAATCAATTCGGTTGAATGAACCAATGGGTTCTAGGAGGTAACGGAAATGTTTGAACTGATGGATACCTATCCGCAGAACGCGGTCATCAAGGTCATCGGCGTCGGTGGCGGCGGTGGTAATGCGGTGCAGCACATGGTCAACGCCTCCATCGAGGGCGTGGATTTTGTCTGCGCCAACACGGATGCCCAGGCACTGAAGCGGGTGGATGCCAAGACCCTGCTGCAGATGGGCGCCCACATCACCAAGGGCCTGGGTGCCGGTGCCGATCCCACGGTGGGCCGCGAGGCCGCCCTGGAGGATCGGGAGCGCATCCAGGAGATGATCGATGGGGCCGATATGGTCTTCATCACCGCCGGCATGGGCGGTGGCACGGGAACCGGCGCCGCCCCGGTGGTGGCGCAGATCGCCAAGGAGATGGGCGTGCTCACCGTGGCGGTGGTCACCAAGCCCTTCCCCTTCGAGGGCAAGAAGCGCATGCAGGTGGCGCAGACGGGCATGGAGAATCTGGCCAAGTATGTGGATTCCCTGATCACCATTCCCAACGACAAGCTGCTCTCGGTGCTGGGCAAGAACGTCACTCTGCTGGACGCCTTCAAGGCCGCCAATGATGTGCTGTTGGGTGCGGTTCAGGGCATTGCCGAGCTGATCACCCGCCCAGGCCTGATCAACGTGGACTTCGCCGACGTGCGCACGGTGATGTCGGAGATGGGTATGGCCATGATGGGCACGGGTACTGCCTCCGGTGGTGATCGTGCCCGGGTGGCCGCCGAGGCCGCCATCTCCAGCCCCCTGCTGGAAGACGTGAACCTCTCCGGGGCTCGTGGCATCCTGGTGAACGTGACCGCCGGCATGGATATGTCCATTGGCGAGTTCGAGGAAGTGGGCGCCGCCGTCAAGGAGTTCGCCTCCGAAGACGCCACTGTGGTGGTGGGTACGGTCATCGATCCGGACATGGGCGACGAACTGCGCGTGACCCTGGTGGCCACCGGTCTGGGCACGCCTGGGCAGGCCACCCGTCCCACCCGGGAGAAGCCGGCCGTCAAGCTGGTGGAGACCCATCAGGTGGCTGCCGCCGGCGGTGCAGCGGCTGCGGCCGTGCAGCACGGTCAGTCGGAACTGGAAGTGGTGGACTACGAGAAGCTGGACCGCCCCGCCGTCATGCGCAAGCAGCAAGGTGGTGGCGGTTATGACTCTTCCGGTAACGCCAACATGGACTACCTGGATATTCCGGCTTTCCTGCGCAAACAGGCAGATTGATCATGGCCCGGGTAGGGCCGGGGGGCCTCGCGGGGCGGGGCACCCCCCGGCGCCGGGTGGGCGCTCATCGGAGAGTTTTGGTCGATGACCGGCCACTTATGCTGCACTGCACATGACATAATGCTGTGCTATAGTCGTCAACTTTTATCGACGCCGCTCCGGCCCTGGCGGGAACGGCAGGGCGCCCTTCCGGGCCGTCCGATGCTCCGAGGACATCGCTGTGATCAGACAACGCACACTCAAGAACACCATCCGGGCCACCGGGGTGGGACTTCACACCGGGGAGAAGATCTACCTGATGTTGCGTCCCGCCCCGGCGGACACCGGTGTGGTCTTTCGGCGCGTGGATCTGGATCCGGTGGTGGAGATCAAGGCCCATCCCGAAAATGTGGGAGATACCTGTCTCTCCACCACCATGGTGGATGGCCCGGTGCGGGTTTCCACAGTGGAACATCTGCTCTCGGCCGTGGCGGGTCTTGGGATCGACAACCTTTACGTGGAGGTCAGTGCCGCAGAGGTGCCCATCATGGACGGCAGTGCAGGCCCCTTTGTGTTCCTGATCCAATCCGCGGGCATCGTTGAACAGAATGCACCTAAACGCTTTATCCGGATCAAGAAGCCGGTGGAGGTGCGTGAGGATGACAAGTGGGCCCGGTTCGAGCCCTTCGATGGCTTCAAGGTGGCCTTCTCCATCGGCTTTGATCACCCCATTTTCAGCGGTGGCATCCAGAGTGCCGAACTGGATTTTTCCACCACGTCCTTCGTCAAGGAGGTGAGCCGGGCCCGCACCTTCGGCTTCATGCGCGATATCGAGGCGTTGCGAGGCAAGCAACTGGCCCTGGGGGGTAGTCTGGACAATGCCGTGGTGCTTGACGACTTCCGTGTGCTCAACGAGGACGGCCTGCGGTACGAGGACGAGTTCGTCAAGCACAAGATCCTGGATGCCATCGGTGACTTGTACCAGTTGGGCTACAGCCTGATTGGCGCTTTCGAGGGCTACAAGTCCGGTCATGCCTTGAACAATCACCTGATCCGCCAACTGATCCACCAGCCGGACGCCTACGAGATCGTCACCTTCGAGGACGAGTCCGAGCGTCTGCCCATTTCCTACGCCCAGGCGGCCACCGCCTGAGCGTTTCAGCATCAGCCCTGCGTTGCAAAGCGACGCAGGGTCTCCCTCAGTTCCGGATCCTCTACTGAATCCGCTGCCCGGGAAAGGGCTTCGCGGGCGTCCTCGTTGAGCGGGGGCAGAGGCTTGCCGGGGCGTGGCGTGAAGGCCTGCATCACCGGGCGCACGCGGATCTTGATGGATCGGGCGCTGATGCCGTGGTGGGCCTTCATCTGCTTGAGCACCTCCCGCTGCATGTAGCGTAACGGGTGCGCCCAGGTGCCGGAGTCGGTCACCAGGACCAATACGCCGTCCTTGATGTTCCCCACCCAGCAATGATCCCTCAATCCCGGCGGCAGCAGTGTGCGCACGCTCTGGGTCATGGCTTCCAGTCGTCGCGCCTGGTCCAGCATCGTGGGATCGAGATAGGTTCGGGGGGCACGCATGGTGAATCTTCCCGGGGTGGTTGGGCGTGAATGGTTTCCCTTGAGCGGGTTCGTTCGCTATTATCCCAGAGTTTGTAGTTCTATACGGGATTGTGTCGAGCGCATCCCCCGGCTAACTCCGGCTCGTGGTTTGGTCGGGTGGTGTCACTCACAAACTCAGGTCGCCATGCAGATCATCCTATTGGCAGGTCAGGGCCAAAACGGTCCACGTCGTATCCAGTTCACCCGCTGGCAACAGTTTGCCATGCCCATCGCCGCCTTGCTGGTGGTCGGTGGTGCGCTACTGTGGGCCGGATACCAGTTGGGCAGCCGTCAGGCGCCCCCGGATGCCATTTTCGTCCAGTGGGAAAGGGCGCTGGTCGAACAACGTGAACAGCTCAGCCAGACCCGGGACACCACCAAGGCCAGCCTTGATGCCCTCACCCTCAGGGTGGCGCAGCTTCAGGCCCAGGCCACACGCCTGGACGCCCTGGGCAGCAAGCTGGTGAACATGGCCGGGCTCGACGACGGCGAATTCAATTTTGCCGGGCTCCCCGGTATCGGGGGGCCTGAGGATCTCCTGCAGGACACGCGGCGATCCGATCTGACGCGGGAGCTGGATGATCTGGCCCGTGTGCTGGACGATCGGGAATCCCAGTTGCGGCTGCTGGGTCGGCTGATCCTCTCGGACCAGTTGCAGGAAGAGGTCACCCCTGCGGGACGTCCGGTGAGGACGGGCTGGATGTCCTCTGGCTATGGCACCCGCACCGATCCCTTCACCGGCCGCCAGGCCTTCCATCGGGGGGTGGACTTTGCCGCCGCTCCGGGCACCGAGATCATCGCCGTGGCCGGTGGGCTCGTGGTCTTTGCCGACTATAACGATGCCTTTGGCAAGTTGGTGGAGATCGATCACGGTAACGGCTATGTCACGCGCTATGCCCACAATAAGGAAATGCTGGTCTCGGTGGGGGATACGGTGCGCAGAGGCGATGTGATCGCCAAAATGGGTGCCACCGGTCGGGCCACCGGCACGCATGTGCATTTCGAAGTGCTCAAGGACGGTCGGCATACCAATCCCCATCGGTTCATTCAGTCCTCCGGCTGACCTCTCCGGATGAGCCATCGGGCGCGGGCCCCGGCCTCCTGCGCCCTGACGGGCGATCAGTTATCATGGCCGACCAGAAACTCAGTCACGCAGCGCGAAACCTTCATGGTCACAACCCTCGTAAGAAAGATCTTCGGCAGTCGTAACGACCGCCTCGTCAAGCGCTATTCCAAGGTGGTGGAGCGCGTCAACGAACGGGAGGAGGAGGTCAAGGCCCTCTCCGACGAGGCCCTCAAGGCCAAGACCCGGGAATTCCGTGATCGTCTGGCCAAGGATGAAGCCCTGGAAGACCTCATGCCCGAGGCCTTCGCCGTGGTGCGCGAGGCAGGCCGGCGATTCATGGAGATGCGCCACTTCGATGTGCAGCTCATCGGTGGCATGGTGCTCAATGACGGTCGCATCGCCGAGATGCGCACTGGTGAGGGCAAGACCCTGGTGGCCACCCTGTCGGCCTACCTCAACGCCCTGCCCGCCAAGGGCGTGCATGTGATCACCGTGAACGATTACCTGGCCCGCCGGGACGCGGCCTGGATGGGGCGCCTCTATCACAACCTGGGCTTGTCCGTGGGTGTGATCAACGCCTCCGGCGGCAAGGGTGTGGACAGCGCTTCCTACCTTTTCGATCCGGATTTCCCCGGTGACGGCGAAGCACCCCTGCACCTGCGTCCGGTGACCCGCCGTGAGGCCTATGCGGCCGATATCACCTACGGCACGAACAACGAATACGGTTTCGACTATCTGCGCGACAACATGGCTTTTCGCGCAGAGGATCGGGTGCAGCGGGATCTGGCCTACGCCATCGTCGACGAGGTGGACTCCATCCTCATCGACGAGGCCCGCACGCCGCTGATCATCTCCGGGCCCACCAGTGAAAACTCCGAGCTCTACACACGGATGAAGGACATCGTCCCCAAGCTCGTTCCCCAGGAGGATGAGGAGTCCGAGGGCGATTATGTGGTGGACGAGAAGGCAAAGCAGGTCTTCCTATCAGAGGATGGTCAGGAGAGGGCCGAGCAGCTGCTGCTGGAAGCAGGCCTGCTCAAGGAAGGCCAGACCCTGTTCGATGCTGCCAGCATCCCGGTGCTGCATCACCTGAACGCCGCCCTGCGGGCCCATGCCCTGTTCCAGCGGGACGTGCAGTACCTGGTGCGGGACAACAAGGTGCTCATCATCGATGAGTTCACCGGTCGCGTGATGACCGGTCGGCGCTGGTCCGATGGCCTGCACCAGGCCGTGGAGGCCAAGGAAGGGGTGCCGATCCAGAACGAGAACCAGACGCTGGCGTCCATCACCTTCCAGAATTTCTTCCGCCTCTACGACAAGCTCTCCGGCATGACCGGTACGGCGGATACCGAGGCCTACGAGTTCCAGCATATCTATGCCCTGGAGGTGGTGGTGATCCCCACCAACCGCCCCATGGTGCGCAATGACATGCAGGACCTGGTCTACATGACCCAGCAGGAGAAGTACAAGGCCATCATCGAAGAGATCAAGGACTGCAGGGAACGCAAGCAGCCCGTTCTGGTGGGAACCGCGTCGGTGGAGGCCTCCGAGGCCCTGGCCAAGCTGCTCAACCAGGAAAAGATCCACCACGAGGTGCTCAACGCCAAGCAGCACGAGCGCGAAGCCCACATCATCGCTCAGGCAGGTCGTCCCGGCGCGCTGACCATTGCCACCAACATGGCCGGTCGCGGCACCGACATCGTGCTGGGGGGCAGCCTGGATGCCGAGCTGGAGACCCTGGGGGAGAACCCGGATCCAGAGCAGGTGAAGAAGATCAAGAGCGATTGGGAAAAGCGTCACGAGGCCGTCCTGGATGCCGGCGGCCTGCACATCATCGGTTCCGAGCGCCACGAATCCCGCCGTATCGACAACCAGTTGCGTGGTCGCGCCGGTCGTCAGGGCGATCCGGGCTCAAGCCGCTTCTTCCTGTCCCTGGAAGACAACCTGATGCGCATCTTCGCCTCCGACCGGGTCAAGGCCGTGATGCAGCGCCTGGGCATGCAGGAAGGCGAGGCCATCGAGAACGCCTGGGTCACCAAGGCCATCGAGAATGCCCAGCGCAAGGTGGAAGGGCATAACTTCGACATCCGCAAGAACCTGCTGGAATACGACGACGTGGCCAACGACCAGCGTCGCGTGGTCTACGAGCAGCGACGGGAGCTGCTGGACTCGGAGGATATTTCCGACACCATCGAGCCCGTGCTCAATGATGTGCTTGACCAGACCGTGAGTCAGTACATCCCCCCGGGTTCCATCGAGGAGCAGTGGGATGTTCCGGGCCTGACCCAGGCCCTGGAGAGCGATTTTGGCATGAAGCTGGATATCGCCGACTGGCTGGAAAAGGACGATGATCTCCATGAGGAAACCCTGCGTGAGCGCCTGCGCGAGGAATTCCAGCAGGCACTCAAGGCCAAGGGCGAACTGGTGGGGCCGGACATGATGCGCCGGATCGAAAAGGACGTGATGCTTCAGGTGCTGGACAGCCACTGGAAGGAGCATCTGGCCGCCATGGACTACATGCGCCAGAGCATCGGCCTGCGCGGCTACGCCCAGCGCAACCCCAAGCAGGAGTACAAGAAAGAAGCCTTTGCCATGTTCGAATCCCTGCTGGATCGCATCAAGCACGACGTGGTGTCCATGCTCATGCGGCTGCAGGTGCGCTCTCCCGAGGACGTGGCGGCCCTGGAAGAACAGACGCGCACCACCAAGCCCTCGAAGATGCAATTCCAGCATGCCCAGCCCGGTAGCCCCTTGAGTGAGGGTGACGAGGCGCGTGGTGGGCAAGGCGGCGCGCCCCAGCCCGTGGGTTCGGGTGCCCAGGCGGGCA
The DNA here is from genome assembly GCF_022227625.1 of Ectothiorhodospira variabilis. Lineage (NCBI taxonomy): Bacteria > Pseudomonadati > Pseudomonadota > Gammaproteobacteria > Chromatiales > Ectothiorhodospiraceae > Ectothiorhodospira > Ectothiorhodospira variabilis. Next base: position 139,170 of record NZ_JAJNAO010000002.1, on the reverse strand, counting down.
AGGCGGATCAGGGGGAAGAAGCGCAGGAACAGCCATACCGTCGGGAAGAGCCCAAGCTGGGGCGCAACGATCCCTGCTGGTGCGGTTCCGGCAAGAAGTACAAGCATTGCCACGGTAAGCTGGGTTGAGCCGTGGCTGTTCACCTCTCTGAACCCGATCATCTGTTGCCCGTGCCCGGCGTGCGCCTGTGCGCCGTGGCGGCAGGCATCCGCTACAAGGACCGCGACGATCTTGTGCTGATGGAACTGGCGCCCGGGAGCGCGTGTGCCGCTGTCTTCACCCGGAACGCCTTCTGCGCCGCGCCGGTGCATGTGGCGCGGGATCATCTGGCCCGGGAGGCTCCGCGCTATCTGCTGATCAACGCCGGCAATGCCAATGCGGGAACAGGGCAGCCGGGCATGCGCGCGGCGCTGGCCTGCTGTGCCGCCGTGGCCGAAGTGGGGCACACCCAGCCCGAGCGGGTGTTGCCTTTTTCCACCGGCGTGATTGGCGAACCCCTGCCCGTGGAGCGCATCACCGGCGCCTTGTCGATGGCCATCCAGGGCCTGAACCCACAGGGCTGGATGGCTGCCATGCGCGCCATCATGACCACCGATACGGTGGGCAAGGGCATCAGCGAGCAGGTGGAACTCTCCGGCGGCACGGTGACCCTCACCGGGATTGCCAAGGGCTCCGGGATGGTCCATCCGGACATGGCCACCATGCTGGCCTATGTGGCCAGCGATGCGCGGGTGGAATCCGGCCTGTTGCAGACCATGCTGGGGCGCTGCGCCGATCAGAGTTTCAATGTCATCACCGTGGACGGCGATACCTCCACCAACGATGCCTGCGTGCTGGCCGCCACCGGGGCTTCGGGCGTGGCGGTGGAAAGCCCCGGGGACCGGGACGCCTTCGAGGCGGCCCTGCTGCGCGTGTGCCGTTACCTGGCCCAGGCCATCGTCAGGGACGGGGAGGGCGCCACCAAGTTCGTCACCGTGCGGGTGACCGGGGCCCGGGATGCCCGGGAGGCCCGCGCCGTGGGCATGACCGTGGCCCAATCACCGTTGGTGAAAACGGCCCTGTTCGCCTCCGACCCCAACTGGGGACGCATTCTGGCTGCCGTGGGCCGTGCCGGTCTTCCGGAGCTGGACGTGGATGCGGTGACCATCCACCTGGGCGATGTACGCATCGTGGTGGATGGCGGGCGGGCACCGGAGTACACCGAGCAGGCCGGTCAGCGGGTCATGGATCAGGCGGAGATCATGATGACCATTGACCTGGGTGGAAGAGGGCATGAGCAGGCCGAGGTGTACACCTGTGACTTCTCCTACGACTACGTGCGCATCAACGCAGAATACCGCTCCTGAGCCCGGGGAGGGCGGTCATGGGCACCCGTAATGATTGTTCTGCCCTGCCGGTGGTGGTGGCCGTCGTCATGGACGACCAGGGTCGGTGCCTGATCGCCCGCCGCCCGCAGGGTGTCCATCAGGGAGGGCGCTGGGAGTTTCCGGGAGGCAAGCGTGAGCCGGGGGAGTCGCTGGATCAGGCCTTGACCCGGGAGCTTCGGGAAGAGCTGGGCATCACACCCCTGAGCCACGAGCCCTTGATCAGTCTCACCCATGATTACCCGGACCTGAGGGTCCATCTGGACGTGGTCCGGGTGACCGATTTTCAGGGCACGCCTGGAGGGCTGGAAGGTCAGCCCCTGGAGTGGGTGCTCGTGGAGGCCCTTGATACCCGGGACTTCCCCGAGGCCAACCGTCCCATCATCCGGGCCCTCTCCCTACCGGATCGGTATCTCATCACCCCGGATCACTGGGACCCGGAGCAGTTGCGGGTCCATCTGGAGTGCAGCCTGGGGGATCCTGCCGTGAGCCTGGTGCAACTGCGTGCCCCCCAACTGGATGCCGGGGCCTATGGCTCGCTGGCCCGTGATGCCCTGGCCCTGTGCCGGCGGCAAGGGGTTCGACTGATGCTCAATGCCGACCCCGAACTCGCCCGTGACCTGGGGGCAGATGGCGTCCATCTCAACCATCGGCGCTTGTGCGGCTGGCAGGGGCTTCCGTCCGGTGTACCCTCCGGCTTTCTCGTGGCGGCCTCGGTACATGATGTTGCCTCCATGGCGATGGCCCGTCGGGCGGGCTGTGATTTCGTGGTGGTCTCCCCGGTTGCGCCCACACGCACACACCCCTCAGCCGAGCCGCTGAGCTGGTCGGGTTTCCAGGCCCTGGTCGACGAGGCGGTCTGTCCGGCGTACGCCCTGGGAGGCATGACCCCCGAGGATATCCCTCTTGCCCGTGCCCATGGAGGTCAGGGGGTGGCCGGCATCCGTGGGGTATGGCCCGGTTGTTCATCCGAATAGGAGTGCATGTTCATGAGCCTTCGCAACCCCCGTCCGTGGCAGGTTCTGCCGGTGATCCTGCTGGTACTTGGCCTGAGTATCTGGGGCAGCGAAACCTGGTTGCGCCCGATGCTGGACCCCGGCGCAGGGGACCGGGTGATGCTGGAGGTGCCCGAGGGCTGCGAGCTGAATCGTGCCGGCTGCACCGTGGAGCTGGATGGAATGCGCCTGGTCATTCGTGGTCCGGACACCATCCCGCCCCTGGAGGATTTTGACCTGATACTGGAAGCGCAAGGTCCGGTGGAGCCACTGGAGGTGTCCTACATCATGCCTGGCATGGACATGGGCGTGAACCGGTTTGCCTTCGGGGAGGGGGTCGATGGCGTATGGCGTGCCCCGTCGGCCCTGCCCCTGTGCATGTCGGGTCGACTGGACTGGGTGGCTCAGGTGCGGTTCGCCTACCAGGGTCAGGCTTACGAGGCGCGGGTGCCGGTGCTGCTCGAACGCCCGGTGCGAGGCATGTAGCGCGGCAGGGGCGACCTCAACCGCTTTCATTTCACGCGGTGGCTACAAGGCGCAGCAAGTCAGTGAGAACCGGATATCCCCCTGACATTGTGGCGCCCTTTCACGCATGTCTCCCGGCTGCAGGAAGCGCACATTGAAGCGCTGTCGACCTGCGCTGATCTCCGGGTAGAAGGGCGCGTTCTGGGGCAGGACGATACGGATGATCTGCCAGGGTTGACTGGTGTCCAGGGTCTGCTCAAAGAAGCCCTTGCTAGCGGTCAGTTCCCGCGGCGCGCCGGCATTACGGATGAGTTGCAGGATCAGCCCCACGGCCTCGTGAATGTCGTCGAAGGGGCGGGCCCACTCTTCCAGCAGCTTGCGTCGCTCGGAAACCGGTCGCATGAGCCAGAAATGGTAGGCGGGCAGGTCGAAGTCACAGGTGCCACCGGGGATGGAGACCCGTTGGCGCACACTGTTGAAAAAGTCGTTGCCCTTCACCTGCTGATCCAGCTGACCGCTGATGGTGTGAATGTTCTCGATCAGCTTGCGCTGTTGATCAATCACCGCCTGCAGGCGTCGCTGGTCCACGCCGGGATCTTCCCTGAGCCGGCTCAGGTTGGTGGTCTGGCGCTCCAGCTCCTTCATGAGTTCCCGCTTGAGATCCACCCGGTTGGTCAGGTTGAGTAACTCGATCAGGGTGAGCAGGGCATTATGGGTATCGGGGCCACCGTCGTGCTGCAGGCTGTGCCAGAAACGGTGCATCAACACTTCCAGGCGCATGAACAGGCGCATGCGCTCGTGGAGAGGCTGTTCGTAGATGACGGATCCCTTCACAGGTGCGACCGACGGCGGATTGTGAACCACATACTCGTTATTTTCCGCTTTACGGCCGAAATTCACAAACATGTCATCACCTCTGAATTGTGGGGCTGGCGCTATTGGCCGCAGTGGATCCGCCTTGTCTCAGCGGGCGTCGGCCAGGTCCAGATACTGCCGATGCAGCTCATCCACCCGGGTCGCAATGGCCTCGGTGGCGCCGCTGTTGTCGATCACGTCGTCGGCGGCGGCCAGACGCTGGGCTCGGGTGGCCTGCGCATCGAGGATTGCCTGAATCTGCTGTGGGGATACCCCATCCCGTGCGCTGGCCCGGGAGCGTTGCATGTCCTCGGGACAGTCCACCACCAGCACACGATCCACCCGCTCCTGCGAGCCCGACTCCACCAGCAACGGGATAACCAGCATGCAGTAAGGGGCGTTAGTTTCTGATTTCTGGCGGTCTATCTCAGCCCAGATCATAGGGTGTAACAAAGACTCCAATCTGTGACGGGCTTGGCTGTTCTGAAAGATCACTTCCCGCATGGCGGACCGGTCCAGATGGCCTTGGGCATCCAGAATGGTTTCGCCGAAGGCCTCGCGAAGGCGCTCGAGACCCTCGCTGCCGGGTTCCACCACCTGGCGGGCCACCACGTCCGAGTCGATGAGCGCGGCGCCACGCTCCTGAAACAGGCGCCCCACCGTGGACTTTCCGCTGCCGATGCCACCGGTCAGGCCAACGGTCAGCATCAGACAAGGGCCTGCAGATAGGCCCCGATGATGGCGTCTCCCCAGAGCAGGGCGATGAAGCCGGCGGCGGCCAGGTAGGGGCCGAAGGGGATGGGGATGTCGCGGTCGCGTCCCCGGGCCAGGATCAGGGCAATGCCCACCACCGCGCCCACCAGGGAAGAGAGCAGAATGACCAGTGGCAGGACCTGCCAGCCCAGCCAGGCCCCGATCAGGGCGAAGAGCTTGAAGTCCCCGTAGCCCATGCCTTCCTTGCCGGTGAGCAGCCGGAAGGCATGGTACACCAGCCACAGGCTGAGATAGCCGGCAATGGCGCCGATGACGCTGCTGGTGGCATCCGTGAACAGGCCGGGCAGGTTGACGATCAGGCCCAGCCACAGCACGGGCAGGGTGATCATGTCCGGCAGCAGTGTGGTGCGCAGGTCGATCACCGCCAGGGCGATCAGGGCCCAGGTGAACAGCAGGGCGGCGCCAGCGGCCCAGGTGAATCCGAAGTGCCACACCACCAGCATGGACAGCACCGCCGTGGCCGCCTCCACCAGCGGGTACTGGGGGGAGATGCGGGCACCACAGGCCGAGCAGCGCCCCCGCAGGAACAGGTAGCTCAGCACCGGGATGTTCTCCAGGGCCTTGATGCGGTGGCCGCAGTGGGGGCAGCCGGATCGGGGAACCACCAGGTTGTAGGGGCCGGCCACCTCGGCTTCGCCTCCCGGGTGTTGTCCCTGGGTTTGCAGCCAGGCACGGGCCTCGCTCTGCCACTGACGTTCCATGATGATGGGCAGCCGGTGGATCACCACGTTGAGGAAGCTGCCGATGAGCAGGCTGAACAGCCCGGTCACGGTGAGCAGCAGCCAGGGGGTACTTGCCATGAGGTCGATCACACCACTGCTCCCAGCTGGAAGATGGGCAGATACATGGCGATGACCAGGCCACCCACCACGATGCCCAGGAAGGCCATGATCATGGGCTCCATGAGGCTGGAGAGGCCATCGACCATGTTGTCCACCTCTTCCTCATAAAAATCTGCCACCTTGCCCAGCATCTCGTCCAGAGACCCGGATTCCTCGCCGATGGCCACCATCTGCACCACCATGTTGGGGAATACCCCGGTGTTGCGCATGGCCTGCTGCAGTTGCGTGCCCCCGGCGGTTTCGTCCCGCATGCGCATGGTGGCCTCGTAGTACAAAGCATTGCCGGTGGCCCCGGCCACCGACTGCATGGCCTCCACCAGCGGTACCCCGGCGGAAAACATGGTGGACAGGGTGCGGGCAAAGCGGGCGATGGAGGCCTTGCGCAGCAGTTCACCCACCACCGGGACCCTCAAGGACCACAGATCCAGTTGGCGCCGGAAGCCGGGAGATCGGCGTTTGCCCTGGGTGAAGGCGAACACCGCCAGACCGATCCCGCCGAAAATGGCCCACCAGTAGCTCTGGAAGAAATCGGAAATGCCGATCACGAACTGGGTGAACACGGGCAGGTCGGCGCCAAAGCCCTGGAACAGGTCCTGGAACTGGGGCACCACGAAGATCAGCAGGATGGCGGTGACGATGAAGGCCACCACGATGACCGCCGCCGGGTAGAACATGGCCTTCTTGATCTTGGCCTTGAGGGACTCGGTCTTCTCCTTGTAGGTGGCGATGCGATCCAGCAGGGTTTCCAGGGCCCCTGATTGCTCGCCGGCCCCCACCAGGTTGACCACCAGGTCGTCGAAGTAGAGTGGATGCTTGGCCAGGGCGCTGGCGAAGGTGGAACCGCCTTCAACATCCGACTTGATGCGCAGGATGAGTTCCTGCATGGAGGGGTTTTCATGGCCCCGCCCGACGATCTCGAAGGCCTGCACCAGGGGCACGCCAGCGCTCATCATGGTGGACATCTGCCGCAGGAACACGGCGATATCCTTGGGCGTGATCTTCTTCTTGCCACCAAACAGGGGCTTGGGTTTCTTGCGGACCTTGAGGGGGTTGATGCCCTGGCGGCGCAGATCCGCCTTGGCCAGGTTCTCGTTGGCGGCCGTGGTCTCTCCCTTGACCCGGGCTCCCTTCTTGTCCACGCCTTCCCAGACAAACACGGTCATTGTCTCGGCCATGGCTTAATCCTTGGTGATACGGTTGATTTCTTCAAGGCTGGTGATGCCGGCCTTGACCTTGAGCAGCCCCGAACGACGCAGATCCGCAATGCCTTCCTGCTCGGCCTGCTCCGCGAGTTGCATGGAGTTGCCCCCCTCCAGGATCAGTCGCTGCATCCCTTCGGAGATGGGTAGCACCTGGTAGATCCCCACGCGCCCCTTGTAACCCAGTGTGCAGCGGTCGCATCCCACCGGCTTGAACAGCTTGATGCCCTCCTTGACTTCCTGCTCCGTGAAACCCTCCTCCAGCAGCACTTCGTCGGGCACATCGTGGGGGGTCTTGCAATGATTGCACAGGCGACGCCCCAGTCGCTGGGCGATGATCAGCAGGATGGAGGAGGCGATGTTGTAGGAAGGTACCCCCATGTTGGCCAGTCGGGTGAGGGTCTGGGGGGCATCGTTGGTGTGCAGGGTGGAGAGCACCAGGTGGCCCGTCTGGGCCGCCTTGATGGCGATCTCGGCGGTTTCCAGGTCGCGGATCTCGCCCACCATGATGATGTCTGGATCCTGCCGCAAAAAGGCCCGCAGGGCGCTGGCGAAGGTGAGACCCACCTTGGGGTTCACGTTCACCTGGTTCACTCCGGGCATGTTGATCTCGGCCGGGTCCTCGGCGGTCGAGATGTTGCGGTCCGCCGTGTTGAGAATGCCCAGGCCCGTATACAGGGACACGGTCTTGCCGGAGCCGGTGGGGCCAGTGACCAGGATCATGCCATAGGGCTTGCTCAGGGCATTCATGTAGAGGTCTTTCTGGTGCGGCTCATAGCCCAGTTGGTCAATACCCAGAAAGGCGCTGGTGGGATCCAGGATACGCAGGACCACCTTTTCCCCGTACAGCGTAGGGCAGGTGTTCACCCGAAAGTCGATGGCCCGGTTCTTGGAGAGCTGCATCTTGATGCGGCCGTCCTGGGGGATGCGGCGTTCGGAGATGTCCATGCGGGACATGACCTTGATGCGGGCGGTGATGCGGGGGGCCAGGTTGGAGGGTGGGTGAGCCACCTCAGAGAGCACCCCGTCCAGGCGAAAGCGCACGCGAAAGTTCTTCTCGTAGGGCTCGAAGTGGATGTCCGAGGCCTTCTTGTTGATGGCATCCAGCAACACCTTGTTGACGAAGCGCACCACGGGGGTGTCGTCGATATCGCTTTCCGAGACGTCCTGGCCCCGGTCCTCGTCGTCCCCCTTGATCTGCAGATCGTCCAGATCCTCGTCCATGAGGCCTTCCATCATGGCCCCGGAATCGTTGAGGGCATCCTCGATCAGCTTGACCAGCTTGTCCTGCTCCACCAGCACCGGCTCGGTGGCGATACCGGTATTGAACTTGATCTCGTCCAGGGCGGTGAGGTTCATGGGGTCGGCCAGGCCCACGAACAGGCGATTGCCACGCCTGTACAGGGGCAGGGCCTGGTGCTGGCGGACCAGCTTTTCGTCCATCAGGTTCTTGGGCAGATGATCCCGGTCCAGGGTGTCCAGATCGAATACCGGGGTGCCAAACTCCTCGCAGGCGGATTGTGCCAGGCTGCGGGCTTCCACCAGCTTCTCGTCCACCAGGTAGGCCACCAGTGGCACGCGCTTCTTGCGCGACTGCTCAAGGGCCCGGTTGGCGTCTGCCTCATTGAGCTGGCCATCCTGGACAAGTCTTCGGGCGAGGCCGCTCAGGGGGATGGAACTGGCAGGTGTGGACATGGGCGACCGTTCAGGCAGAGGGTTGCGAGGGTTTAGTCTCGGGGTTAAGGGCGTCAGGCTCAAGTCCTGCGCCGCCTGTGGAACTGTCTTGATCCATCAGAAGTATATGGGCATTCCTCGTTGACGTCATTTCACGGCAGACCTCTTCGGGATGTCAGGGGCTCTCAAGCCCCAGTCGCCGCAGCCGAAAACCCAGTTGCCGGGGGCTCAGACCCAGCCTCTGCGCCGCTTGCTGGCGATCACCGCTTGCGGCCTCCAGTGCCTCCTGGATGACCTGTCGCTCCTCGTGGGCCAGGCGCTCTTCCAGAGACAGCCTGGACGCGTGCTGGCCCGGGTTCGGTGATTCTGCCCCCCGGGGGAGTTGCAGATCTTCAGCCTCGATGACCGCCCCGTCGCACAAGGTGGCGGCCCGCTCAAGGATGTTTTCCAGTTCCCGCACGTTGCCCGGATAGTGATAGCCCGCCAACTGGCTCGCGGCTGTCTCGCTCAGGCGCCTGGGCGGCTCGCCCCAGCGCTCGGCCAGCCGCCCAAGGATGTAATCGGCCAGTCGCGGCAGATCTTCAAGCCTTTCGCGCAGGCTGGGGACCTTGAGTTCGATGACGTTGAGCCGGTAGTAAAGGTCCTGGCGGAAGCGGCCGCCCTCCACCTCGTTGGCCAGGTTCTTGTGGGAGGCCGAGAGAATCCTGACGTCCACGGAGATCTCCCGGGCCGCCCCCACCGGTTTGATGGCTCGTTCCTGAATGGCACGCAGCAGCTTTACCTGCATGTGCAACGGCAGTTCCGCCACCTCGTCCAGGAACAGGGTGCCCCCCTGGGCGGCCTGGAAAAGGCCCTGCTTGTCGGTGACCGCCCCGGTGAAACTGCCCTTCATGTGCCCGAAGAATTCGCTCTCCATGAGCTCGGCGGGGATGGCGCCACAGTTCACGGGTACAAAGGGCCGCTCCGCCCGGGGGCCCAGCCGGTGGATCTCCTGGGCCACCCGTTCCTTGCCACTGCCCGACTCCCCCAGGATGTAGACCGGGGCCTGGCTGCGAGCCAGTTTGGCGATGGTGCCCTTGAGCTTGCGCATGGCCGGGGCGTCGCCCAGCAGGTGGTCGTCGTCCTGAGCCGTGTCCTGAGTCCGGTCAAGGGGGGGCGTTGTGGATGGTGCCGAAAGTTTGAGGGCGCTGCTCACCAGGTCCCGCAGGGTGGTCAGGTCCACGGGTTTGGAGACGAAGTCGAAGGCCCCGGACTTGAGTGCCTGCACGGCCGTGTCCATGCTGCCATAGGCCGTGATCACCGCCACCGGCAGGCAGGGGTGGTAGGCCTGGATATGTTCCACCAGTTCGATGCCATCACCGTCGGGCAGACGCATGTCGGTGAGGCACAGATCAAAGGCCTCGCTCTCCAGGAGGGCCTTGGCCTCCCGCACCGAGGCAGCAGAGTGGGTGTGCAGTTTCATACGGCCCAGAGTGATCTCCAGGAGCTCCCGGATGTCCGGCTCGTCGTCGATGATCAGTACGTGCTGGATGCCCATGGGGTCGTGTTCAGCTGTGGCTCAAGGGGCCGGTTGGGCGGCGGTGTGTTCGGGTATGGGGAATCGTATGCGAAAGCAGCTGCCACCGGTGGGCAGGGGCAGGTATTCCAACCCGCCTCCATTGTTCTCGCACAGCTCCCGCGCGATGTACAGCCCGAGTCCGGTGCCCTGGTTGCCCGAGGTGACGAATGGCTCGAAGAGCTGACGCGCGATCCCCGGCTTCACTCCCTGGCCCTCATCGATGACATCCACCACCGGTTGTCGGGATATGTCCTGGGTGCCGCCCTGGATGCGGATGCGCGGCGGCTCTCCAGCACGGGTCCCATAGCGCAGGGCGTTCACGCACAGATTCCACAGGACCTGGTGAAGCTGCTCCGGGTCGAAACGCCCACGGGCGTCATCGGGACGGATGGCCACCTGCAACTGCGCCGGTTCGAGATTGTAATGCCGCCGGAACTCCTCCGTGAACTGCTCAAGCCAGGGTTTGAGGAGCAGGGACTCACCCCGGGGCGAGGCCTGCCGGGACAGGCCGAGGATATTCTGGATCAGCGCGTTCATGCGCTGGCTCTGATCCTGGATGATGCCCGCCAGGCGGCGGTCTGCCTTGTCCAGGGATTCCGACTCCCCCAACAGCTGAGCGGCGTGACTGATGGCCCCCAGGGGGTTGCGGATCTCGTGGGCAATGCTGGCGGTCAGGCGCCCCAGGGAGGCCAGCTTGATAGCCTGCATCTGTCGGTGCAGTTCAGCGATGTCCTCCAGGAAGATCAGGGTCCCCACGGCACGGTCCACCCCCAGGCGCGTGAATCGCACCCGTAACTCGGGTCCGTAGGCCCCGGCCTCCAGGGTTTGATGGCCCTGAATGCCCGGCTTTGCCAGCCACTGTTGCAGGGCGGCCTCGATCTGCGGCGATATCTGCCCCAGATCGCTGGGATTGTCGGCGCTGGGGTTGCCCAGCAGCCCCCAGGCTGCCTCGTTGATCAAGTGCACGTGGCCGGTGTCGTTGACGACGATGACGCCCGATTGCATGCGCTCGATGATGTGGGCATTGAGCTCGGCCATGTTGGCCAGGTCCACGCTGTGACGCTCCGCCCGCGCCTCGCTCTCCCGCACCCGCCGGGACAACACCAGCCCCAGCAGTGCCGTGGCGAACAGTGCTGCACCCAGCAGGCCCGTCTGGGTCAGGGCTGCGTCCCGGGTGGGGTCGAACAGATAGCCGTGAATCTGCGCCAGCAACAGGGCGATGGAACCCAGCGCCGCAAAGAACAGTGCCGGGCGCCCCGGCGCCAGGATGCTCAAGCCGGCCATGGCCGGAATGGTCAGCATGCCCAGGCCACTGGTCACGCCGCCGCTGGCATACATGAGCAGGGTGATGCACAGGGTGTCGGTGACGGCCTGGCTGTAGACCTGAGTCTCTGCGGATGGGGTGAAAAGGCGAGCCGCCGTGCCGAACCCGAAGCTCAGTACCAGATAGACGGACGCGCACACCAGAAACAGCCGGGGGTGGGACTGCCCCAGGGTTTCGGGGCCGGTGCCCAGCACCACCAGGGCCAGCAGCATCCCGGCAATGAAGAAGCGATACAGGCTGAACAGGCGGAGCGCCCGCCAGACATCGTCCATCGGGCGCCGTGTCCAGCCGGTAGGGGGCAGGCCTGAGCGCTTCATGCCCCGTCAATCGGGGCTGGCGGTGCGGATGGGCTCATGCCGCGGCGAGTGTCATTCTCGTGTAGACTCTTGAGCCAATGCCAGTTCCCGGTGCTCGTTGGAGCAAAAGGCCCGCGGGCCTTCCTTGACCGCTTCGTTCTCCGGGACGTGCAGGCCACAGTACTCGCAACGCAGCATGTGGCTGGAACTCACCTGCTGTGGGTGCTTGGGTCGTTTCACGTCCGGGGTTTTGAGCAGCAGTCGGACCACCATAAAGACCAGTACGAAGGCAGCGATCAGGAACAGGATGTTCATGGGAGCGGTGATTCGGGTTTGAGTGGTGTATAAAAAGGTACTACATAAAAGGCGTCGGCAGTGAGTATGTGATCAGCCATTGCGGGCCTGGCCCTTGATATCGGGCAGCCTGCCGGCGAAATTCATCCCCTTTGATAATCAGGATCCATGAACCTTCACGAATTCCAGGCCAAGACCCTGTTCAGAGAACACCAGATCCCCGTGCCCGAGGGGGTTTCCATTCAGCGTCCCGAGGATGTGGACGAGGCCATGGAGCAACTGGGCGGCGACGCCTGGGTGGTCAAGGCCCAGGTGCACGCGGGCGGCCGGGGCAAGGCCGGCGGGGTCAGGCGGGTGCGTGGCCGCGCCGAGTTGCTGGCTGCGGTGTCGGACCTGCTGGGCACCACCCTGGTGACCCACCAGACCGGTCCCGAGGGCCTTCCGGTCAACACCCTGCTCATGGAATCCCTCACCGACATCCAGCGGGAACTCTATGTGAGCTTGCTGGTGGATCGCGGCACCCGGCGGGTGGCCGTGATGGTGTCCGCTTCCGGGGGGATGGATATCGAGGAGGTGGCCGAGAAAACCCCTGAAAAACTGCTCACGCAGTTTGTCGATCCGGCCGCCGGCATCATGCCCTACCAGGGGCGTCGGGCGGCTTTCGCCCTGGGCCTGGAAGGCAAGCAGGTGGGGGCCTTCGTGAAGCTGCTCAGCCGACTGTATGAGCTCTTCGTCGATAGTGACGCCAGTCTGGTGGAGATCAACCCCCTGGTGGTGACCGGCAGCGGCGAGCTCATCGCCCTGGACGGCAAGGTGAACATTGATGACAACGCCCTGTATCGCCGCCCGGCACTGGCAGACATGCGCGATATCTCCCAGGAAGAGGCGCGCGAGGCCCAGGCCCGGGAACATGAACTGAACTACGTGCGCCTGGATGGCAATATCGGCTGCATGGTGAATGGCGCCGGCCTGGCCATGGCCACCATGGACCTCATCAAGCTTCATGGGGGCGAGCCCGCCAACTTCCTGGACGTGGGAGGCGGCACCACCGCGGCTCGGGTGGCAGAGGCCTTCAAGCTGATCCTGTCCGATGATGCCGTGAAGGCGGTGTTCGTTAATATCTTCGGCGGCATCGTGCGTTGCGACCTGATCGCCGAGGGGATCATCGCGGCGGTCAAGGAAGTGCATATCACTGTCCCGGTGGTGGTGCGACTTGAGGGTACCAACGTGGAACAGGGCCGCCAGCTCCTGGCGGACAGCGGTTTCAACATCATTACCGCACCCAGCCTGACCGAGGGCGCCCAGCAGGTGGTCAAGGCGGCCTCCGAGGCCTGACCCCATCACGCCATCCCCATAGAATCAGCCAGATCAACAAGGGCGGACACGGACTTTTCATGAGCATCCTGATCGACAAGAACACCCGCGTCATCTGCCAGGGCTTCACCGGCAGGCAGGGCACCTTCCATTCAGAGCAGGCCATCGCCTATGGAACCCGCATGGTGGGTGGCGTCACTCCCGGCAAGGGTGGCCAGACCCACCTGGACCTGCCTGTATTCGACACCGTGCATGACGCGGTCCAGGAGGCGGGTGCCGAGGCCACCATGATCTACGTACCGGCTGCCTTCGCGGCCGATGCCATCCTGGAAGCGGCCGATGCCGGCATCCAGGTCATCGTCTGTATCACCGAGGGCATCCCGGTGCTGGACATGCTGCGGGTACGAGCGGCCCTGGCGGGCAGTTCGGCACGACTCATCGGCCCCAACTGCCCGGGCGTGATCACCCCCGGCGCCTGCAAGATCGGCATCATGCCGGGTCATATCCACGTGCCTGGCAAGGTGGGCGTTGTTTCCCGGTCCGGCACCCTCACCTACGAGGCCGTGAAGCAGACCACCGACGCCGGCCTGGGGCAGAGCACCTGCGTGGGCATCGGCGGTGATCCCATCCATGGCATGAACTTCGTTGACTGCCTGGAACTGTTCCAGCAGGACCCGCAGACCGAGGGCATCATCATGGTGGGCGAGATCGGCGGTACCGCCGAGGAAGAGGCTGCCACCTATATCCGGGAACATGTCAGCAAGCCCGTGGTGGCCTACATCGCCGGCGTGACGGCTCCGCCGGGGCGGCGCATGGGCCATGCCGGAGCCATCATCTCAGGGGGCAAGGGCACGGCCGACCAGAAATTCGCCGCCCTGGAGGAGGCCGGGGTGGCTGTGGTTCACTCTCCTGCCGACATGGGCGCACGCCTCAAGGACTTGCTGGGCTGAGCCACTCCCATTTCCGCATGACCCGGGCCCGAGGCTGCGCGATGATTCCTGGCGATGGCTTCGGGCCCGTATCCTTTTCGAGATTGCACTGACTCCATGACTCAGACGCTGAAGATCGCCCTGGCCCAGGTGAACCTCATGGTGGGCGACGTGGAAGGCAACGCCGAGCGGATCATTCATGCCGCCAGCCAGGCCCGTGATCGCCATGGCGCGCAGTTGGTCCTGTTTCCCGAACTGGCCCTTACCGGCTATCCGCCAGAAGACCTGCTCATGCGCGGCAGCCTGCTGGACCGCGTCACCCAGGCCCTGGAAGAGGTGGCTGACCAGGTGCGGGGTATCGACATCCTGCTCGGGGCGCCCCTGCGAGATGCCTGTGGCCTGTGCAACACTGCGGTGTGGCTGCGTGATGGGAAAGTACACGCCCGCTATCACAAGCAGATCCTTCCCAATTACAGTGTTTTTGACGAAAAACGTTACTTCTGCCCCGGTGACCAAGCCTGCGTCGTGGAAGTGGGTGGGCTGCCCATGGGCATCACGGTCTGCGAGGACATCTGGCAACCGGAACCGGCTCGCCGGGCCCGGGAAGCCGGTGCGAGGCTCATCCTCAATATCAATGCCTCGCCCTTTCATCGGGACAAACACCAGGAGCGCCTGGAGGTGCTGCGCGCGCGGGTGGCCGAAACCGGGTTGCCCATCGCCTACGTGAACCTGGTGGGCGGGCAGGACGAGCTGGTATTCGACGGTCATTCCATGGCCGTGGATGCCGACGGCTCACTGCGCCTGTGCGCGCCCCCCTGGCAGGAAGGGCTGTATCTGCTGGAGGTGCAGCACGATGCCGAGAGTGTGCGGTTTTCCGGTGGAGTCATGGCGCCGCCGCAACCGGCCGAGGCCAGCCTCTACGACGCCCTGGTGCTGGGAGTGCGGGACTACGTCAACAAGAATGGCTTCAAGGGGGCCGTGCTGGGTCTCTCCGGCGGGATCGACTCCGCCCTGACTCTGTGCATCGCCGTGGACGCCCTGGGGCCGGATGCGGTGGAGGCCATCATGATGCCCTACCACTACACCGCCAGCATGAGCCGGGAGGACGCATCAGCCCAGGCAAAGTTACTGGGCGTGCGCTTTCGGGAGATCCCCATCGCGCCCATGGTGGAGGCCTTCATGGGAAGCCTGTCCGACGCCTTCGCCGGCCTGGCTGCCGACACCACCGAGGAAAACATCCAGGCCCGTTGTCGGGGAACCATCCTGATGGCCTTCTCCAACAAGACCGGGCGCATGCTGCTCACCACCGGCAACAAGAGCGAAATGGCCGTGGGCTACGCCACCCTCTACGGGGACATGGCCGGCGGCTTTGCACCCCTGAAGGATCTGGGCAAGCTCTGGGTGTATCGCCTGTCTCGCTACCGCAACCAGCGGGGGCCTGCCATCCCGGAACGGGTCATCGAACGCCCCCCCTCGGCGGAACTGGCGCCGGATCAACGGGACGAGGACAGCCTGCCGCCGTACGAGATCCTGGACGCCATCCTGGAACGCTTTGTGGAACGGGATGAATCCTTCTCCCGCATTGTCGATGCCGGCTATGACGAGACCGTGGTACGACGGGTGATCGGTCTGGTCCTGCGCAACGAGTACAAGCGCCGCCAGGCCCCGCCGGGCGTGCGGGTCACGCCGCGGGCCTTCGGCAAGGATCGGCGCTATCCCATTACATCGGGCTATGGCAGGCTGTTAAGATAATCGTCTATACATTTCATCCTGACCGCGCCGCGCATCCTGCGGCTCAAACGGAATCCGGAACCCATGAAAAAGATCGAAGCCATCATCAAGCCTTTCAAACTCGAAGACGTGCGCGAAGCCCTCATGGAAATCGGCGTCACCGGGCTCACCGCCACGGAAGTGAAGGGCTTCGGACGTCAGAAGGGCCACACTGAACTCTACCGTGGTGCCGAATACGTGGTGGACTTCATCCCCAAGGTCAAGCTCGAGATCGGCGTCGACGACGGTCTGGTGGATGCCTGCGTGGATGCCATCATCAAGGCCGCCCGCACCGGCAAGATCGGCGATGGCAAGATCTTCGTCACCGACATGGAACGCGCCATCCGCATCCGTACGGGTGAAGAGAACAGCGACGCCCTCTAAGGGGGGCAATCGAGCAAGAGGGAAGCAGTAAGGAAGCAGCAAGAAGGAAGGAACGGTCCCCACCCCGATGCAGGTGCGAGCCGGGGGGCAGTGTTGTCGGCGGGTGTTCACCGCATGGATGCGGTGGTCAAGCCTACAGGGACGTATTCACGGCGTCCCGCGGACAACACTGCCCCCCGGCTCGGACCGGTCACAAAGCCCCCGGCCAAGGAAACCTCCGACGGTAAGGGGCCGGGACAGAGGGGACTGTCCCCTTTCTTGGCCGGCTACCGGTAGGTGACCACCTCATCAAGACGCCGCCGATGGGAGGCCTCCGGGATCTCCGCCGGATACCCCACGCACATCAGCGCCACCGGACGCAGGCCCGGCTCAAGATCCAGTGCCCGGATCACCGCATCCTCGTCGAAAAAGCCCACCCAGGTGGAGCCCATGCCGGCCGCCACGACAGCCAGTTGCGCATACGCGGCAGCGATGGTGGCATCCTGCAGCGCGAACAGATC
Source organism: Ectothiorhodospira variabilis (assembly GCF_022227625.1). NCBI lineage: Bacteria > Pseudomonadati > Pseudomonadota > Gammaproteobacteria > Chromatiales > Ectothiorhodospiraceae > Ectothiorhodospira > Ectothiorhodospira variabilis. Next base: position 122,633 of record NZ_JAJNAO010000002.1, on the reverse strand, counting down.
CCGCCCCCGCTCACCGTACTGCTGCTCCGCCCGGGCCGCATCCGTGCAGAACACCAGGCATACGGGCGCCTGGGCGATGAAGGCCTGATCATGGGCGGCGCCCACCAACGACTGGCGCAGCGCGGCATCCTCGATACAGATGATCCGGTAGGACTGCAGATCCCCTGCGGATGGCCCTGTGACGGCGGTCTCCAGGATGGCATGCAGCTTTTCCGGCTCCACCGGCATGTCCGGCTGGTAGCTGCGGATGGAGTGACGGTGCCTGACGGTCTGAAAGAAATCCCACATCCCGGTTGTCTCCTCGTGCCTGTGCGATGATCGGGCGGGTGCACGGCGTCAAGCCGGTGCAGTGATCCGGTGCGGCAGGGCCGCCAGTTCGTCGGCTCTGTCCGGGAAATTCTGCCTCAGCACCCGCAGGGCATCCTCAGCCAGATCATCCATGTCCAGCTCCCGATAGGCCCTCACCATGACCTCCAGGGCGTCAGGCACGGACGCTGAGCCGTCATAATGCTCCAGAACGTAACGCCCCCGCTGGGCGGCCGCCACCCAGGCGCCTCGGCGCATGTAGAAGTCGGCCACGTGCATCTCATGGGCCGCCAGCAGATTGCGCAGACGCACCATGCGCTCCCGAGAATCCTGAGCGTAGCGACTGTCGGGGAAATACTGCACCAGAGTGCCAAAGTCCTGGAAGGCCGTGCGCAGCGGCGCGGCGTCGCGGCGGGCCTGATCCTGAGGGATCCAGCGATTCAGAAAACTCTGGTCCCGCTCGTAATTGGTGAGGCCACGCAAATAGTAGGCGTAATCCGCATGGGGGTGGCGAGGGTTCATCTGCAGAAAGCGATCGATGGCGGCGATGGCCATCTCCGGCTCCTGGGCCTTGTAGTAGGCGTAGGCGATCTCCAGTTGCCCCTGCTGAGCGTGGCGGCCGAAGGGGAAGCGGGCCTCCAGGGTTTCGTAATACTCCACGGCCTGGTCAAAATTGCCCCGTTCCAGCGCGGCCTTGGCCTCTTCATAGAGCTGGCTGGCGGACCAGTCCCGCGTGGGGTCCTGGCGCATGGCGCCGCAGCCGGAGATCAGGACGGCCAGGAGGATCAGGATCAGCGTATTGCGAAGAGCGGACATGGTGGCCACGAGATTGAAGCATCAGCCCCGGAGTATACTAAGGACCCGGGCGGTAAAGCCATCCAAGTGACTTGCGTCCCGGGGTCACCGACACCCACCTGACAGATGCGTTAGCCAATGCCCCAAACCACCATTCACCTGGACGCCACCATCCCCCCGGAACTGGCGGGAAAACGCCTGGATGCGGTTCTGGCGCGTCTATTTCCCGACTATTCCCGCAGTCGCATCCAGCAGTGGATCGAGGCGGGCTGGGTTCGGGTGGATGACGTGGTGCCACGTATCCGTGACAAGGCGACGGAGGGCGCGATGGTGGTGGTCCGCGCCTGCCTGGATGAGCCGGGAGACGATGCCCCTCAGGATCTGCCCCTGGACATCGTCCATGAGGACGACAGCCTGATCGTCATCCACAAGCCTGCGGGCCTGGTGGTGCATCCCGCCGCCGGTCATCCGCGAGGCACGCTGGTGAATGCCCTCCTGCACCACGCACCGGAGCTGGCGCATCTGCCTCGGGCGGGTATCGTCCATCGCCTGGACAAGGAGACCTCGGGGCTCCTGGTGGTGGCCCGTACCCTGGAGGCCCACACCGACCTGGTGCGCCAGTTGCAGGCGCGCACGGTGGGCCGTGAGTACCTGGCCCTGGTGCAGGGGGAGATGGTGGCTGGTGGCACGGTGGATGAGCCCATCGGCCGTCACCCGGTGGATCGCAAGCGCATGGCCGTGGTGGGCGGCGGGCGACCGGCCATCACCCATTACCGGGTCGAGGGCCGTCTGGAGGGTTTCACCCTGCTGCGCGTGAGCCTGGAGACGGGCCGCACGCACCAGATCCGGGTGCACATGGCCCACCTGCGCCATCCCATCGTGGGTGATCCGGTCTACGGTGGCCGCCTGAGGCTGCCTGCCGGGCTGTCCGACACGGCGATAGACACCCTTCAGGGCTTCCGTCGCCAGGCCCTGCACGCCACGCGGCTCACCCTGGTGCATCCCGCCCTGGGGGACACGATTTCCTGGGAGGCGCCCATGCCCCATGACATGCAGGGGCTGCTGGAGGTGGTGGGCCAGGCCCCGGACACTTGAAGCACCGGCGCGCTGGCACAGCCCGGTTGATGCGGGTTAGCATGTGCACCGCATCACGGGATGCCATCCATCCGTAACTCCACCGTGACATCATGAATGAAATACGCGAAGGGACGCAGGTTCCTTCGCCGGCACGCCGGGGACCCCAGCATGGAATTGACTCACCCATACGATCTGGAGCATGTGCGCGAATGCCTGGATGCCGGAGATGTAGCCGGCGTGCGCCAGCGCCTGGACGACATGCGCATTCAGGACATTGCTCATATCCTGATGGACCTTGAGCCGGAGCCGCGGCGGCAAGTCTTCCGCTTGCTGCCGCCCGGTCGCCGGGTCGATGTCTTCTCTTACCTGGACACTCATCATCAGTTCCAGTTGATCGAACAGGTCTCCACCGACGAGGGACGTTACATCCTCTCGGAGATGCTGCCCGATGACCTCACCGCCCTCCTGGAGGATCTGGACAAGGAGGACGTGCGCCGCCTGCTGCGCCTGCTGCCGTTTCGTTCCATCCGCCGTGCGCTGACACTGCTGGACTATCCCGAGGACAGCTGCGGCCGCCTGATGACCACCTCCGTGGTCAGTGTGCGCCCCGAATGGACCATGGCACAGTCCCTGAATCACCTGCGCACCCAGGCGGAGCGCGGTGAGACCGTCAATTTGGTCTACGTGACCGACGACGAGGGCGTGCTCAAGGGGGTTCTGGCCCTCAAGCATTTTCTCAAGCAGCGCACCGATACGCCGGTCTCCGAACTGATGACCAGCAACGTGGTGTTCATCGACGCCCATAAGCCTCAGGAAGAGGCGCTGCACACCATGCGCCACTACGACCTGCCGGCACTGCCGGTGGTGGACGATGACGGCGAACTGCTGGGCATCATCACCGTGGACGACGTGCTGGATGTGGAGGAAGAGGAGACCACCGAGGACTTCCAGAAGATGGGGAGCCTCGGGGCCCTGAATCTGAGCCTGCGCAACGCTCGCCCGTCGCTGCTGTACCGCAAGCGCGTGGGCTGGCTGCTGATCCTGGTGGCGGTGAACATCGTCGGTGGTTTCGTGATCGCCGGCTACGAGGAGGCCATCGAGGCCCTGGTGGTGCTGGTGTTCTTCCTGCCGCTGATCATCGACAGCGGCGGCAATGCCGGTACCCAGTCGTCCACCCTGATGGTGCGATCCCTGGCCACGGGGGATGTCAAACCCAGGGACTGGTTGCGGCTCTGGGGCAAGGAGTTGGTGGTCGCCATGGCCCTGGGCCTGACCATGGCCGCCGCAGTCTCGGGGCTGGGGCTCTGGCGAGGTGGCGGCGAGATCGCCATGCTGGTGGCCGTGGCCATGCTGCTGGTGGTGATGGTGGGCAGCATGGTGGGCATGATCCTGCCGTTCCTGCTGGCCCGCCTGAAGCTGGATCCGGCCACGGCCAGTGCCCCCCTGGTCACGTCCATCGCGGACGTGGCCGGCATCATGATCTACTTCGGCCTGGCTGCGGCCATGCTGGGACTGCCACGCTAGGAGGAGCCTGCTCATGGAAACGACACAGACCATCAGCGCCGAGCGCTTCAAGGCCCATATCCAGTCCCAGGATCAGGAAGGACTCCGGTCGCTCCTGGCGCCGTTGCAGGATCAGGACATGGCGGCCCTGGCGGTGCACCTGGAACCCGAAGAGTGGGCCGTGCTGGTCCGCCTGTTGCCCGAGGAGCGCGCTCCGGACGTGTTTTCCTACCTCACCCAGGAGCAGCAGCAGCGCATCCTGGCGGATCTCTCCGACGAGGAAAAGACGCATCTGCTCAAGCGGTCTTCCTACGATGACACCGCCGCGCTCATCGACAGCCTGCCGGATGATCATGCCCGGGAGGTGCTGGACCTGCTACCGGATCGCCATCAATGGGTGATCAAGAGCCTGCTGGCCTATCCGGAGGAGAGCGCCGGCCGGCGCATGACCCCCGGATTTCTCGCCGTGCGCCCCCACTGGACTCTGGAACAGGCCCTGGATCACCTGCGCCGGGAGTTCGAGGAGAGCGAGACGGTGAATGTGGTCTTCGTCACCGATGAGGAAGGGCGTCTACTGGGTGCGGTGAAGCTCAAGGATCTGCTGGTGGGTTCGCCCCGACGCCGGGTGGATTCGCTGCTGCGCGAGGATGTGGTGCGGGCTCAGACCCGCATGGACCAGGAGGAGGCCGCCGGTCTGATCCGCCGTTATGACCTGGAGGTGCTGCCCGTGGTGGATGAGCGGGACATTCTGGTGGGCATCATCACGGTGGACGATGTCATGGATGTGGCCACCGAGGAGACCACCGAGGACTTCCTGCGCATGGGGAGCGTGGGGCCCATCGTGCTGAATCTGAAGGATGCCGCCATGAGCCTGCTGTATCGCAAGCGGGTGGGCTGGCTGGTGATTCTGGTCTTCGTGAACCTGTTCAGTGGTGCGGCCATCGCGGTCTACGAGGATGCCATCGAGGCGGTGGTGGCCCTGGTGTTCTTCCTGCCGCTGGTGATCGCCACCGGGGGGAACGCCGGCACCCAGGCCTCGACGCTGATGGTGCGATCGCTGGCCACCGGTGATGTGCAGTTGAAGGATGGCATACGCCTGTGGGGCAAGGAGTTCATGGTGTCCATTGCCCTGGGGATCACCCTGGGCCTGGCCGTCTGGGGCGCCGGCATATGGCTGGGTGGCCCGGAGGTGGGCATGGCCGTGGCCATCGCCATGGTGCTGGTGGTCATCGTGGGCAGCATGGTGGGCCTGCTGCTGCCCCTGCTGCTGACCCGCCTCAAGCTGGACCCGGCCACCGCCAGTGCCCCGCTGGTCACGTCCATCGCGGACGTGGGCGGCATCCTGGTCTATTTCACCGTGGCCACCATGGTGCTGCAACTCAGCGCCTGAACAGGTGGGAGCGGCCCTTGGCCGCGAAGTTGCCGGCAAAAAAATGGCCCGGATGCGTGTTCAGCGCATCCGGGCCATTGCGTTCAGGTGCAAGCGGGGCGGATTACATCTCCCGGCCAAAGGCCTCCTTGAAGCGGGCTTCAATGTCGGCCCGACTGGGCGCGTGGTTCTGCGGACCCACCTGCTCGATCTTGATGGCGCCCATCAGCGAGGCGATGCGACCGGTGGTTTCCCAGTCCAGGTCATTCATCAGGCCCCACAGCAGGCCGGCACGGTAGGCGTCGCCGCAACCGGTGGGGTCCTTGATGCCGGCGATGGGGGCGGTTGGCACCTGGATCTTGCCGTGCTTGGTGTAGATGTCGGACCCTTCGCCGCCGCGGGTGATGATCAGGGTGTCCACGTGGCTGGCCAGTTCCTCGTGGCTCCAGCCGGTGCGCTCGCTCATGAGCTGGGCCTCGTAGTCGTTCAGGGTCACGTAGGTGGCCTGTTCCACGAAGCGGCGCAGGTCGTCGCCACCGAACATGGGCATGCCCTGGCCCGGGTCGAAGATGAACGGGATGCCGGCTTCCACGAACTGTTCGGCGTGCTGGATCATGCCGTCGCGGCCATCGGGGGAGACGATGCCGATCTTCACGCCGCTGGCGTCGCTCACCTTGTTGCGATGGGATTCACCCATGGCACCGGGGTGGAAGGCGGTGATCTGGTTGTCGTCCTGGTCGGTGGTGATGAAGGCCTGGCCGGTGTAGTGCTCGGGGACGACGGTGATGTGCTTTTGGGAGATGCCGCACTTGTCCATCCACTCGGCGTAGGGGTCGAAGTCGGCGCCGACGGTGGCCATGGGGAGGGGGTCGCCCCCCAGCAGTTTCAGGTTGTAGGCGATGTTGCCGGCGCAGCCGCCGAATTCCCGACGCATCCCGGGCACCAGGAAGGAGACATTGATCATGTGCACCTTCTCGGGGAGGATGTGGTTCTTGAAGCGGTCGGGAAAGACCATGATGGTGTCGTAGGCGTATGAACCGCAGATGAGAGCAGACATCGGATCTCCTGGCTTGGTTGAATGAGGGACCGACCGCGGGGTCGGCCCGGCGCTCCGGGCGAGCGCCGTGGCCTGTCCATGGGGGCCGGCGCAAGGCCGGGCGGCGTGAGTCCGTGGGACTGCCGCAGGGTCGTGGACAGGCGAGAGAGCTGTTGTAAGCCCCCCATGATAGTGGTGTTGGCCCGCAATTGCGAATCGGGGAGGGCCGGGTGTATCGTCATCGGGGACCCTGAGCCGCTGATGCGGTGGCCGCGAAGAGGAGGATGCAATCCATGAGTGCTGCTTCGAGTACCCTGGGCCAGCGTCGTCAGACGCTGGGTGAGGAGATCGCCAACAGTGTGAGTCACGGGGCTGCCCTGGTGGCGGTGATTGTGGGGATTCCGTTTCTGATCCTGGATGCTGTTCGGTCGGGCAGTGCGGCATTTGTGGTGGGTGTGAGTGTGTTTTCGGCCACCATGGTGGTGTTGTATCTGTCGTCAACCCTGTATCACGCGATGCCGCAGGGTCGGGCGAAGCGGGTGTTCCGGGTGGTGGATCATTCGGTGATCTTTTTGATGATTGCCGGCACGTATACGCCCTTTACGCTGGGGGTGTTGGGCGGGCCCTGGGGGTGGACGTTGTTTGGTCTGGTCTGGGGGCTGGCGGGGCTTGGGGTGTTGCTGAAGTCGTTCAATGGGCTGTCCCATCCTGTGCTGTCCACGGGTTTGTATCTGTTGATGGGCTGGCTGGTGGTGATTGCCATTGTGCCGCTCTATAACCTGATGCCTACGCCCGGGTTGATGTGGCTGGTGGCCGGGGGGCTGGCCTATACGGGTGGGGTGGTGTTTTATGCCCTGGATCAGCGGGTGCGGTATGGGCATTTCATCTGGCATCTGTTCGTGATCGCGGGGACGGTTTGTCATTATTTCGCGATTCTTTGGTATGGGGCGTAGGGGCTTCTGGGGCTTCACCCACCCGCAGGCTTCTGGCTGATGTGGTCTCCGCAGGGTGCCCGCCGTGGGGCGGGGGGCTGCTGCTATTGGTGGGCTTCGGTGGGGCAGAGAAGGGGGAGGCAGGTGTTGTCCTGGGGCTGGGCGTCGGGCGATCTGGTCACGGTTTCCAGGGTGCGCTGGTAGAAGGACTCGTTGGGGGCCATTCGCAGTGCGCAGGTGATGGCCTCGAGGGCCTGGGTGTTGCAGCCGCGGGCGTGGAGGACGTGGGCCAGGTTGTTCCAGGCGGCGTGGGCCTCGGGATTTCTCTGGATGAGTTGTCGGAAGGCCTGCTCGGCGCCGGTGTGGTCCTCGAGGGCGTACAGAGTGTTGCCCAGGCCGATCCAGGCCACGGGGTGGTCGGGCCACTGTTGGGTGGCGGTCCGGTAGGCCGTGGCGGCGGTGGTGAGCTGGCCGGTGGCTTCCAGGGCGTTGGCGGCGCGCAGCCAGCGCAGGGGCTGGGCAGTGGCGGGGAGTTGGCCGGGGGGCTGGACGACGAAGGCCCAGTAGTCGCCGCGCCGCCAGGTGCGTTCGAAGACGGGCATGCGGGTGACGTGGCGATGGATAGTGCCCGATCGCAGGATGATCTCTTCCTGGTCCAGATCGAATCCGATCACCACGGCGTAATGCCAGTAGGGGAAGGCGTTGAGGCCCAGGTTCTGGAAGACGAGCACCGGGTGTCCTGCGGCCACTTCCTTGAGGAGCGTTTCCATGCGGGGTTCGATGACGTAGGCCACGAGTCCGCGGGCCCTGGCGGCGGCCAGCATTTCGGTCTGCAGGCTGCCCTGGCGTTCGGGGACGTAGACTTCATCCACCAGGTCGTCGGGGTGCACCAGCAGGCCGCGGGCGCCCAGGGCGGTGGCCAGGGCGGCCGGTCCGCATTGATAGAGTTCCTGGGGGTGGAAGGGGGTCTGGTGCAGTTCCACCTGTCGGGGGAGTTCGTCGGGTGGTTCGCGCAGCAGGTCGCGGGTCTGCAGAGGGGTAGCGCAGCCGCTGAGCAGGAGGATGGCCAGCAACAGGCCGGTCAGTCCCCAGAGTCGGGCCCGGTCCTGTGGGTGTTTTTGTGGGAGCGGCCCTTGGCCGCGAAGGCCGCGCTCGGCCGGGGCGGTGCAATCCGGAAACACTTCGCGGCCGAGGGCCGCTCCCACAGGGGGTGTTTCGGGCTTATCGACGTTGAGTTTGACAGCCATGTGTCGCTCTTGCGGGGCTGGGGCCGTCCCAGCCCCGCAGTCATGGTCTCAGGTCATGGGGTGTGGGGGATCAGTTCACGGGGCGCACGAAGGGGAAGATGTCGGTGGCGCCGATGGCGTCGGTGATGATGAAGACGATGAAGATCAGCACCACCACGCCCAGCACGCTGGCGGAGCCCACGGGCATGTCTTCCATGCGTTCGTTCAGTTCGCGTACTTCCTGATCCGTCATGCGGGCCACTCGCTCGGCCGCTTCATTGGGGTCCACGCCCATGGCCGCCAGCTGTTCGCGCACGTCGTCACGGTCTAGGGTGGCCAGCAGTTGCTCGCGGTCTACCTGGGCCTGTTCGGACAGGATGAGTTGATCCGTTCCTACCATGGCGGCGTGCAGGGGCGCCGTGCCGGCCAGAAGCAGGGCCATGATGCAGACCAGGGTGACCAGGCGTTGCAGGAGGGGATTATTTTTCATGAGGTTGCTCGCGATTGAGTGAAGTGCTCTGTATTCTCGGTTGCTCCCACGGTTCCGGTCAATCGGCATCCTCTCGAGGGAGTGCCTGTAGCTGACTTGGTTCTTTCCCGTTAACCTGATCCCACAATCCAGACGATGAGTGCCATGAAGCGGGCCTCTTTCAAGGAAATCTTTGGCTGGGCGATGTTCGACTTCGCCAACCAGGCCTATACCCTGCTGATCATTACGGTGATCTTCGGGGACCTGTTCACGCGGGTGATTGTCGGTGACTCGGAGACCGACTATCGGTTGGGAAATCTGCTGTGGAGCGTTGCCCTGGCGGTGAGCTACCTGATGGTGGTGCTCGTGGGCCCGGTGGCGGGGGCGATCATGGATTTCTCCGCGGCCCGTAAAAGGTTTCTGTTTGCCAGCTACGTGCTCACCGTGGTGACGACGGGGTTGCTGTACTTTGTGGCCCCGGGGTACATCTGGCTGGGTATGCTGCTGATCATCTGCTCCAACTTTGCGTACGCCATCGGTGAGTCGTTCATTGCCAGTTTTTTGCCTGAGCTGGGGCCTCGGGAGCAGTTGGGGTGGATTTCGGGGTTCGGCTGGGCTCTGGGGTATGTGGGGGGCCTGGTGGCCACGGCCTTTGCACTGGTCATGCTCGGGGAGGTGAGCGAGGAGAATTTTGATCGCATCCGCTGGGTGGGGCCGTTTGCGGCGGTATTCTTCCTGTTGGCAGCCATCCCCACTTTCCTCTGGCTTCGCGAGCGGGGGCGGGCGCGGCGGCTCAAGGGTGGGGTTCGCAGTTATCTGGGGATTGGTTTCCGGCGGGTGCGGGCCACAATCAAGGATCTGCGGCATTACCGTGATCTGGCCACGTTGCTGGTCTCGATCTTCTTTGCAATGGCCGGTATCTATATCATCATCTCCTTCACCTTCATCTACGGTGCCCAGGTGATTCAATGGGATGAGCAGGTGAGGATCTGGATGTTCGTCACTGTTCAGTTGACTGCGGCTGCCGGGGCCCTGGGTTTTGGTTTTCTTCAGGACAGGATCGGCGCCCGCACCACTTATCTGGCCACCCTGGTGCTGTGGATCGTGGCGGTCACCTTGATCTTTTCCACGCCCTGGCTTGGGCGGGTGGTGCCCATGGAGGCCCAGCATGTGTTCCTGATCGTGGGTAGCGTGGCCGGGTTGTGTCTGGGTTCCACGCAATCGGCGGGGCGGGCTCTGGTGGGGGTGCTGGCGCCGCGTTTGCGGGCGGCGGAGTTCTTCGGCTTCTGGGGGCTGGCGAGTAAACTGGCGGCCATCGTGGGCCTGCTGGGGCTGGGCCTGCTGCAGGTGGCGGTGGGTCTGCATGCGTCGATCCTGTTCTGCGCCTTGTTGTTCGCGCTGGCGCTGGTGGTGGCCCTGGGCCTGAACGAGGCCCGGGGTCGCCGTGTGGCGGAGGAGCGCGAGGCGCCTCGCAGTTCAATTCTGCCGTGAGTCTTTACGGTATCACCTGAAGTTGGACATCAATCCTGTCGGGATTCAAATCATGTCAGTTACTGTTGTTTACCCCGGGACCTTTGATCCCATTACCAATGGCCATATGGATATTGTCCGTCGGGCCCATCGGTTGTTTGATCATGTGCTGGTGGCGGTGGCTGCCAATCCCACGAAGCGGCCCACCTTTACGCTGGAGGAGCGGGTGGATCTGGCGCGACAGGCGTTGCGGGGGATCGAGGGGGTGGAGGTGTGCGGGTTCGATGGTCTGCTGGCGGATTTCGCGGCTGCGCATGGGTCGCGGGTGTTGTTGCGCGGCCTTCGGGCGGTGTCGGATTTTGAGCATGAGTTCCAGTTGGCCAGTATGAACCGGCATCTGGCGCCGGACCTTGAGACGGTGTTTCTCACGCCTGCGGAGGAGTATTCGTATGTTTCCTCAAGTCTGGTGAGGGAAGTTGCTGCGTTGGGTGGTGATGTTTCACACTTCGTGGCGGAAAGCGTGGAGGCTGCGTTGCGCGCCCGCTTGGGCTAAGATGCGCGGTCATCCGCCGTGGGCGGGATTATAAGAAGCTGTGACGTGAGGTCTGCCAGTGGTTTGATAGTGGGGCTGGCAGGGGTTTTTGCAGTCACGGACAAGCGACTACATCTTATTGAGTTTGAAGAGGAAAGTGCGTTATGGCCCTGATGATTACCGACGAGTGCATCAATTGCGACGTGTGCGAGCCGGAATGCCCCAATGGTGCGATCTCTCCGGGTGATGAGATTTATGTGATCGAGCCGAGTCTGTGCACGGAGTGCGTGGGTCACTTTGATGCGCCTCAGTGTGTGGAGGTGTGCCCGGTGGATTGCATTCCCAAGGATCCGGATAACGAGGAGAGCCATGATGTGCTGATGGCGAAGTTCGAGCGGATCACTGCCGGGGCTTCCTGAGTCGATCATTTTTTTGGTGTTGTGCAGGGCCGGGGCTGTTACCCGGCCCTTTTTGTTTCTGGGTCGCCGTCTTGGTGGCCTCCTTGGGTTCGGTGGTGGCCTCCGGGTGGGTAAATCCCTCCGGGGGACGCCGTGAATACATCCTTGTAGGCTTGGCCACCGCATCCATGCGGTGAACACCCCCGGAGGGCTTCACCCGCCCGGAGGCTTCTGGCTTGTGTGCTCTCCGCAGGGTGCCCTCCGTGGGTTCGGTGGCGGCCTGCGGGTGGGTAAATCCCTCCGGGGGGCGCCGTGAATACGTCCTTGTAGGCTTGGCCACCGCATCCATGCGGTGAACACCCCCGGAGGGCTTCACCCGCCCGGAGACTTCTGGCTTGTGTGCTCGCCGCAGGGTGCCCTCCGTGGGTTTGGTGGCGGCCTGTGGGTGGGTAAATCCCTCCGGGGGGCGCCGTGAATACATCCTTGTAGGCTTGGCCACCGCATCCATGCGGTGAACACCCCCGGAGGGCTTCACCCACCCAGAGGCTTTTGGCTGTTTGCCTGCTGGGTGGGCGTTTTATAAGGGCAAGTGCTCAGGAAGTCATTTCTGGCAGGTGGGGCAGTAGTAGCTGGATCGGCCGCCCTGGGTGATGTGCTTGATAGGGGTCTGGCAGGTGGTGCAGGGTTCCTGGGGGCGTCCATACACTCTGAGGGACTGGCTGAAGTAGCCGTGGGCGCCGTCTTCGTGGACGAAGTCCCGGAGGGTGGTGCCGCCCTGGGCGATGGAGGCTTCCAGGACCTGGCGGATGGCGGCGACGAGGCGGGTGGCCTCGGCGCGGGTGAGGCGGCCGGCGGCGCGGCGGGGGCGGATGCCGGCCAGGAAGAGGGATTCGGAGGCGTAGATGTTGCCCACCCCTACCACGACCTGGCTGTTCATGATCAGGGCCTTGATGCTGATGCGGCGGCCGCGGCTGATGCGGAACAGGTAGTCGGCATCGAAGCTGTCGCCCAGGGGTTCGGGGCCCAGGTGGGCGAGCAGGGGGTGGTTGCCGGTTTCGGGGTCGAACCAGAGCAGGGCCCCGAAGCGGCGTGGGTCGTGCAGGCGCAGGGTGAGGCCGGAGTCCAGGGCGAGGTCCACGTGGTCGTGGGGACGGGGTGGCGCGCTGGGGGGCACCAGGCGCAGGCTGCCGGACATGCCCAGGTGGATGAGGACGGTCCCCGGGGGGCACTGGATGAGCAGGTATTTGCCCCTGCGCTCGACGCGGGTGATCGTGCGCCCCTGAAGTCGATGGGGCAGGTCGGTGGGTATGGGCCAGCGCAGTCGCGGCTGCCGGATGTGGACCTGGGTGATGCGGCGTCCGGTGAGGTGGGGTTCGATGCCGCGCCGGGTGGTTTCCACCTCGGGTAGTTCAGGCATGCAGGCCTTCGATCTCCACCAGCAGGTCGTCCCGGCAGATATCGCCTCGCAGGTAAATGGCGGGTGCCTTCGGGCCCAGGGCTTCCTGCAGGCGCGAGCGCACGGCGTCCACGTCCTGGGCGTGGCGTACGTAGACCTTGAGCAGGGAGAGGGCGCCGGGGTTGCCTTCCAGGGTGGCCATGGGGTCGCCGGCCGAGCCGATCAGGGCGCGCAGGTTTTCCAGGATTTCGTCCAGTTGTGTGATGACGTCGGTGTGCAGGGTTTCGTGGCCGACGATGCTGGCGGTGCCGGAAATGTACAGGTGCGGTTTGCCCGGCCAGGGCTTGAGGGTGGCTCGGGAGAACGACGGGCTCTTGGGTCCGTAGCGCCGGGGGTAATGAAAGGCGCTGACCTGGCGGGGGTTTTCGATCTGTATGCCCGGTTCGCGTCCGGCCAGGAAGTAGACCACCAGGCCGGGTGCGGTGGTTCCGATGGCGGTGGCGGCGGGCAGTTCGCCTTCGGTGAGGGGCACGCGCTCCAGGGCGCGGTGGCGCCCCAGGCAGAAGGCCTGGTAGCGATCCAGGCCGTCCACTTCGTCGTGCAGATGCGGGAAGTAGTTCCATATCCGTAGCAGGCTGGGGAATCCCATGGCTCGATGAAAGGCGAGCACACGGTCGTAGGCGTACTCCGCGGCCTGGTCCATGTCGTGATCGAAGCGGGCCTCGTCCACGAGGATCCAGCCGAACAGTGCGTCCCGGGTGTGGGCGTAACCCAAGTCATGGTCGCAACCGGCGGCCACCGGTTCGTTGGCCTCCCAGACCTCCACGGGGGTGTCGGCCGCCAGGGGTGGCAGGGCCAGGGTGAGTTCCGTGGGGCGCGCCGGATCCAGGAGATTCTCCTGGCCGAAGCGGATCACGGCCAGGCGGCGAGGGTCGCGCGTGGCAAGCTCGCTTTCGGTCAGTAGCCGGACGGTCAGTGGTGTCGATTCAGAGATGTTCGCCATGGGCCTAATGTTACCGGATCATGGGCGGTCGTCGTATCACCAACGGATGAAAAGGCTTGCGGTCGGGTGCCGAAAACGGTCGGGCTTGAAATATACCTGGGGTGCGTGATACTCGACTGTAAAGCGGGGATACACCCGCTCTTTCACTGTTGCGGGATAGCCAAAGATTGAAGGAGGGGGTGGAGATGTCGAATCTGCAGCATTTGCGTCAGGGTGTGAGTGACGCCTGGGAGAGCATCCTGGGTGGTTGGCAGCGACTCTATGCCCGCGCTTCGGGAGCCATTACCCCGTTCACGCCGGGGAGTCGGTCCGCCGAAGACCTTGAGCGGGATGAGCATGAACTGGAGGCCCGCAGTATCGGCTGGGGCGTGATGGCGGCCGAGGTCTTTGACGACACTGATCGTCTGGTGGTGCGCCTGGAGGCTCCGGGTATGGATCGGGACAGCTTTGATATTCAGGTGATCGATGATCATCTGGTGATCCGGGGCGAGAAGGGTATCCAGAAGGAGCTCAGCAGGGGGCGCTACCATATCGCCGAGTGTGCTTATGGGCGCTTTGAGCGGGCGATCCCGCTGCCGGGGCCGGTGAGCACCGAGGGTGCCCGAGCCACCTACGAGCATGGCGTCCTGCGTGTTGAGATGCCACGGCTCAGTAGCGCCCATGCGCAACGATCCATCAACGTGGAGGCGGGCTGAACGCCCGTCGCCGCCCGAGAGGGGGTGTGGCATGGAGCAGATCAAGGCCCCCATGGGGGAGGAGATCGAGTTGCGACAGGTGATGCACGAGAGTGGTGTGCCGCTGTTGCGGGTGCTCGTGCGAGACGGGGGGCGTTACACCTATCTGGATCTGGATCCCGCCACCGCCAATCGCTGGGGCAGGCTCATGCAGGTCTGGGCTCGGGAGACGGTGGAGCGGATGGAGGCGGCTCAGAGGGAGGAGTGACCGCCGGGCTGGCGGCCCACCGTCATACGGTGGGCCTATCAGCCAGGTGTTGCCGGGTCATGCCGGCAGGCAAGCCGGTATTACTTGATCTTGGCTTCCTTGTACATCACATGCTGACGCACGACGGGATCGAATTTCTTGATCTCCATCTTGTCGGGCATGTTCCGCTTGTTCTTGGTGGTGGTGTAGAAGTGGCCGGTGCCGGCACTGGACACCAGGCGGATCTTTTCACGAATGCCTTTCGCCATGGGTGCGTCTCCTTAGACCTTTTCGCCACGGGCGCGCAGGTCCGTCAGGACCGTGTCGATACCCTTCTTGTCGATGATGCGCATGCCCTTCTGGCTGATGCGCAGCTTCACGAAACGGTTCTCGCTCTCCACCCAGAAACGGTGTTCGTGCAGGTTGGGCAGGAAGCGACGACGCGTCTTGTTATTCGCGTGGGATACGTTGTTCCCGGTCATCGGGCGCTTACCCGTGATTTGGCAGACTCGGGCCATTGGTGTTCTCCGGAAAAACCAGGCTGATTTGAGGAAAGCCGGGAACCTTAGCAGAAGGGTGGGGTGGGGGCAAGTACGGGGCGCCATGTCGGGCCAGGTCGGGGGTGGTGCCCGCGCGGGGCGGCGTATATAGTCCAATTCCATGGACATCGTCTACATTCGTGATTTAAAGGTGAAAACCACCGTCGGCATCTTCGATTGGGAGCGCAGTATCCGTCAGGAGGTGCGCATTGACCTGGAGATGGGCACCGATATCCGCCCTGCGTCGGACTCCGACTGCATTGACCACACTCTGGATTACAAGGCTGTGGCCAAGCGCGTCATCGCCCTGGTGGAAAGCAATGAACGGGAATTGGTGGAGGCCATGGCCGAGGACATCGCCCGCATGGTGATGCAGGAGTTCTCCGTGCCCTGGTTGCGCCTTACCCTGGGCAAGCCGGGCGCCGTGCGCGGGGCTCGGGAGGTGGGTGTGAGCATCGAGCGTGGGGAGCGCGGATGACTCGGCCGGAATCCCCCTTGCGCCGTGCCTTCGTGAGTATCGGCACCAACGTGAACCGCGAGTGGCATGTGGAGGTTGCTCGTCAGGAACTCCTCAACGCTTTCCGGGAAGTGACCTTTTCCCCCGTCTATGAGACCGGGGCCGTGGGTTTCGACGGCAGCCCTTTCTACAATCTGGCGGCAGGCTTCGATACGGATCAACCGCCTGAGGCTCTGGTGGCCAGTCTCAAGGCCATGGAGGCGCGTCATGGTCGTCAGCGGGGTGGCGAGCGCTTCGCCGACCGCACCCTGGATCTGGACTTGCTGCTGTTGGGAGATCTCGTGCTGGAGGCCCCGGGGGTGCAGCTGCCGCGTGATGAGATCATCCGCCACGCCTTCGTGCTCGGCCCCCTGGCAGACATCGCGGCCGACGTGATCCATCCGGTGCTCCAGACACCCATCGGTCGCCTCTGGGAGACCTTTGACCCGGCGGGCCAATGGCTGCGTCGCGTGGACCTCCTGCCGTCGGATTAGCGCGCGGTATTCACTGTGCCGTGGTACGCCCCCCGTCCACAGGGATCACCTGGCCGGTGACGTAGCGGGCATCCCGGATCAGGAACAGCGCCGTGGTGGCGATATCCTCCGGCGACCCCTCCCGTTTGAGCGCGGTGCGCTGAATCATCTCTTCATGGGTGGCTGCGTTCTCTTCTGCCTCCGGCCAGAGAATGGCTCCGGGTGCGATGCCGTTCACGCGTACCCGGGGGCCCAGCTCCCGGGCCAGGGATTGGGTGAGCATCCACAGTCCTGCCTTGGCCGCGCAATAGACCGGGTAGCCCTTCAGAGGACGCAGGGCGTGGATATCCACGATATTGAGGATGCAGCCCTCAGCCTGCGTCAGGGCCGGTGCCAGCGCCTGGGACAGGAACAGGGGGGCCTTGAGATTGGTTCCCATCAGGTCATCCCAGTGGGCCTCGGTGATCTCGCTCAGGGCCGTGGGGTAGAAGGTGGAGGCATTGTTCACCAGCACATCCATGCCCCCGAAGGCGGCTTCCGCCTCGCTGGCCAGACGCCTGAACGCCCCGGGTTCCAGAAGCTCTCCTGCCACCAGACGCACCGAATCGGGCCGCTTGCGATGCAGCTCCTCCCGAAGTGCCTGGGCCGCCTGCCCGGAACTCCGATAGTGGATCACCAGGTTCATCCCCTGCGAGTGCAGTGTGCGTGCCATTTCGGCGCCGATGCGGCGGGCGCCGCCCGTGATGAAGGCGGTCTTGCCGCTCAGGTCGGGGTGTTTGGGCTGTTCCATGCGGTTTCCTTGTGCTGCTCGCGAAGCGGTGTGCCGACGGCTTGAGGCGCAGAGCGGGTGGGGCCACAATGCCCCTCCCCACGGCGCCGATCATCTTGGACTGCATGCATGCCCACGGATTCCCCATTACCCACGCCTGAACCCGAGGCCCTGCAGGTCAGCCAGCAGTTGCTGGAACTGGTCAGACAGGAGATTAACGCAGGCAATGGCTGGCTGTCTTTCCGACGTTACATGGAACTGGCCCTCTATGCCCCGGGGTTGGGGTATTACACCGCGGGCAGCCACAAACTGGGGCGGGGCGGCGACTTCATCACTGCCCCGGAGGTGTCGCCCCTGTTCGGTCGTTGTATCGCCCGCCAGTGTGCCCAGGTGCTGGAGAGGCTGGGGGGCGGCGATATTCTGGAATTCGGCGCGGGCACGGGCATCCTGGCGGTGGAGATTCTCACCACCCTGGAGGCGCTGGATGCCCTCCCGGAACGTTACCTGATCCTTGAGTTGAGCCCCGACCTGCGTCAGCGCCAGCAGGCCGCCGTGGCCGACTTGCCCGAGACCCTGCGTCATCGCGTGCAATGGCTGGATGCCCTGCCGGAGTCGGGCTGTTTCCGGGGCGTCATGCTGGGAAACGAGGTGCTGGATGCCATGCCGGTGCAGGTGTTCCATTGGCAGGATGGGGAAGTGCTGGAGCGGGGCGTGGTGCTCGGGCAGCGTCTGGAGTGGGCTGATCGACCGGCCGATGAGACGCTCACGAGCACGGTACGCGCCCTGCATGAAAGCACCGGCGGCGCATGGCCGTCCGGGTATGTCTCGGAGATCAACCCCGGCTTGTCCCCGTGGATGCGGGCCGCTGCGAACAGCCTCGTTGCCGGCGTGATCATTCTGGTGGATTACGGCTACCCGCGTCGGGAGTATTACAGCCCGGAGCGGTATCGGGGCACCCTGATCGCCCATTACCGTCATCGGGCCCTGGACGAGCCCCTGGTCTGGCCGGGGGTGGTGGACATTACCGCCAACGTGGACTTCACCGCCGTGGCCGAGGCCGGGGAGGCGGCGGGATTGTCGTTGCTGGGCTACACCAGCCAGGCCTGGTTCCTCATGGGTTCCGGGCTGGAGTCAGCCTTCCAGGCCTGTCAGGCACAGGGGCTGCGCGAGCAGATGGATCTGGCGGCCCAGGTGCGCATGCTCACCCTGCCCGGGGAGATGGGGGAACGCTTCCAGGCCATGGCCCTGGGGCGTGGTGTGTCGGGGCCGTTGATGGGTTTTTCCGGGCGGGATCTTATCCCTCGTCTGTAGTCTCTTCGGCCTTGAGCGCCTTGAGGGCCCGAATGCGCTGCTGCTGCAGGGCCTCGGCGATGGCCGGACCCCTGAGCCCTTGCTCCACCAGTTCCCGGGCCTGGATGGCGGCGCAACGTGCCTGGGCACGGCGCACGTAATCTGCCTGGGGATAGGGTCTGGCCTCAAAGCCCGTGCGCCCCCGGTAATCCGCCTCGCAGGCCAGCAATGCCGATTCCAGACGCTCGGGGCGACGATAGGCATCCAGCCCCTCCAGGGTGCGCGCCAGGGTCTGGGGGCGCAGCTCGAAAACCCGGTGCACCAGGCCATGGTAGCGGGCCACCAGACGCGCCAGTTCCCGGTACCGGTTCGGGACCCTGTATCGATCGCACAGGGCCTCGATCAAGACCACGCCGCGTTCCTCGTGCCCACGGTGGCTGGGCAGGATTTCCACAGGTGTGTTGCCCTTGCCCAGGTCGTGGGTGAGGGCTGCAAAGCGGACCAGAGGATCCTTGCTCAGGCGGGTGGCCTGATCCAGCACCATGAACACATGCACGCCGGTATCGATCTCGGGATGGTAGCGCGGCGGTTGGGGCACGCCATACAGGGCCTCCAGTTCCGGGAACAGCACCGCCAGGGCCCCGCAGTCACGCAGCACCTGGAAGAAGGCCGTGGGTGCCGGAGCCTTGAGCGCCTTTTCCGTCTCCTGCCAGACCCGTTCGGGGACCAGGGCATCCAGTTCGCCCTCGTCCACCATGCGTTGCATCAGCAATCGGGTCTCGTCCGCCACCCGAAAACCCAGAGGGGACAGGCGGGCGGCGAAGCGGGCCACGCGCAGCACCCGCACCGGGTCTTCCACGAAGGCGGGGGAAACATGCCGTAGCCAGCGCTCATGCAGGTCCCTCTGGCCATTGAACGGGTCGATCAGGTGGCCTTGTGCGTCCCGGGCCATGGCATTGATGGTGAGGTCGCGTCGCGCCAGATCATCGTCCAGGGTCACCTCGGGCGAGGCATGGACCTCGAACCCATGGTAACCGGGGCCGGTGTTGCGCTCCGTGCGGGCCAGGGCATGTTCTTCGTGGGTGTGGGGGTGCAGAAAAACCGGGAAATCCCTGCCCACTTGAGTGAAACCCTGGTCGAGCATCTGCTGCACGGTGCCGCCCACCACGACCCAGTCTCGTTCCTTGACCGGCAGGCCCAGGAGTTCGTCCCGCAATGCGCCACCCACCAGGTAGGTCTGCATGATCAGCGGGCGCTGCTGCGCAGATGCTGCAGGCGGTTATGATGCGTGGTATCGCCCAGATATTGGGGCACCACGGATTCCAGGGCGGTGGGGCAGATGCCTCCTCCCGGGCAGAGACTGTCCCGCTGGAGTGAGTGATAGTTGTCCAGGCTCAAAGGCTTGCCGGGCACGTATTCCATCACCCGGGCCTGCAGCAGGGAGAGCCGGTCAGACAGGCCGATGATCAGCCGGGATTTTCCCTGAAGCCTTGCGGTGTACTCCACCAGTTCCTTCAGGGTGTAAACCTGGGGGCCACATAGATCCAGGCGCTCACCGTGAGTGGTCGAATCCTTCAGGGCACCGACAAAGGCCTCCACCACGTCTCCCACGAACACCGGCGCGAAGCGTGCGTTCGGGCAGGCCAGGGGCAGCACGGGAGTGATGCGCAGCAGGCCGGCAAAGCGGTTGAAGAAACTGTCGCCCCGACCGAAGATCACCGATGGGCGGAAGCTGGTCACCGCCACATCCCCTGCCAGGGTATGCACGATGTTTTCTGCCTCGCCCTTGGTACGCAGATAATGGCTGGGGCCGCTGGCCGCGTCGGCGTTCAGGGCGCTCATGTGCAGGAGTCGTCTCACACCCATCTCGCGGGCCGATTCGATCACGGTATGGGCCAGGTCCACGTGGGTGCGGCGGAAACCGCTGCCATCGTGGCCGCGCTCGTTTAGAATACCCACCAGGTTGATCACGGCCTCGCAATCCTGGAAGTGGGTTCGAAGCACCGACCCGTCGTGGCAATCCGCTTCCACCAGTCTCACCCCGGGGAGCACCATCAGGTGCTTGGAACGAAAGGCTCGCCGAGTCAGAACCTTGACCCGGTATCCCTGGTCCACCAGTCGGGTGACCAGGTGGCTCCCAACAAAACCCGTGCCCCCCAATACACACACCGTCCGGATGTTCATGCTTTTGTTATTCCTGTCTTGAAGTACGTTGAAAGTCATAAGGCAACCGGCATCCGGAACCCTGTCTGTCGCCCCTCCCTTTTCTCTTGGAGGAGAGTGACGGCGGCGGTCCCGTTACATCGTCAAACGGCCAAATATACTATGGTATGGCCCCCTGCTTCCCAAGGAGTTCACCTGTGCCCATGAGTTCTGTCAATCCCGCCAATGGTTCCGTGCTCAACGTGTTCGAGACATGGGACCGGCCGCGTATTGACAAGGCCCTCGGCCAGGCCGAGCGCGTTGCCCGCCCCTGGCGGGATCTGCCGCTGGCCGAGCGAGCCGATTTGATGCGCCAGGCGGCGCATGTCCTGCGCCATCGGCGGGACCACTTTGCCCATATGATCACCCAGGAGATGGGCAAGCTGCTGCGCGAGTCACGGGGGGAGGTCGACCGCTGCGCCACCGTCTGCGATTACTATGCCGATCATGCGGCACAATTCCTGGCCGATGAGGCCGTGCCTGAAGTGGAGGGGGATGCCCGGGTGATCTTCCAGCCCCTGGGCACCATCCTGGCCGTCATGCCCTGGAACTTCCCCCTGTGGCAGGTGTTCCGCTTCGCCGCCCCCACCCTGATGGCAGGCAACACTGCCCTGCTCAAGCATGCCTCCAACGTCCCCCGGTGTGCGCTGGCCGTGGAGGAGGTCTTTCGGGACGCGGGCTTCCCCGCCGGGGTCTTTCAGACGCTGATGATCCCCTCCGATGCCGTGGCCGATGTCATCCGTGACCCGCGGGTCCATGGGGTGACCCTCACGGGCAGCGAGCCGGCGGGGCGCGCCGTGGCCGCCGTGGCCGGTGAGTCCCTCAAGCCATCCGTGCTGGAACTGGGAGGTTCCGATCCCTTCATCGTCCTGGACGATGCGGATCTGGACCGGGCCGTGGAGCAGGCGGTGGTCTCTCGATATCAGAATGCCGGCCAGAGCTGCATCGCGGCCAAGCGTTTCATTCTCCTGCCTGGCGCCGTCGATGGTTTCATGGAGCGCTTCAAGGCCGCAGTGAAGGCCCTCAAGCCTGGCGACCCCACCCGGGAGGGCACCACGCTGGCTCCCATGGCTCGCGCGGATCTGCGGGATGAGCTTCACCAGCAGGTGCAAGACTCCATCGCCGAGGGGGCCATCCCCGTGCTGGGATGCGAGCCGCTGCCTGGCAAGGGGGCCTGGTACGCCCCGTCGATCCTGGATCGGGTGGTGCCCGGCACCCGGGCCTATCACGAGGAGATGTTCGGTCCGGTGGCCAGCATCATCCGGGCCGAGGACGATGCGGACGCAGTGCGTATCGCCAATGACACCCGCTTCGGGCTGGGCGGCAGTGTCTGGACCCGCGACCCGGAGCGAGGGGCGGCGGTGGCCCGACAGCTGGCCTGCGGGGCCACCTTCGTGAATGCCATGGTCAAGAGCGACCCGCGGCTGCCCTTCGGTGGCGTGAAGGATTCCGGTTACGGTCGGGAACTGGCCCGGGCCGGCATCCTGGCCTTCGTGAACACCAAGACCCTCACCCTGCGTTGAGAGAGCGCTGACCCCTCATGGACATGGTCGAACTGGCAACGGACGCGATCGCCGACTACGGCTACTGGGCTCTGGGGGTCTTCCTGGTCATCCTGGCCCCGGAAGCCCTGATGCCTTTCGCGGGCTTCCTGGCCCACGAGGGCCTGCTGAACCTGTGGCTGTCCATCCTGGTGGGCTCACTCGGTGGCACCGCCGGGTCCACCCTGATCTACCTGCTGGCCCGCCGCGCCGGTGAGGAACGCGTGCGGGATCTTCTGCGGCGTCGTGGCCGCTGGGTGCTGGTGCGTGAGTCCGACCTGGATAAGGTGCTGGGGGTCTATGAGCGCAAGGGCGACTGGATCGTGGCCGGTGGGCGCCTGATCCCTACGGTGCGCAGTCTGGTGTCCATCCCGGCGGGGCTGCTGCCCATGTCCTTCGGTCGGTTCGTTGGGTTGACCTTCCTGGGGACATTCATCTGGAACAGCTTTCTGGGCCTGGCGGGATATACCCTGGGCGCGCAGTGGAGTGCCCTGGAGCCCTATCTCGGCGTGTACGGGGCCCTGGTCACGGCCACTGTGCTGGTGGTGGTGGGCATCTTTGTGGTGCGCCGGTTGCTGGCGCAAGGGATCAAGGGCAGGTGAGGGCGAAGGGGCTGCAAGGCGCGTGATGACGATGTCCAGAGGAGGGAGTGCGTGGGCTTCCTGGGTGATATCTGGGTGTGTGGCGGCCCTGTGCCTGTGGGTTACACCGGTCTTGTCGGAGCCCTCACTCGATGCCCCCGTGATCAGTGACATCCGTTTCGAAGGCAACCGGGTGACCCGTGAATCGGTGATGCGCCAGGAGCTGATCGTCGAGCGGGGCGATCCGCTGGACGCCCAGGCCATTGAGGACACGCGCCAGGCCCTGATGAACATGGGGCTGTTCCAGTCGGTGGAGTCCCGGGTGGAGGTGGTCAATGGCGAGGCCGAGGTGACCTTCACCGTGCGCGAGAAATTCTACATCTTTCCCTTGCCCCGGCTGAGCCGCACCTCCGATGGCGATATCCGCTACGGGGGCGATGTGCGCTTCGATAACTTCCTGGGCTACAACCAGGTGCTGCGTTTGAGGGCCGAATGGGAGGACGCCGGCAGCGACACCTCCGAAGAAGAGTCGCGCACGTTGAGCGCAAGTTACAGTATTCCCCGCATCCCCCACACGGCCTGGGGCCTGACGCTTTCCTTCGAGGATGAGAGGGTGGTGGAATCGGCCTCGGAGGAGGATGGTCATGGTGACCACGACAAGGACACCCTGCAGTTGGGCGCCTCCATCAGTCGCTGGCTGGATCGCCAGGGCCCGAGTGCCGGGTGGCGGGCCAGCCTGGGGGTGAACTGGAACGACCGGCGTTACAGCCCTCATGATGCGGGGGAGGCCGTCCCCGATGATGCGCGCGTGCTGAGCTGGAGTGGGGGCATTTCCTTTACCGATGTGGCGGATCTGGGGGTGCGTCGGGAGGGCGTGGAGTACGGGGCCTCCCTGTCCTTTGGGGGCGAGGCCATCGGCTCGGATACCAGTCACCAGAACCTGAGCCTGTTCTACCGTGCCTACCGGCCGCTGGGCAACGGCGAATTGTCTCCCAATCTGAACTACCAGGCCCGCTTTGCCGTGGCCAGTCGCACTGCCTTTGGCGACGAGGCCTACTCCCTGGGTGGCGGCAGCAACCTGCGCGGTTATCCCCGGGACTACCGGGAGGGAGATCTGCTCATGCTCCTTAATACCGAGTACCTGCACCCCCTGTTCGGTCGCCCCGATGTGCGCGGGGTGGGATTCGTGGACCTGGGCGGAGTCTGGCCGCGCCGCGACGTGGATTTGTCGGACGTACACGTAGGGGCCGGTCTGGGATTGCGCATCAACCTGCGGTGGTTCGTGCGCACGGATCTACGGGTGGACTATGCCTATGGATTCAGTGCCAATGAATCCCGGGCCTACTTCGGCACGAGTCACGCGTTCTAGGTCTGATGCCGTGCCAAAGCTTCCGGCGCGGCCCTTTTACTGCCTGTCGGTCCCTTGTAAAGTATTGATATATGGTCTTCAAGCGTCCCGAATCGGTCCTGGTGGTGGTTCATGATGACGCCGGCCGTGTGCTGTTGCTGCGGCGCCGTACCCCGGCGGACTTCTGGCAGTCGGTCACCGGCAGTCTGGAATGGGGCGAGTCCCCGGTGCAGGCTGCCCGCCGTGAGCTGGAGGAGGAGACGGGTCTGTCTGCCGACGGCCTGGTCAACCTGCATCGGCAGGTTCGCTTTCCCATCGTGCCCCCCTGGCGGGAGCGTTATCCGCCCGATGCCCATGAGAATCTGGAACATCACTTCACCTTGTGGGTCCCGGAGGGGGTGACCGTCCGGATCAGCCCCCACGAGCATGTTGAATACCGCTGGTTACCCAGGGATGAGGCGGCTCGCTGGGTCACCTCCTGGACCAATGCCGAGGTGATTCTGGACCACGTGCCCAAGGGGCCGGGTGCCCGGGATGCGTGAGGCCGTCGTCTACATACACGGGCTGTGGATGACCGGTCTGGAAATGAACCTGCTGGCGCGTCGATTGAGTGGGCAGGGCTTTGCGGTGCACCGTTTCCGCTATTCCAGTATCCTTGCCACCCCCGAGGGCAATGCGGCCCGACTGGATGCCTATCTGCGTACCCTGGATGCGGATGTGGTGCATCTGGTGGGGCATAGCCTGGGTGGGCTGGTGATCATGCACCTGTTCCATCAGTTTCCGCTGCAGCGTCCGGGTCGGGTGGTGATGCTGGGCACGCCGGTCTCGGGTAGTGGCGTGGCAGCCTCCCTGGCCCGCTCCCCCCTGAGCCGCTGGACCCTGGGCCGGAGCATCCAGAGGGGCCTGCTGGGCGATGTGCCCCGCTGGAAAGGCGCGCGTGATTTGGGCATGATCGCCGGCGCCCGCGGTGTGGGAGTGGGCCGCGCCCTGGGGGCTGCGCCGCCAGGGGAGGGGGATGGCACGGTGGATCTGCGCGAGACCTGGAGCGACGCGGTGACTGCACATCTCACCGTGCCCTATAGCCATTTCACGCTGCTCACGGCCCGGCCAGTGGCCCAGGCGGTAGCCAACTTCCTGCGCACCGGAGATTTCGCGGGTCGAACCACGCATTCATGATGCCCCTGAAGCACATCATCCAAGAGAAGAGATCACATGGCCGGACACAGTAAATGGGCAAACATCCAGCACCGCAAGAATGCCCAGGACGCCAAGCGCGGCAAGCTGTTCACCAAGCTCATCAAGGAGATCACCGTGGCCTCCCGCATGGGGGGATCGGACCCCAATTCCAACCCCCGTCTGCGCCTGGCCGTGGACAAGGCGCTGGACGCCAACATGACCAAGGATACGGTGGAGCGGGCCATCAAGCGCGGCGCCGGCGAGCTGGAAGGTGTTACCTACGAGGAGATTCGCTACGAGGGTTATGGCCCCGGCGGCGCTGCTGTCATGGTGGACTGCATGACCGACAACCGTAACCGCACGGTGGCCGAAGTGCGACATGCCTTCAGCAAGTGCGGCGGCAACCTGGGCACTGACGGCTCCGTGGCCTACCTCTTCGACAAGAAGGGCGTGCTCAGCTATCCGGAGGGCCTGAATGAGGAACGCATCATGGAGGCCGCGCTGGAGGCAGGTGCCGAGGATGTGGTGGTCAATGACGACGGCTCAATGGAAGTGCTCACCTCTCCGGACGAATACGAAAGCGTGCGCGAGGCCATGACCGAAGCCGGCTTCAAACCCGAGCGCGGCGAGGTGACCATGCGCGCTGCCACGGCCAGCAGTCTGGATGCGGACAGCGCTCAACAGGTGCTCAAGCTCCTGGACATGCTGGACGACCTGGATGACGTGCAGAATATCTATACCAACGCCGACTTCCCGGACGAGGTGATGCAGGGCATGTCCTGATGCGCATCATCGGCATAGATCCTGGCTCCCTGGTGACCGGCTACGGGGTCCTGGACACCGATGGGCGGCGCAGCACCTACGTGGAAAGCGGCTGTA
Organism: Ectothiorhodospira variabilis; assembly: GCF_022227625.1. NCBI lineage: Bacteria > Pseudomonadati > Pseudomonadota > Gammaproteobacteria > Chromatiales > Ectothiorhodospiraceae > Ectothiorhodospira > Ectothiorhodospira variabilis. Next base: position 96,906 of record NZ_JAJNAO010000002.1, on the reverse strand, counting down.
TCCGCGTCAAGGGCGAGGCGTTGCCCGAGCGTCTGGGTTTCATCTTTCGGCAGGTGCAGGAGATCATCGCCTTGCACCGGCCCGATACCATGGCGGTGGAACAGGTCTTTGTGTCGCGCAATCCTTCCTCGGCCCTCAAGCTGGGGCAGGCCCGTGGCGCCGCCATCTGTGCCGGTGTGGAGGGCGGGCTCACGGTGGCCGAATACACGCCCCGGTCCATCAAGCAGGCGGTGGTGGGCACCGGCGCGGCGGCCAAGGAGCAGATGCAGCACATGGTCACGCTGATCCTGGAGTTGCAGTCCACACCCGCCACGGATGCCGCCGATGCCCTGGCCGTGGCCCTGTGCCACGCCCATACCCATGCCACCCTGTCCCGCCTGCCGGCGGGGTTTGCCAGGAGAGGTCGATGATCGGACGTTTGCGTGGCGTGCTGGTGCTCAAGCAACCGCCGCAACTCATGGTGGAGGTCAATGGTGTCGGCTACGAGCTGGAGGCGCCCCTGTCCACCTTTTACGAGCTGCCCCAGACCGGCGACGAGGTGATCCTGCACACCCATTTGCACGTGCGTGAGGATGCCCATGTCCTGTTTGCATTTGCCAGCCCCAATGAGCGGGCCCTGTTTCGCAGCCTGATCCGGGTGAGTGGCGTGGGGGCCAAGATGGCCCTGGCCATTCTCTCGGGCATGAGTGCCGAGGCCTTTCACCGTTGCGTGATGGATAACGACATCACCACGCTCACCCGTCTTCCCGGTATTGGCCGCAAGACCGCCGAGCGCCTGATCATCGAGATGCGGGACAAGGTGACGGCGCAGATCCAGGGGCAGGTCGCGCCGGGTGGTGGCAGCGTTGCCCCGTTGTCGGGGCCGGCGGATCCCGCCGGTGATGCGGTGGCGGCGCTGGTCTCCCTGGGCTACAAGCCCCAGGAGGCCAGCCGTCTGGTGAGCAAGGTGGAAAAGGAGTGCGACAGCAGCGAGGAGATGATTCGCCAGGCACTGAAGGCCACGCTGAAGAACTGACGCCGGCCGGCCCGGAGCCCAAATGTTATCCTCCACACTTTTGAACGGCACCCCCCCATGACGGACCGCATCGTCACCCCCGCAGCCACCCCCAACGACGACGAGTCACTGGAGCGGTCCATTCGCCCCCAGCGGCTCGCCGATTATGAAGGCCAGCCCGTGGCGCGGGAGCAGATGGAGATCTTCATCTCCGCCACCCGGGCCCGCCAGGAGGCCCTGGATCATGTGCTCATCTTCGGCCCGCCGGGGCTGGGCAAGACCACCCTGTCCCACATCATTGCCCAGGAACTGGGCGTGAACCTGCGACAGACCTCCGGCCCGGTGCTGGAGCGCCCGGGCGATCTGGCGGCCCTGCTCACCAACCTGGAGCCCCGGGATGTGCTGTTCGTGGACGAGATTCATCGCCTCTCACCGGTGGTGGAGGAGGTGCTCTATCCGGCCATGGAAGACTTCCAGCTGGACATCGTCATCGGCGAGGGACCGGCGGCCCGCTCCATCAAGATCGACCTGCCGCCGTTCACCCTGGTGGGCGCCACCACCCGCGCCGGTCTGCTCACCTCGCCGCTGCGGGATCGATTTGGCATCGTGCAGCGCCTGGAGTTCTATTCCACCGAGGATCTGGCGCGCATCGTCACCCGCGCCGCCGGCATCCTGGGTGCGCAACTGGACCCCTCCGGCGCCCTGGAAATCGCCCGCCGCGCCCGGGGCACGCCACGCATCGCCAACCGCCTGCTGCGCCGGGTGCGCGACTACGCCCAGATCAAGGCGGATGGGGTGATCACCGCCCCGGTGGCTGACCAGGCCCTCAAGATGCTCAACGTGGACGCCAACGGCTTCGATGCCCAGGACAGGCGTTTGCTGATGTCCGTGATCGAGAAGTTCGACGGCGGGCCCGTGGGTGTGGACAGCCTGTCCGCCGCCATCGGTGAGGAGCGGGGAACCATAGAGGATGTGCTCGAACCCTACCTGATCCAGCAGGGCTTCCTGATGCGCACCACCCGAGGTCGCATGGCCACCAGTCACGCCTATCGCCATTTTGGCCTGCGCGTGCCCGCTGCCCTGGAGGCGCGCAGCGCCCAGCCGGATCTATTCGATACCCCCGAGGCAGCCGCCGATGGCGAGCCGAGTGCTCCCTGAAACGCACCTTCCACTTCAAACTGTGAACTGTTCTCGTGTCCCGATCTTCCCAAAACAGCACAATGTTGCCGGCCTTTCAGTGGCCCGTGCGCGTCTATTACGAAGACACCGACGCCGGCGGCGTGGTGTTCTACGCCAACTACCTCAAGTACATGGAGCGCTCCCGCACCGAATGGTTGCGTCACCTGGGGTTTGAGCAGGAACGGCTCATGCGGGAGCAGGGCGTCATCTTCGCCGTGCGCAGCGCCCGGGTGGATTACCTGCGGCCGGCTGTGCTGGACGACGCCCTGACCATCACGGCCCGGGTGGCCGACCAGCGTCGGGCCAGTCTGCACATTCATCATGAGGTCTGGCGCGGCATGGAAAGCGAAGCCCCGGAACTGTTATGCCGCGGCGAGGTCAAGATTGCCTGTCTGGATGCCAGGCAGTTCACGCCCCGCCCGATCCCCGACACCATTGCTGCCATCATGAATGCCGGAGACCCGCAGTGAGCGTTGATCTGTCCCTTTACCGCCTGATCCTTGAGGCCAGCCTGATCGTCCAGGTGGTGATGCTCATCCTGGTGCTGGCCTCGGTGTTCTCCTGGATGGTCATCGCCCTCAAGTGGCGGGTGCTGCGGGAGGCGCGGCGGGCCGCGGATGAGTTCGAGGAGCGCTTCTGGTCGGGCGCGGATCTGTCGCGGCTGTACGAAGGACTGAGGCGCAAGGACGATGTTGCCGGGCTGGAGCATGTCTTCGCCGTGGGCTTCAAGGAGTTTCTGCGGGGGCGGCGCCTGGCCCGGGATGCCAGCAGCGGTGCCCTGGTAGCCGCCAGCACGCAGCGCTCCATGCGGGTGGCCGTCTCCCGTGAGGTGGACAGCCTGGAGACCTATCTCACCTTCCTGGCCACGGTGGGGTCCACCAGTCCCTACATCGGACTGTTCGGCACCGTCTGGGGCATCATGCATGCCTTCATCGGCCTCTCCGGTGTGCAGCAGGCCACCCTGGCCATGGTGGCCCCGGGGATCGCCGAGGCCCTGATCGCCACGGCCCTGGGCCTGTTCGCCGCCATCCCGGCGGTGATCGCCTACAACAGCTACTCCGCCGAGATCGATCGGCTCATGGCCCGTTACGAGAACTTCTCCGAGGAACTCTCGGCCCTGTTGCAGCGCCAGCTGGGGAGCGCCGTGCAGGAGCAGGGGGAGGCGCCCGCCTGATGGCTGAAGGTGTCTCGCTGCGGCGTCGCCGCCGCTCCATGTCCCAGATCAACGTCGTGCCCTTCATCGACGTGATGCTGGTGCTGCTCATCATCTTCATGGTCACCGCGCCGTTGTTGCAGCAGGGGGTGGAGGTGGACCTGCCGCAGGCGGACGCGGAGGCCCTGGACACCACGCCCGACCAGGGTGAGCCCATTGTGGTGACTGTCTCGCGGGACGGCCGGATCACCTTGAACCAGGGCCCGCGCGTGGGTGAGGGGCTGGAGCGGGATGAGTTGCGTGGCATCGTCAGCGACCTGCTCAGCCGGCAGCCGGGCACGGATGTGTTCGTGCGCGGTGACCGATTCGTGGATTACGGTCGGGTGGTGGACGCCATGATCAGTGTCCAGGCGGCAGGGGCCGGGCGCGTGGGTCTGATCACCGACCCGCCTGAACAGGACGGCTGATTCCATGTGGTCCTTGCTGACGCAGCATGGCCGCCTGTTCGTGCTGGTGCTGTCCATTCACCTTCTGCTGTTCCTCGTCCTGGGGGTGAACCTGCACTTCAAGCCCAGCGCCGAACCTGCGGCCCGGGGCGAGCAGGCGCCGGTGGAAGTGGTGGAGGCGGTGGCCATGGACGCTGAGGCCTTCGATCGTGCGCAACAGGCCCGGGAGCAGGCCCGGGAGCAGGCCCAGGAGGAGGCGCGGCGCCAGGCGAGGGAGCGGGCCGAGGCCGAGCGTCGCCGTGAGGAAGAGGCCCTGCGTCGGGAAGAACAGCGTCGTGCCGAGGCGGAACGTCAGCGCCAGGAGGAACAGCGTCGTGCCCAGGCGGAACAGGAACGACGTGAGGCCGAGCGCCGTGCCCAGGCCGAGCAGGAGCGGGCCGAGGCCGAACGGCGGGCCCGGGAACAGCGGGAGCGTGAGCAGGCCGAGCGCCGTGCCCAGGAGCAGCGTGAACGCGAAGAGGCGGAACGCCGGGCCGAGGAAGAGCGTCAGAGGGAGGAGGCAAGACGGCAGGCGGAGGCGGAACGCCGCGAGCAGGAGCGTCAGGCGGAGGAACAACGCACCCGGGAGCGAATGGAAGCGGAACAGCGGCGTCTTGAGCAGGCCCAGGCCCAGGCCGAGGCAGAACGTCAGCGCGCCGCCCGGCAGCGGGAACTGGACAGGCAACAGAATGAATACGCAGCCGCCATCCGCTCAGCCGTGGAGCGCCGTTGGCGTCGCCCGGATGGGCATCGGTCCGGGCAGAGCGCTGTGGTGTTTGTCCGTCAGTCGCCCGGCGGTTTCATCCAGCAGGTGAGGGTGGAACAATGCACGGGAGATGCTGTGTTCTGCGATTCGGTAGAGCGAGCCGTGCGCCTGGCTGAGCCTCTGCCGTCACCACCGGACCCGGATCTGTTTGCCCGGGAGATCCGGTTTACCTTTGAACCGAGTTGACCCTGGCCATGGGTATGTTGATGCCCCCAGCGCCGCTGAGAGCCCAGGCTCTGGCACCCTCATCCCCGGCGCTCTACCTGAACATGATCGAGCCAAATAGATGAAATCACTGACCCGACTGCTGCTGCTCCTCCTGGTGATCGCACCCCTGATCGCCCAGGCTGCCCTGGAGATCCGTATCACCCAGGGGGTGGAGGGGGCCATGCCCGTGGCCATCGTCCCCTTCGACTGGGACGGCGAGGCCTCAGAGGCCCCGGAAGACATCGCCGGCATCATCGCCGCCAACCTCAACCGCACCGGCCGCTTCAGTCCCGCCGATCCGGATGACATGCCTCAGCGCCCCCATGGCGCTGACGAGGTGAGCTACGCCACCTGGCGCGACCAGGGCAGTGAATATCTGGTTGTCGGGCGCCTGCAGCAGACTGGCCGGGACCGCTACTCCGTGCGCTTCCAGCTCCTGGACGTGGCCTCCGAACGTCAGCTCACCGGTTACAGCATCCCCGTGGAGCGTGACAACCTGCGCCGCGCCGCGCATATGGTCAGCGACATCATCTATGAGCGCCTCACCGGCGATCGCGGCGCCTTTGACACGCAGGTGGCCTACGTGAGTCTCACCCGTCGGGACGGGGATCTGCGCTTCGCCCTGCAGGTGGCCGATGCCGATGGTCATAACCCCAAGACCGTCTTCAGTTCCAGTCAGCCCATCATGTCTCCCGCCTGGTCGCCGGATGGCCGTCGCCTCGCCTACGTGTCATTCGAGAACCGGCGCTCAGAGATCTACATCCAGGATCTGGATGGCGGTAACCGCACCCGGGTGGCCAGCCATGAGGGCATCAACGGCGCCCCGGCCTGGTCGCCGGACGGGCGTCGCCTGGCCCTGACCCTGTCCAGGGGGGGGCAGCCGGACATTTATGTGCTGGACCTGTCCGATCAGTCCCTGAACCGGGTCACCCAGCACCGCGCCATCGATACCGAGCCGGCCTGGATGCCTGATGGCCGCTCCATCGTCTTCACCTCCGATCGGGCCGGTCAGCCTCAGCTCTACGAGGTGCCCGCTCGGGGAGGTCAGGCCCAGCGCCTCACCTTCGAGGGACGCTACAATGGGGGCGTGACCATCTCGCCTGACGGTCGTCGCCTGGCCATGGTGCACGGCTCTGGCGGCCGTTTCCGCATTGGCCTGCTGGATCGGGATTCGAGACTGTTTCGCACCCTCACTGACAGCGGCATGGATGAGTCCCCCAGTTTTGCCCCCAATGGCAGCATGATCATCTACGCCACCTCGGAAGGCGGCCGCGGGGTGCTGGCGGCGGTCAGTGAAGATGGCCGCGTGCATCAGCGCCTGGTGCTGGAAGACGGCGAGGTGCGCGAGCCGGCCTGGTCTCCTTTTCTTGATTGAACCCCTGTTTTCCTGAATCCCTTACCGAGGTAACACCCCATGCTGAATATCCCCGCCTGGCCTCAGGCCCTGAAGATCTTGGTGATGCTGGTCGCCGTGGCCGCCCTTGGCGCCTGTGCCACTGCAGACCGCCATCCTGCGGGAACCCCCGCCGATCAGTGGCCGGGTGCGACCGATCCGGATGCCCGCGCCCCTGGTACCCTGGACCCGGATGTTCGGACGCGTCCCCTGGGTCGAGATGGCCGTCCCCTGGCAGAGGCCCTGGACGATCCGGATAGCCCCCTGTCCACCCGCGTGATCTATTTCGAGTTCGACCGTGACACGGTGCGTTCCGAGTTCGTGGACGTGATCGCCGCCCATGGCGATTATCTGTCCCGTGATCGCGATGCCCGGGTTCGCCTGGAGGGGCATACCGACGAGCGCGGCACCCGCGAATACAACCTGGGCCTGGGCGAGCGTCGGGCTCAGTCGGTGCGCCGCATGTTGATGCTTCAGGGGGCCCGTGGTGAGCAGATTCAGGTGATCAGCTATGGCGAGGAAATGCCGGCCGAGCTGGGCAGCAACGAGGAAGCCTGGGAGCGGAACCGCCGCGTGGAGATCGTCTACGAGGGTGAGCAATGATGTGGGGGCGTATCATTCCCCTGGTGGTGTCCGGGGTGTTGCTGACCGGCGCCGTGGTCGGTCCCGTGCAGGCTCAGGACCGGCTGGCGCAACTGGAAGAACGCCTGGAGCGCCTGGAACGCATCCTTGAAAACCAGGCCCTGATGGAAATGCTCAACCGCATGGAGGGCATGGATCAGGATCTGCGGGATTTGCGGGGTGAGTCGGACGCGTTGCGGCATGAACTGGAAACGGTGAAGACGCGGCAACGGGATCTTTACCTGGATGTGGATCAGCGACTGGAGCGACTGGAGCGGGCGGGTCCGGGTCGGCAGGCCGGTGAGCCCCCGTCGGAGCAACCGGCCCTGGTGGATCCCCAGGCGGCCGGCGATGATCGTCAGGCCTACCAGGATGCCTTCAACCTGCTGCGGGAGGGTCGCCATCGTCGCTCCATCGAAGCCTTTCAGGGGTTCCTGGAAAACCACCCCGACAGCCTCCTGGCTGCCAATGCGCAATACTGGCTGGCCGAAGCCTTCTACGTGACCCGGGACTTTGAGCAGGCCCTCAAGGAGTTTTCTCGGGTGCTGGATGAGCACCCCGGCAGCAACAAGGAGGCCGATGCCCGGCTCAAGAAGGGTTTCACCCATTACGAACTGGGGCAATGGGATGCCGCCCGGGAACAACTCACCCAGGTGAGGGACGAACACCCTGGCACCACCGTGGCACGCCTGGCAGAACAGCGTCTGGCCCGCCTGGCCGAGCGCTCCGACTAACTCCCATATGCCAAGGGGGTGAGTCACTCCCGATGATGAAAGATATGCTCCAGGCCCCTCTCCCCTGCGGGGAGAGGGGTTAGGGCCAAGGTCATTGATGAATACACCCACCCTCGAATACGCACCCCCGGCACCCATCAGCCTGAGGATCACCGAGATCTTCCTGTCCCTGCAGGGGGAGTCCCGCAGCGTGGGCTGGCCTACCGCGTTCATCCGGCTCACCGGCTGTCCGCTGCGCTGTGGTTATTGCGACACCGCCTACGCCTTCACCGGCGGACGGGTCATGCCCCTTGAGGACATCCTTGCCAGGGTACAGGACTACGGCGTGCATCATGTTTGTGTGACCGGCGGCGAGCCCCTGGCCCAGCCCGACTGTCTCCCCCTGCTCGCTGCCCTCTGTGATGCCGGTCATGAAGTCTCCCTGGAGACCAGTGGCGCCCTGGATATTTCCGCCGTGGACCCGCGGGCCATCAAGGTCATGGACCTGAAGACTCCGGGTTCCGGCGAGGTTGCCCGCAACCTGTGGGAGAACCTGGCGCATCTATCCAGCCATGACCAGGTCAAGTTCGTGATCCGTGATCGGGCCGATTACGATTGGGCGCGGGAGGTGCTGACCCGGTATGGTCTGGCGGACCGGGTGGAGGTGCTGTTCTCCGTCGCCTTCGGTGACCTGGCACCGGGCACCCTGGCAGACTGGATCGTGGAAGATCATCTGCCCGTGCGTTTCCAGTTGCAGCTCCACAAGGTCCTCTGGAACGATGCCCGGGGCAGATGACCGCAAGCGCCCCTCTCGGGGGAGCTTGTTCCACGGGCCAGGGGCATTTGAGCCTCTTCCTCACTGGCGGTAGAGAGAGGAGGGCAATCGCCGGCAGGGTGCAAATGAAGATTGAGGAAATCACCATGAAAAACGCTGTCGTCCTCCTCTCCGGGGGCATGGACTCTGCCACGGTCCTGGCCCTGGCCCGCGCCGAGGGTTTCGACTGTCATTGCCTGAGCTTTCGCTATGGGCAGCGCCACCACGCCGAACTGGTGGCGGCCGCTGAATTGGCGCAATCCCTGGGCGCCGCCGACCATCGGGTGGTGGACCTCAACCTGGGCCTGTTCGGTGGCTCAGCCCTCACCGATCAAGCCATCCAGGTACCCGATGCCCCCTCCAACGGTATCCCCGTCACTTACGTGCCCGCCCGCAACACCGTCTTCCTGTCCATCGCCCTGGCCTGGGCCGAAGTGCTCGACGCCCGGGACATCTTCATCGGCGTGAACGCCGTGGACTATTCCGGCTATCCCGACTGCCGCCCGGAATTCATCCAGGCCTTCGAGACCATGGCCAACCTGGCTACCAAAGCTGGGGTGGGTGGTGATCACTGCCATATCCGTACACCCCTGATTGACCTCTCCAAGGCCGAGATCATTCGCCGGGGCGTTGAGGCCGGGGTGGACTTCGCCCGCACCGTGTCCTGCTACAGCGCCGATGACCAAGGCCGCGCCTGCGGCCTGTGCGACGCCTGCCGCCTGCGCGCCTGGGGCTTTGCAGACGCCGGTCTGCCCGACACCACCCGCTATCGCCTCTGAGCCCTGAGTCTCAGGCGTCCAGAAAGCCCCCGTGGGAGCGGCCCTCGGCCGCGAATGGCGGTGTCTCCGGTGCCACCAGCTTCGCAGGCAGGCCGGTCCTGCAGCAGCCCCCCAAGTCCCATTGATCTGCCCATTCAAAACACTGAATGGGTGTGATCGGGCTCGCTGTTGCAGAATGTCAAGCTATGATAAGAAAAGTCCGGGCTTTCAGGCCCAAGGACATGGGCGCACAGACGCCCCCCGCTACCCGGAGGAGGAGATAACATGGTATTCGAGAGCTTTACCGCGGCGGCGGCCGTGGTGCTGACATCCATTTTCGTGCTGGCCTTCATCTTCGGCGCGGTGGCCAACAAGACCAACTTCTGCACCATGGGGGCCGTCTCCGACTGGGTCAACATGGGCGACCTGGGCCGTATGCGGGCCTGGTTGCTGGCCATTGCCGTGGCCATGCTGGGTGTGATCCTGTTCGAGATTTTCGGCATGGTGAACGCCGACGGGGCCTTCCCGCCCTACCGATCCCCCCAGTTCCGCTGGATCGAGCACCTGCTGGGCGGCCTGTTGTTCGGTATCGGCATGAGCCTGGCCAGTGGCTGCGGCAACAAGATCCTGGTGCGGGTGGGCGGCGGCAACATCAAGTCCATCATGGTGTTGCTCATTATTGCCGTGATCGCCTACTTCATGATCAATCCCTTCCCGGGCACCTCGCACACCCTTTACTCCACGCTGTTCTACCCCTGGATGAACCCCCTCGCCATCAACCTGGGCAACCAGCAGGATCTGGGCTCCCTGGTGGCAGGCACGGAGCATGGCGCCATCGCGCGCCTGATCATCGGTCTCATCCTGGCTGCCGGGGTCCTGTTCTTCATCTTCAAGAACGCAGATTTCCGTCGCAGTTTCGACAATATCCTTGGCGGTGTGGTGATTGGCCTGATGGTGGTGGGGGCCTGGTACGTGACCAGTCAGGCCATGATCGACGATGGTTTCGGTGGTCAGAACACCCTGAACGAATACGTGCAGGACTGGGATTTCCTGGCCGACGACCCGGATGCCCGACCCGCCGAGGCAGCCCCCTGGTCGGCGCAGTCGTTCACCTTCATCAACCCCATGGGGCAGAGTCTCCGTTATGTGGGCAGCGGGTTTGACTCGGCGGTGCTCTACATCGGTGTGATGGCCCTGGTCGGTGTCATCCTGGGCTCCCTGTTCTGGGCGCTGGTCACCAAGGCGTTTCGCATCGAGTGGTTTGCCTCGGTAAGGGATTTCGTCAATCACTTCGTCGGCGCCATCCTCATGGCCTTCGGTGGGGTGCTGGCCATGGGGTGCACCATCGGTCAGGGCATCACCGGCATCTCCACCCTGGCCCTGGGTGGTTTTCTCACCTTCGCCAGCATCGTCTTCGGGGCGGCGCTGACCATGAAGATCCAGTACTACAAGATGCTCTACGAGGATGAAGCCAGCTTCGGCAAGGCCTTCCTCACCAGCCTGGTGGACATGCGGCTGCTTCCGGGCAAGCTGAGGAAGCTGGAAGCCATGTGACCTCGAGGGTCATGGGGGGCGGGCACGGCTGCCCGCCCCCCATCAAAGCCCTTGCAATCCCCGAGAACTTCAGTAGAATACGTGCCCTTTCCGGCCCCCCGCCGGAGCGCATGATCCCCCCAGGAACGTCAGTTCAATGGGTCGTTAGCTCAGCTGGTAGAGCAGTGGACTTTTAATCCATTGGTCGTAGGTTCGAATCCTACACGACCCACCATTCAAATCAGGCACTTACGCCGCTCCCTCTCTCACCATCAATCCCGCCTCATGGCGCTGGGCCACACTGGGCCACCTAAGCGGGACAACTCGGACGGCTGATGCCGATCGCTCGGCCCTGGGACCGGGAATGAAAAAACCCACCTCAGGGGCGGGTCTCTGATGGTCTTCGAGAGTCGTGTCCTGGCGGATCTGATGCTATCCGGGGCTGACCAGACGGCGTGGAAGGCCGCGATCCATGACGGGAATCGTCTGCAGAAGGCGCGTCCCGCCACGGCGACGCGCGTGGGCAGCGCGGTTTGTCAGCGCCTTGAGCGGCTGGAACCGCCATTTTGGCAAGCGCTGCGGGATGGCGATGACCAGCTGGCGACCCAAGTGGCGTTCTGTGCCGCACTTGTATGCAGTGCACTCCTGGTTGAGTTCATCGAGACCGTGGTGGCCGATGTTTTCGTCACGCGAGCGGAGATCCTGGAAGTCTACCACTGGGACGATTTTCTTGATGAGCGCGTGTGCCGTGATGCATCGATGGCCGACTGGACGAGCGCCTCCAAACGCAGGAGGTGGATGCCTTCCTCGACGCACTCAAGCGCGAACTGGAAGAGGCGATCCAGTCCAACAAGCGTATTCGCCTGCGCTGATGTGAAGGGAAGACAGTAGGAAATCAGCTATGGACAATTTTAGCGACTACATCGTCTACGTGGACGAAAGCGGCGATCATGGCTTGCAGTCACTTGATCCTCATTACCCGGTTTTTGTATTGGCCTTCTGTATCTTTCACAAGTGCTATTACAGCGAGACTGTCGTTTCTGAGCTGCAGAAGTTCAAGTTCCGCCACTTTGGCCATGATCTGGTTATTCTTCACGAGCATGAAATTCGCAAGGAGAATGGCGACTTCACGTTTTTCAGGAATCGCGAGCACAAACAGGCATTTCTCGATGAATTGACGGGCATCATCAATACCAGTCAATTCATCCTGGTCAGCTGTGTGATCGAGAAGGCTCGGTTGACACCACAGCAAGCCGAGTCAGAAAACCCCTATCACCTCGCGCTGGGGTTTTGCCTGGAGAGCCTCTATGAGTTTCTTGCCGAGGAGAGGCAAGAGGACAGGGTGACGCATGTTGTGGTCGAGCGGCGTGGTCGCAGGGAAGATGACGAGCTGGAGCTTGAGTTTCGCCGCCTGTGTGATGGCCATAACCGCCTGAACAAGGCCTTCAACTTCGACATCCGCTTTGCCGACAAGAAGGCAAATTCGGCTGGGCTACAGCTGGCAGACCTGGTGGCTCGCCCCATCGGGCTGCACATCCTGAGGCCTGAGCAGAACAACCGTGCCTTCGAAACACTCAAGCAGAAATTCTACTGCCAGGGCGGCAGGCAGAATGCCGGGGTGGGCTACGAGCAGTGGGGATTAAAACGCTTCCCCCAGAAAAGCGAAGAGCCTCGATGACACTCACCGAAGCTCAGACGCCGACCGGGCACTCCCAGTCCATTTGCCACCATTATAGTCCGGGCTGGCCGGGACGAGCAAGCACGACTACGGCAGCGCTCAGCGAGAGCCGTACCATGATCGTGATCCATCGCTTGCCGTCATCACTGTTCCGCGACGAAGCCTGTCCCATGTCCTGGGACACAGGACAACCGAGAACTGGCGCACGGACCAGGAGGCATGTTCCTCCGTCAGGGCGATCAGGGCCTCGGTGACGACCGCTGACAGGCGCCGGGGCTGGCCACGATCCTGGCGTGGCTTGGGCAGCAGGGCGTCAAAGCCACCCTGGCGGTACTTCCTCATCCGGTGATCGGCGATTGGGGGTGGGAAACACCACCACCACCATTTCCTCAGGCCCCGCCCTCAAACACCTTTCTCAAGCCCATGCGTCAACCATGGCAGGCCGCCTGGGAAAGCCGCGGGTCGCCCATTGAGGCGGTCGCCTCAGTGATCCAGCTTCTTGTCGGTGAACAGCCAGTCGCGTAGTTCCTTGTCGAAGACCGGGTCGCGCCGACGAATCCATTCCAGAACCATGGCGGCGTGCTCTTTCTCCTCGTCGGCGTTGTGCTGGAGGATGGACCGGAGTTCGGCATCCTTGCAGGCGTCGACGCGCTGGTTGTACCAATCCACCGCTTCCAGTTCTTCCATCAGCGAGACGATGGCCCGGTGCATGTCGCGGGTCTCGTCGCTGAGTTCGTCAATGGGCTCGTGATAGCCTTCGTTCGCCATGCCTGTGCTCCAATCTGTGTTGTGGCCTCAGGCCTCAATACTACAGGCATTCGTGCCCGATTTGACCCGGTGCGGTGTTCCCCTTGGATGCTGCTACCTACCCCTTTCTTCTTTACTGCCCCCCTCCTGCAGTCGGCATACCCGGACGGCACATGGCGCTATCGCCTGTTGCCTGGGCACGGTGTGGTGGACTGGTGGTGAGAACCCGCTTTCCGGTCACGGCTTGGTCAGCGGCAGGCAGACGCTGATCCGCAGGCCACCCAGGGGGGAGGGTGCGGCGGTGATCCGCCCCCGGTGACCTTCCACGATACGCCGGCACAGGGCCAGACCCAGGCCCGCGCCACCGTGGCGCCGGCTGCGGGACGGCTCCACCCGGAACAGGTGTTCGAACAGCAGGGGCAGGGCGTCCGCGGGCACGCCGGGGGCGGTGTCATCCAGGGTGATGATGAGTTGCCGATCCTGTTGCCGGGTCTCCACATGCAGTCTGCCGCCCGGGTCCGTGTAACGCAGGGTGTTTTCCAGCAGGTTGTTCAGCAACTGCTTCAGGCGGGTCGGGTCGGCCTGGACGAAGGCCGGGGCCGGCAGCAGTGCCTGGGTGATGGTCAGTCGTTGCTGGGTGAAACGGGTCTGGTGCTGGGCCACGATCTCCCGCAGCAGGGCGGTCATGTCCACGGTTTCCCGGTGACAGTCCAGGGAGCCCACATCGCACAGGGCCAGCTGATAGAGATCATCCACCAGTTTTCCCAGCAGGGCCGCCTCCGCCTGCAGTGACTGGAGGGCCTGCATGTCCAGCGTGCGGATGCCGTCTTCCAGCGCCTCCATTTCTCCCCGCAGTACCGACAGGGGGGTACGTAGTTCATGGGAGATGTCGGCGATCCAGCGGCGCCTGGCCGCTTCATTCTGCTCCAGGGTGGCGGCCAGCTGGTTGAAGTCGTCGGCCAGGGCCTGGAATTCATCCCGGGTGCGCAGCTGTACCCGGGCCGAGTAGTCGCCCGTGGTCAGTGCGCGGGTGCCGCCCGTCAGGGCCTGCAGCGGACCCAGCAGGCGGTTGGCCAGCAGGTAGGAGGCGATGGCGGCCACCAGCAGGGCGATCAGGCCGATGAGACCCAGGATCCGTTCCTGCTGGCGCTCGAACTGCTGGGCCAGCCCGTCGGTGATGTGGGTGGACGGCATCACATACAGGATGCCCACGGTGGTGCCGTGCACCTGCACCGGGTAACGCTTGCCCTCGTCCGGGAACGGCAGGGGCGGTCCGATCAGCCTGTGGCCCGTCTCGTCCAGCAGTGCAAGACGTCCCGGCCGCCGGATCAGATCCTGGAGCACTGCGTCTTCGGACGGATAAGCGGGCGGCGCGCCGTTGGCCATGCGCTGCATGCGCCCCCATAGGCGCGGATTCTGCTGTAAAGACTCCCAATTACCGTGTGTCTGGTAATAGGCCGCCAGGGTGCGGCTGAAGTTCTGCGCCCGCTCCTGCTCCACTTGGTCCAGATAGCCTGTAAGCCCGTGCTGAAAGCTCAGGCGCATGGCACCCATGATGGCCAGGGTCAGGACGGCGAAGGTGATCAACATGGCCAGAAACAACTTGGTGCGCAGCCCAGGAGCAGGGGGGTGAAACGAGCGCATGGGCTCATGATTCCTTTGGAAATGTGAAGAGATTGTGAAACTTCACCATGATCATCGATCCGGATGTAGATGAAGCTTGCGGACAGCAATCAAGGGTGATTATCATTTGCAAAATTGTTTTTATTTATTAAGCCTATTTCTTTTGCTTATTCGTAGCCAGCCAGTCTGAATCCAGCACGACCGGGCAATGCCGGGGGAGACTGGATCGACAAGCCCGCCAACACCGATCCATTCTCATCAAGAAAGGAGTTTGAGTCATGGCGCAAGCCTGTCGATCTCGCCCCTGTCCTGTCTGTCCACTGAAACTTCGCGCTGCCGTTTGCATGGCCATGGGGCTGCTCGGCTCGTCCGTGGCCCACGCCTCCGAAACGGTGCGTCTGGACGAGATTACCGTCACCAGCGCAGCCGGTTTCGAGCAAAAGATTACTGATGCTCCAGCCAGCATCTCCGTGATCACTCGCGAGGAACTGGCCTCCAGGCCTTATATCACCCTGCTGGATGCCGTTCGTGATATCGAGGGTGTGGATGTGGGGGAAACCACCGACAAAACCGGTCAGGGCACCATCAGCATGCGTGGCATGGGGGCAGACTACACCCTGATCCTGATTGATGGTCGGCGGCAGAACAACATCGGCGATCTGTATCCAAATAATTTCGGTGGCAACCAGTTCAATCACATCCCGCCGCTGGAGATGATCGAGCGCATCGAGGTGATCCGCGGCCCCATGTCCACCCTCTACGGGGCGGATGCCATCGGCGGTGTGATCAACATCATCACCCGCAAGACCCCGGATCGCTGGACCGGTTCCATCACCCACGGCCAGACCATCGAGGAGAACTCGGATTTCGGCAATGACCGGACCACTGACTTCGTCGTGATGGGCCCATTGGTGCCGGGCAAGCTGGGGCTGAGTGTGCGGGGCAACTATTACGAGCGGGATGCCTCCAACCCCAGCTATGCACCGGTCCGCGATCCGTCGGGCGTGGTTCACGAGCGCACCCTGGGCTTTGGCGGCGGTGGCCGCACCGTGGATAACACCATCTACAGTGCCGGTGCGCGGTTGACCTTCACCCCCAGCGAACGGCACGAATTCACGCTGGACGTGGATGCCTCCCGCCAGAAGTACGACAACGATGACAGTCAGCTGGGCACCCTGGACGATTACGGCACCATATGGCGCGCATCCAATGCGGGCGTGGTCCAGCCGCGGGTGGGCTACACGGATGATCAGCGGTTTACCCGGGATCAGTGGTCCATCGGTCATGTAGGTTACTGGGATATGGGAGTCAGTGATATTGTCCTTTCCCACGTGAATACCCAGAACAAGGGACGTTCCCTGCCCTTTACCGTGGAAGAGCGCGCAGAGATGCAGGGGCTCTGGGATGCCGCCTGCGTGGCCGCTGGTTCCACCGCAGGGTGCTCGCCGGCCCAGATGGGCACCAACAACAATCATGACGAAGCCCAGAAGCTGGCGCTGCTGGAAACCCTGCTGACCCCCGATCAGCTGGCTCAATTCCAGAGCTTTCTGCCCCGGGATACCCGGGTGATGGAAACCCGTCAGACCACCCTGGATGCCAAGCTGGAGGTGCCACTGGAACGTCACTACTTGGTTGTGGGCGGTCAGTACATTGATGCCGAGATGGAGGATGGCGTGTTCGGCATGTACGGCGACGGTTTCCGTTCCGGCACGGTGCAACCCCATCGTCAGTGGGCGGTCTTCGTGGAAGACAACTGGGACATCACCGAGCGCCTGACCTTGACAGGAGGGGTGCGTTACGACGATCACAATCGTTTCGGTGGACAGACCAGCCCCCGTCTCTACGCGGTCTATACCGTCAACCCTGACTGGACCGTAAAGGGCGGTGTCAGCACCGGTTACAAGACGCCCAAGGCCAGCGACCTGTTTCCGGGGATCACCGGCTTTACGTCTCAGGGGGTGAACCCGACCGTGGGCAGTCCGGACCTGCAGCCGGAGACCAGCCTCAACAGTGAGCTGGCGGTGTATTTCAGCAGCCCGATGGGCCACAGCTTCAATGCCACCCTATTCGCCAACCGCTTCAAGGACAAGATCGCCCGAGGTGACAGCATCCCCAACTGCGAAATCGCGGCACCGGGCGAGCGCTGCGCTGATATCGGCGAAGGCTGGGCGGAGCTGGGGTACACCACCTTCAGCCAGCGCTACAACATTGATCGGGCGGATATTCAGGGCATCGAGCTGGCCGGACGTTACCGGATCACACCGGCGGTCTCCCTGCGCGGCAACTACACCTATACAGATTCCGAGCAGAAGAGCGGACCGCAGGAGGGCAGACCTCTGACCGGTACCGCCAAGCATATGCTCAACGCCACCCTCGACTGGCAGGTGAACCAGAACTTCAACACCTTCCTGACCCTGGAGGCCCGGTCCGACCGCTATCGCGGCTGGGATACCGACAACGATCGCGCCCTGTACTGGAAGGATTACGAGATTCTGCACCTGGGGGCCGGTTATCGACTGGGCAAGCATGTGACCCTCAATGGCCGCATCAACAACCTGCTGGACCAGGATTTCACCTCCTATCAGGTCCGATTCGTGGAGCAGCCTGACGGCACCTACACCCCCAGTTACACCGATGACTACAACATCAAGGCCAAGTCCCGGAATTACTGGATCAGCATGAACGTGGCCTTCTGAGCCGGGTTCGCCCCATCGATTAATCACTGACTGGAGATGAATGTCATGCGCTTTATGATCGTTGTCGTGTTACTGGGCCTGACGTTGCTGGCCCCGGCTCACGCCCACTACATCTGGGTGGAGCGGGAGGCGGACGGTGCCGCAAAGGTTCGTTTCGGTGAATGGCATCGGGGGATTGTTGAAAAAACCGGCGGTCGCCTGGACAACATCCAGGCTGCCATCGTGCTGCCCGATAGCCTGAAGGTGAGTGCCGAGCGTCGTCCGGATCATATCCGGCTTGCCACCACCCACCAGGGCGATCTGGCGGTGGTGGAGCCCATGGCACCTCGTGCCATGCGTCAGGCCACTTCGGTGACGCGCACCACCTTCATGGCCAGGGCCGGGCGTAGCGAGGTGAAATCCCTTCTGGAACTGGATCTGGTCCCCGATGCGCCCGGCAGCAACCGCTTCACCCTGTTGTTCCGTGGCGAGCCGCTGGCCCGTACCCGCCTCACCGTCTACGGACCGCCCCGCTGGGAGAAGTCTCTGGCCACTGATCAGGATGGCCGTGTCGAAGTGGAAACTCCCTGGGCAGGCCAGTATCTGGTGGAAGTGAATCATGTGGTGGAAGAGGGGGGTGAAGTGGCCGACGTCAGTTTCGATGCCTCTCGCTATAACCTGGTGCTGAGCTTCTCGGTGGATGAGGGTGCCCGCTGGTCCGAGGCGGACTGACGCCGTCCTGATTGCGGTCGGTTGATGTCCTCATGGACGGCGGTGACATCAACCGGCTTGCGGCGGTTTAAAGCGGTAGCCGACACCATAGACCGCCTGGATCCGCTGGTGTCCCGGCGCTGCAGCCTGCAGTTTCCTGCGCAGGTTCTTGATGTGGCTATCCACCGTGCGTGCCGTTACCACCCTATGGTCATCGTAGAGACCGTCGAGCAGGCTTTCCCGGCTCAGGGCGGTGTTCGGCTGATCATGAAACTGTTGCAGCAGACGAAATTCCACGGGGGTGAGGGTGAGTTCCCGGCCGTTGAACACGGCCCGGTGACGCGTGGGTTCAAGATGCAGTCCCAAGGCATCCTGGGTGTGCATCGACGCTGTTATCGGCTCTTGTCCCGCCCGGCGCAGCAGGGCCTGAACCCGGGCCATGACCTCCCGGGGGCTGAAAGGCTTGCAGACATAGTCATCCGCGCCCAGTTCAAAGCCCCTGAGCCGATCGGCTTCCTCGATCCGGGCGGTGAGCATGATGATGGGTACGGCGGAGATGCGCCGGATCTCCCGGCACAGGCGCATCCCGTCCATGTCGGGCAGCATGATGTCCAGCAGGATCAGGCTGGGGGGATCGGCGCGGACCTTGTCCATGACTGGCAGTCCGCTGTCCAGCAGGCTGACCGTGTAGTGCTCCTGATGCAGGTAATCCGAGAGCAGGGCGGCAATCTTGAGTTCGTCTTCCACCACCAGGACATGGGCGCGGGTCATGGGGTGAATGTCAGGCTGGGGGATTGGGATAGCAGACATGCCGTCGAAGGGAAGTCCATGAGGATTGTGGAGATTGTGTGAAGATGCGCCGCCCGTGTCGGTGGAAGGGGCGCGGACGCTGATAATATTAATCAATATTGATTTGCATTCGCACTCTTTTTTGTTTTTGTGTTTTTTGATGCCTTCGCTGCCGACTCGATGTGAACGACGCCCCTGGCGGAATCGCGCCGTGGGAGAAGGCGGCCCCCGGCGGCGAAGGACCTTGCCTGAGGACACCCGACGGCGATCTCCGTCGGCAGGCTGGTTCCCAGGGGCCTCATGTATTCGGCCGTGTTTTCTTCGCTTTTCCTTTTCCATGCACAGGCGCATTCTTCCATGCTACGCAAACTCTGGTTCCAGCTTCACTGGTTCATGGGCATCACTGTCGGTGTCGTGCTGATCATCCTCGGCGTGACCGGGGGAATGCTGACCTTCGAGCGCGAGATCATCCGCGCCATCAACAGCGATGTCCTGCGGGTGGAGCCCCTGGACACACAACGCCTGTCTCCGGAAGCCCTTTTGCGACAGGCCCAAGAGGTCCTGCCGGAACGGCAGATCAATTCCCTGAGCCTGTCCTCCGATCCCCGGGATGCGGCCACCGTGAACGTGGCCGGTGACGGGCCTCGGGCCCGCCGCGGGGTCAATCACTACTTCAATCCCTACACCGGTGAACTGATCGGCGCCGAACTCAAGGGGCAGGCCTTCTTCCGCACCCTGCAGCGCCTGCATCGCTGGCTGCTGATGGGGGATGTGGGCAAGCAGATCACCGGGGCGGCCACCATCATGCTGATCATCCTGGTGCTGTCGGGCATCTACCTGCGCTGGCCCCGGTCCTGGAAGGCCCTGGCCGGCTGGTTCACCTTCAGTTTTCGCCGCTCGGGGCGCGGGTTCGTCTCCAGCATGCATGGGGTGGTGGGTACCTGGGTGTTGCCTCTGTACCTGCTGGCGGCCCTGACGGGTCTGTACTGGTCCTATGACTGGTACCGGGCGGGTCTGCATGAAATCAGCGGTGTCCCCATGCCGGTGCGTCAGGCTCCCCCACAGCGCACACAGGAAGGTGAAGCCGCCGTGCGGCCCGATCATGCCCGAAGCGGCGAAGAGGCTCCCCTTGGTCGCATGGGCCGTGAGGCGTCTTCGCCCCGGGAGCCGGCGGCTGACCGTTTTGCACAGGTGAACGCCATCTGGCAGGCCTTCGAGCAGGCGGCACCTTTGGGCTATTCCACCGCCACCCTGCGTCTGCCCCAGCCGGGGGGAGACTATCAGTTCATGTATTTCGACCCCCGGCCGGCCCATGAGCGGGCCTGGAACCGCCTGACCCTGGCGGCCGGCACCGGCGACGTGCAAAACCATGTCCGCTATGCGGACCGTCCCCTGAATGAAAAGCTCATGTCCAGCATGCTGCCGCTGCACAGTGGCTCGTTCTTCGGCATGCCCGGCCGCATCGCCATGATGGTGGCCAGTCTGATCATGCCCCTGTTCGCCATCACGGGGCTGGTGCTGTATATCGATCGCCGCCGCAAGGCCCAGGTGGCCCGGTCGGCCCTGCTTCAGGCAGGGCTGAAGCCCTCGGGCGACAGCGGGATCGGGGAGGGCGAGCGCATCCATGTGGTCTTCGCCAGCCAGACCGGCAACGCCGAGACCCAGGCCTGGAAGACGGCTGGTGCGTTCCAGGCCGCCGGCCTTGCCGTGGCAGTCCACCCACTGGGCACGCTGACCCCGAATGACCTCAAGGACATGGGGCGCGTGTTGTTCATCGCCTCCACTTACGGGGATGGTGAGTCCCCCGATCCGGCCCGTCCCTTTGCCCGCCTGATGGACCGGCAGCATCCGGATTTGAGCACAATGGAATATGCCCTGCTGGCTCTGGGTGACCGGGGTTACTGCCACTTCTGCGCTTTCGGCCGCGCCCTGGATGAATGGCTGCGATCCTGCGGCGCCACCGCCGTGGCCCCCCGGGTGGAGGTGGACAGTACCGAGCCCGCCGCCCTGGGCCAGTGGCAGGTATTGCTCCGTTCCCTGGGGGCCGCGGAAATGGACATGAACGGGGAGATGTCGCCACCGACCTCCTGGACCCTGACGGAGCGGCGGGAACTCAATCCCGGTTCCGTGGGCGGTTCCACTTTCCACCTGTCCTTCAGGCCGGACCCGGGGGCGGATACACACTGGCAGGCCGGTGATCTGGTGGAGGTGCATGTCCCCGCCGCCGTCACCGGGGGGCATGAAGTCACTCGCCTGTATTCCATCGCCTCCGTGCCCGCCGAAGGCTGTCTGAACCTGCTGGTGCGGCAGGTCCACGGTGAGGACGGCCGGCTGGGCTTGGGCTCGGGCTATCTCACGGCCACGCTGGAGCCGGGGCAGTCGGTGTCCCTGCGCCTTCGTCCCAATCGCAATTTCCGTCTCGACCAAGAGACCCGTCCCTTGATCCTGATCGGCAACGGGACCGGCCTGGCCGCTCTGCGTGCCCACCTGGTGGCGCGGATCACCGCCGGGCAGCAAACCAACTGGCTGGTCTTCGGGGAGCGCCAGCGGGCGCATGATTTCTACTATGAGGACGAGATCCGAAGCTGGCAGGCCCAGGGTGGACTACCCATGCTATCCCTGGCCTTTTCCCGAGACGGGGAACAGCGGGAGTATGTCCAGCATCAGTTGCGGGCCCGTGCCGAGGAAGTGATCCGTTGGGTGGACGAAGGAGCGGTGGTGCTGGTCTGCGGCAGTGCCCTGACCATGGCGCCGGCGGTGGATGAGGCCCTCCGGGAGATTCTGGGCGAAGAAAGGTTCGAAACCCTGTCAACGGATGCCCGCTATCGGCGTGATGTGTACTGAAGGGGGGATGCTTCCCCCCAGTCGATGACCCAGTCGCCATCCGGAGCCTGAACCGCCCCATGAATCCGCCCATCCGTTCCCAACGGCGTCGGCCGCGCCGCCGTGCCTTCATCCTGCTGATGGTCCTGCTCCTGCTGGCCGGAGGGGCCTATGGTGCCTGGAGCTGGCTCGGCAGCGGCAAGGACGAGGAAGCCACCCGGCTGACCGCCAAGGTCAGTCGGGGTGACATCGAGAATCTGGTGACCGCCACCGGCACCCTGCAGCCCCGGACTTATGTGGATGTGGGGGCGCAGATCTCCGGTCAGGTGATGGCCATCCATGTGGAGGTGGGCAGCCAGGTGGAGGAGGGGCAGTTGCTGGCGGAGATCGATGCCACGGTCTATCTGGCCCGGGTGGATGCCAGCCGCGCCCAGCTCCGCTACCAGCGTGCCCAGCTGCAGGACCGGGAGGCTCAGCTGGCCCTGGCCCGAATCACCCACACTCGGCAACGCAACCTGTATGCGGAGGACGCCACCACCCTGGAGTCCCTGCAGACCGCCGAGGCCGGCCTGAAGTCGGCCCAGGCCCAGATCGAGATGCTCAAGGCCCAGATCGAGCAGACCGAATCCAGTCTGCGGGCCGACGAGGCCAATCTGGAGTACAGCCGGATCCTGGCCCCCATGGTCGGTACGGTGGTGTCCGTCACTGCCCGTCAGGGGCAGACCCTCAATGCCAACCAGCAGGCCCCCATCATTCTGCAAATTGCGGAACTCTCCACCATGACCGTGCAGACCCAGGTCTCGGAAGCGGATATCTCCCGCCTGCAGCCCGGCATGGCGGTCTATTTCACCACCCTGGGCGGGGGGGAACGTCGTTGGTACGGCAGTCTGGAACGTATCGAGCCCACGCCGACGGTCACCAACAACGTGGTGCTCTACAACGCCCTCTTCAATGTGCCCAATCCGCGCCACTTCCTCATGACCCAGATGACGGCGCAGGTCTTCTTCATCGAATCGGCGGCGCGGGACACCCTGCTGGTGCCCATGTCGGCGCTGACCCTGACCGGTCCGGCCGCGGGTCGCACGGGCCGTCCAGAAGGACGCGAGGGTCCCCCCGGGATGCGAGAGGCCCGTTCCGGGTCCGCGAACGAAGAACCCCCCGTCGTCCGGGCGCGTCGCGGTCTGGTCAAGGTGCTCAAGGACGATGGACGCACCGAGGAACGGGTGGTCGAGATCGGGGTCAGCAACCGGGTGCAGGCCCAAGTGCTGTCCGGTCTGGAGGAGGGCGAGACGGTGGTGCTGGCCGGTCGCGCGCCCACGGCCCCGTCCACGACGCCCCGCCAGGCCGGCGGTGACCGCATTCCGGGGCTGGGTCCCACCGGCATGGGGCCGGGGTTGCGCCGATGACGACCGCCGGAGCGCACCCACTCATCAGGCTCTCCGGCGTCACCCGTTGCTTCGTCAACGGGGATCTGGACGTGCCGGTACTCCACGGCATCGACCTGGAGATCCAGGCCGGCGAATTCGTGGCCATTGTCGGCGCCTCCGGTTCCGGCAAGTCCACCCTCATGAACATCATCGGTTGCTTGGATCGGCCTTCCCGGGGGAATTACCACTTCATGGGAGAGGACGTCTCCGGGCTGGACCCGGATGATCTGGCGGCCCTGCGCCGGGAGGCCTTCGGCTTCGTGTTCCAGAGCTACAACCTGATCCAGGGGCTGTCCGCCCGGGAGAACGTGGAGGTGCCCGCCCTGTATGCGGGTCTGGCTCCGGCGCAACGCCATGAGCGTGCCCAATCCCTGCTCACCCGGCTGGGGCTGGGTGAGCGTCTGGAACACCGTCCCGCCCAGTTGTCCGGCGGTCAGCAGCAACGGGTGTCCATCGCCCGGGCGCTGATGAACGGGGGCCGCATCATCCTTGCCGACGAACCCACCGGGGCCCTGGACAGCCGCAGCGGCAAGGAAGTGATGGAACTGCTCAAGGATCTGTCGGCCCAGGGCCATACCATCATCCTCATCACCCATGAGGCGGAAGTGGCCGCCTATGCGGACCGGGTGATCGAGGTGCGTGATGGCCGGGTGCTGTCCGATACCGGCACATCCCGGGTGGCAGAAGCCTTGCCGGAACCTTTGACCCATGGGCATTCCTCCCTCCCGGGGGAGGTGTTCGAGGCCACCCGTACCGCCTTCAGGGCTCTGAGTGCCAATCTGTTCCGTTCCATCCTCACCCTGCTGGGCATCGTCATCGGCGTGGCTTCGGTGATTTCCATGCTGGCCATCGGCGATGGGGCAAGGCAGGTGGTTGTGGACCGCATCAGCGCCATGGGCACCAACCTGCTGCTGGTGCGCCCCTGGGCGCCGAACATGCGCGGCTTCGGCATCACCACCCTGGTCCATGAGGACGTGGTGGCCATCAACGAGCTGGACAACATCATTGCCGCCGTGCCGGAACTGACGGGCAACGTGACCTTGCGATACGCCGGCAGGGATCAGTCCACTTCGGTGAATGCCACCTCCGCAAGCTTTGTCGCGGCCCGCAACTGGCCGGTGGCTCACGGGGTCTTTTTCGACGAGACGGATGATCGGAGCTATGCCACCGTGGCGGTGCTGGGCGATACCGTGGCCCGGGCGCTGTTTCCCGGAGAGGACCCCCTGGGCCGATTCGTGATGGTCAACAACATCCTGTTTCAGGTGATCGGCGTGATGTCGCCACGGGGCGCCTCGCCCACGGGTCAGGATCAGGATGATGTGGTGTTCATGCCCTTTCATACCGGCAGCCTGCGGGTATTCGGCCAGCGCAACCTGCGAAACGTCACCGTGGCGGTGGAGGATGTCTCCCGCATCGACGAGACCCAGGCGGCGGTGCATGCCCTGCTGCTGCAGCGCCATGGGGTGGAAGACTTCCAGATCCGCAACATGGCCTCCCTGCTGGACAGCGCCAGCGAAACCCAGAACACCCTCACCATCCTGCTGGCTTCCATTGCCGCCATCTCCCTGCTGGTGGGAGGGATCGGGGTGATGAACATCATGCTGGTGAGCGTCACCGAGCGGACCCGGGAGATCGGCATCCGCATGGCCACGGGGGCGCGCATGCGCAACATCCAGCAGCAGTTCCTGATCGAGGCGGTAACGGTGTCCGCCCTGGGCGGGGCCATCGGGGTGGTGATCGGGCTGGGGGTGGCGGCCCTGATCGGGCATCTGGGCACGCCCATCCAGTACAGCCTGACGCCGGTGGCGCTGGCCTTCGGTTGTGCCTTTGCCACCGGTCTGGTGTTCGGTTACCTGCCCGCCCGCAAGGCCGCCCGGCTGGACCCGGTGGTGGCCCTGGCCTCGGAGTGAACTTCATGACGATCAATACCGATAAACGTTTTGCCGCGGGCGCGGTGGTGTTGGTCGGTCTGCTTCTGGGCGGATGCGCCACCACGACGCCACTGACGGGGCCGGTTCTGGACATGCCCGAGGTCTACGGCCGCGATGCCCCGGAGGCGGTCCAGGTTCAGCCCGACTGGTGGCGGACCTTCGAGTCTCCGTTGCTGGAATCCCTGGTGCTGGAGGCCCTGGAATATAGCCCCGACCTGGCCATTGCCCGGGAACGGGTGGTGCAGGCGGAACTGCAACTGCGCAGCACCGGTGCCTCCCTGTTCCCGTCGGTGGACCTGTCCGGCGGCAGCACCTTCCGCGAGACGCGGACGGATGGGGGCGATACCGCCACCAGCCGTTCCAGCAGTCTGGCCCTGGGGGTGGGTTACGAGGTGGACCTGTGGGGTCGGCTGAGTGCCGGCGTGGACGCTGCCGAGGCCGGTCTGCAGGCCACCCGCCATGATCAGGAGGCCGTGCGCCTGAGCCTGGTGGCCGGGGTGGCCAGCGGCTATTTCCAGTGGCTGTCCCTGAACGAGCGGCTGCGTATCGGCCATCGGAACCTGGAAACCGCCGAGCGTCTGCTGGTCATCGTGGAATCCCGCCACCGCCATGGGGTGGCCACGGCCCTGGATGTGAGTCGCCAGCGCACGGCGGTGCTCAGTCAGCAGGCGTCCCTGGTGCCTTTGGAGGTGCAGGCTCGGCAGGCCCTGGCGGCGCTGGCGGTACTCAGTGGCCGGGCGCCCCAGGGGTTCGAGGTGGAACTTGAGTCCATCCAGGGTCTGGCGGTCCCCGAGGTGGGACCGGGACTGCCCTCGGAACTGCTGGTCCGGCGCCCGGACATCGCCGCCTCGGAGGCGCAGTTGCTGGCCAACCACGCCAATCTGCAGGTTGCTCGGGCGGCCCTGCTGCCCAGCATCCGCCTCACCGGCTCCGGTGGGCTGGCCAGTACGGCGCTGTTTTCCCTTGCCGATCCCACCCAGAGCCTGAGCCTGGGGGCCAGCCTGGCCCAGGTGGTGTTCGACGGCGGCCGCCTGCGGGCCCAGGTGGACAGCGCCGAATCCCGGCGACGGGAGGGGTTGGAGAGCTATCGGCGCACCGTGCTCATCGCCCTTCGGGAGGTGGAGGACGCCCTGGGGGACGTGGCCCGTCATGGGGAGCAGGAGCGGGTGCAGGAGGCCACCGTTGATGAGGCCGAGCGCAGCCTGAGGTTGGCGGAGTTGCGCTATCGGGAAGGGGCGGGGGATTTCACCAGCGTGCTGGATGCCCAGCGCACCCTGTTCCAGGCCCAGGAGCAGGCGGTCCAGCTGCGTCTGTCCCGCCTGGTGGCCGCCGTGGATCTGTACAAGGCCCTGGGCGGGGGCTGGCAAGGCCCTCGGATTGACGGTCAGGACTGATCCGCTAGCGCTACCGTATGGGCACGGAAAGACCACGGGCGATAGAAACCGTGGCCTTGCGCTCCCGTTGGATGAGGGGCTTGCCTGATCACGTTATCATGATGGGGTTATTTTGATCCCATTGATGGAATCTCGCATGAACCAATCCAAGGTGGAAGTGATTCAGGACGGCGCACGGGTGTCCTGGCCGGGCGTGACCATCTCGCTGGTGGTCCTGGTGCTGTTCATTCTCATGGTCTCGGTGACCTGGCCCCGGATCGAGGACTGGGTTTCGGGCATGGGAACCATCCAGATCGGCCTTCTCGCCAGTCTGGTGGCCGGGCTATTCACCGCCGTGGGGGCCATCCCCATCTTCTTCCTGCGCCGCATCCCCCAGTCGGTGGAGGATGCCATGATGGGCTTCGGCGCCGGGGTGATGCTGGCGGCCACCGCCTTTGAGTTGGTGCTGCCCGCCGTGGAGGGTGCCGAGGCTCAGTATGGCGCCGTGGGCATGGCCATCATGGTGCTGGCGGTGGGCATGGGACTGGGCGGCGGCTTCCTGTTGTTGCTGCACCGGCTGGTGCCCCATGAGCACTTCATGATCGGCCCCCAGAGCGGCGGCGATCCCATGAAGATCCGCCGCGTGTACCTGTTCATCTTCGCCATTGCCCTGCACAACCTGCCCGAGGGGCTGGCGGTGGGGGTGGGTTTCGGGGGGGATGTCAGTGACGGCATGACCCTGGCTGTGGCCATCGGCCTGCAGAACATGCCCGAGGGGCTGGTGGTCGCCATTGCCCTGTTGTCGCTGGGCTACAGCAAGGCCACGGCCTTCGGTGTGACCCTGTTGACCGGACTGGTGCAGCCGGTGGGCGGGCTGATCGGGGCGACGGCGGTTTCGGTGATGGAATTCCTGCTGCCCTGGGGGCTGGCCTTTGCGGCGGGTGCCATGCTCTTCGTGATCAGTCACGAGATCATCCCGGAATCCCATCGCAAGGGCCACGAGGCCAAGGCGACCCTGGGTGTACTGATCGGCTTCATCGCCTTGATCGCCATCGACCTGGCCTTGGGGTGACCGACCGCCCACGCCGGTACCGTCCAGCCCCCACACCCGGACGCGGGTTTCTTCGGTGACGGGCTGTGTCCGTTGTAGACTGATGCCGTGTGCATTCCGGGAGTGCGGCCGCCGTGGTGGTCTTTCTGGCTCTTACCCTGTTGCTGGCGTTGTTCTTCCTGCCGGCCTTCATTGCCCGTTCGGTTCTGCGTCATTACAGCGACGAGCGTGAGGATTTTCCGGGTACCGGCGGTGAGCTGGCGCGGCACCTGCTGGATCGGCGAGGCCTGAACGATGTGGTGGTGGAGGTGACCGAGGCGGGAGATCATTACGATCCCCAGGCCCGCGCCGTGCGTCTGTCGCCGCAGAACCACGATGGCCGTTCACTCACCGCCGTGACAGTGGCTGCCCACGAAGTGGGTCATGCGCTGCAGCATGCCGAGGGCTATGCGCCGTTGCAGATTCGTTCCACCCTGGCGCGTTCCGCCCAGCAGGCGGAACGCATCGGGGCCTGGGTGATGATGCTGGTGCCGGTGATGGCCGTTCTGACCCGTTCGCCGGTGGGCGCTGGTTTCGTGCTCCTGGTGGGGGTGGTTTCCTTCGGAGTGTCGGCCCTGGTGCATCTGGTGACGCTGCCGGTGGAGCTGGATGCCAGTTACCGCCGCGCCATGCCCATCCTGGCCATGGGCTACATTCCGCCCCGGGATCAGCGCGCCGCCCGGCGCATCCTCACTGCCTGCGCCTTCACCTATGTGGCCACGGCGTTGGCCTCGGTGCTGAATATGTGGCGCTGGCTGGCCTTGATCCGGCGTTGATGGGGGCTCTGCAGTCCAGTCTCCATGGGGACGTATTTGAATCCGTCCCCTGGCCCCTAACGGCTGGCTGGCGGTGCCATGCGCTCCATCAGGTAGCACAGGCAGTCCTGGCGGATGATGGTCTCGTCCAGGGTGAGCATGGAGGGCATCACCCGGCGGGTGAGCACGAGGCGGTCGCGGATGGTTTCGAAATAGCGGGGAGTGACGTCCACGCCCTGCTCGTCGTGGGCCAGCAGGTGCAGCGGCTGGCTTGAATTGACCCTGGCCAGCACGGTGCCCGATGGCAGTTCCCGAAAGTTCATGTGGTCCAGGTCCGGGTCGAAGATCAGCTCGGCCTCGCCAGGGGTGAAACTGATCTTCACGGAGTCGGGGACCTTCACCTGGGCAACCGTGTGGAACAGATCCAGGTCGTGGTGGGCCACCGGGGAATCAGGGATGTCCGCCAGATTCAGGCAGGCGTGGAGGTAATCCCGGGCATGCTCGATGCCGTGGGCGTCCTCCGGCTTGCCGCATTCCAGGGTGACTGCCGGGCAATGGGCGGCCAGGGCCATGGATTGCACGCCCCGGGGGCGAATGAAGTACACCACGGTCCGGCCAAACAGGGTGGCCAGCTGCAGGAAGCGGTTGTCCAGCCGGTTCACGCAGGCGTAGTGCGGGTTCAGGCCGGTATTGTTGTGCACGTCCACGCTGGCGAACAGCGGCGCCCGGGTCACGGTGTCCACCACCTGCCGCATCAGGTCGGTTTCCGCGCATTCCGGATGGTCGGTGCCCGGCCAGACGCGATTGAAGTCAGGCTGGCCCGGCAGGCGGCGCACGCCCTTTGCGGCGGCTTGCACATTGCCCACAAACAGGTAGAGGGAGCGGGGCAAGCCGGAGGCAGGCAGGTCTTGCAGCAGGGCTTGAACGGCCTGCAGGCCCACCGGCTCATTGCCGTGCAATAGTACGGAAATGAACAGCGGCGGCTCGCGCCGACCCTGGAGGTGAATCAGGGTGGGCGCCGGTAGCAGCTCATGGATCTGCCCGGGCGGGGTCTGGGTGAAGCCTTCGGGGAGTGTGTCGTAGTACTTGAGCATGGGATTGCCGTCAGGGCAGGGGCCATTGGTGGACCGGTTCGTCGGTCATCTGATGGAGGCGGTAGGCCCGGGTCAGGCCCGCCATGTCCCGGCCATGGGCCTTGACCCAGGCCCTTTGCCAGTGGCTGGCGGTGGCGCGGGCCTGCACCCGCTCGGCAACCACCTCCAGATAATGGTGGGCGTCGGCCTGTGCCACGCCCAGATGCTGCAGGCCGCGGCGGGCCCGGGGTAGCAGGTCCTTGAGGATCAATTCCCGGGCACTGATACGGTCCTTTGAATTCCAGTGCAGATGTGCCTCCAGGCCATGTCGGGCGGCCAGGTAGAAATTGTCCTTGGCGGTGGCGAAGTCAAGCAGGGCCTCGGCGCCCCCGGCGGAGCTCACCAGATCCTCCACCAGCCCGTAAAAGAAGGCCGCATTGGCGATGCTGTCGGTGAGCGTGGGGCCGGCGGGCATGACGCGGTGTTCGATGCGGATATGAGGTCTGCCGCTGGCTCCGAACCCGATCAGTGGCCGGTTCCAGCGCCAGATGGTGCCATTGTGCAGGCGCAGATGGGAAAAGGCCTCCGGCGGTGTGTCGCCACACATGGGCAGCAGAGGAGGGAAATGGTCCAGATTCTCCTGGAAGCACTCCATGATGGACTCGCGGGCATACCCGGAGCCGAAGCTCACGCGGCGCATGGGACCGCGCGCGGCATCCTGAAAGCCCCCGACCTCCACTGCCTGTTCAAACACCGGGATGCGCGTCTCTTCCCACAGATCCTTGCCGAACAGGTAGGGCGCATTGGCACTCAGCGCCACCATGGGGGCAGAGACCGCGATGGCGGCGTTGTACACCCGGTGAGCCACTTCCAACGGGGTTTGCAGATGAATCTGGAAAGACGTGGTGGCAGCCTCAAGCATCACATCCTTGTGGTCATGCACCAGGTGTTCCCGGCCGTTGATGTCCAGGTGCACCGGCCGGCCCTCGCGGGACTGGAACACCTGTCGATTCAGGGCCCGGTAACGTTTCATGGCGGACATGTTGTCCAGGCACAGGTCACGGGGCATGAGGGTGGGCAGAATGCCCATCATGAGGAAATGGGCATCCAGGGACTCGGCGGTGTCGCAGGCCCGTTCCCAGGTGGTGCGGATCTCCTGATGCAGGGCTGACAGCACGCGTTCACGGAGAGGGTGGACCTCGGTGTTGAGTTCCACGTTGAAACTGGCCAGTTCCGGAGTGGCCATGGGGTCGTCGAAACGGGCCAGAAAGCGCTCGTTGAGGCTGGCGGGTAACTCGTCGGGGGTCACCAGCCAGGCCTCGATCTCGAATCCGGCCATCGGCTCACCGGACTCAAAGTGGCCTTGCCTCGCCATTTCTCTGGCCAGGCGTGTCTCCTGGGTCACGAGTTCCCGAAACCGCTCGGCGTCACGGGGGGTAAAGCGGGTATTGTCGATTTCCTGGCCCACGGGCGTCACCGGATGGGGGATGCCTACCGATCGTGCTTGAAGGGCGGTGCCAGGTCAATCGGACACGGGCTGGAGGGGTTCACTCCTCCGGCGGGTCGTACTGGGACTCCAGCAAGTCGCCCCATGCCTTTTCATGATGTTCCATGAATTGCAGTAGTTCCTGGCGAAATTGCAGGATATCCTTCTCGAAGGCGGCGAAGTCTTCGCCGCCGTCCAGGACTTGCAGGCTGCGCTCCACGTGCAGAAGGCTATCGCGCAGGTTCAGGCTCGCCGCCATGGCCCCCTTGACCCGTTCCCGGGGCTGCGGGATCCAGCGCCGGTCGCGGGTGAGGGAGACCAGGTTTTCGCCCAGCTCCAGCCAGCGCTTGCGCAAACGGGGGAGGGTGCCGATCTTCGAGGTCTTTAAATCCCCCCAGAGACTGGTTTCCATCAACGCCAGCCAACGACTGCGCAGGCGCCCGACTGTCTCGGGGTTGAACTCGAAAGAGGCCTCGACGGCGCGCGGGTCCAAGGCCGGAGCCTAGAAGCCGTCGGTGGAGGTGAACAGGCCCACGCGCAGATCCTTGGCGGTGTAGATCAGGCGGCCATCCACAAAGACCTGGCCATCGGCGATGCCCAGCACCAGCTTGCGGGTGATCACGCGCTTGACGTCCACCTGGTAGTCCACCTTGCCGGCGGTGGGCAGGACCTGACCCGTGAATTTCACTTCACCCACACCCAGGGCGCGACCGCGGCCGGGGTTGCCGATCCAGGCCAGGTAAAAGCCCACCAGCTGCCACATGGCATCCAGGCCCAGGCAGCCCGGCATCACCGGGTCGCCGGGAAAATGGCAGCCGAAGAACCACAGTTCGGGGTTGATGTCCAGCTCGGCGCGCATCTCTCCCTTGCCATAGGCCCCCCCCTCGTCGCTGATGTGGGTCACCCGGTCCATCATGAGCATGTTCGGCACCGGCAGCTGGGCATTGCCGGGGCCGAACATCTGGCCATGGCCGCATTGAAGGAGTTCGTCGCGCTCGTAGCTGTTTTTTCGCATCGGGGGTTGGTCGGTCCTTTAGGGAGCCGCCTATTGGACCGGATTCGGTGAGGAGGCACAAGCCCCAGGGCGTCGGGTTCAGGCGTCCCAGCGCAATTGGGCCAGTTGCGAGCGGGTGAAGAAGCGGCCCTGGCGCATGAAGCCGGCCACAATGCCGTCCTTGAGCGCCGTGATGCGCCCCTGCTCGTCGCGCTCCACCACCCAGTGGTCGGGCAGTCCGTCCAGCAGATGAATGAGTGCCAGGCTGCCGTCGTCGTTTACCGACAGGTGCGTCTCATGGGTGTTGATGTCCTTGAATGCGGGGAGAAAGCCCAGCACCGCGGCCCCGGCCTTCATTTCGGGGAACTCACGATACGGTGCGTACTGGGCGCCAGCTTGCTGTTCCAGGTGGCTTCGGTTCATGGGGGCGTTCTCTTGGTATCCGTGGTCAAAGCTTCTCTCTCATCTTGGCGGCATGGCCGGAGAAAACTTTAGACACTGCCAAGCGGTGCCCTGATGCCCCATAATCTGGGCCCACTCGATCACAGCGTGCCCCGAATGTGTCACCGGATCTCACCTCCGACACACGGGCATTGGGGAGTTTTGCATGAGTCCTGATGGACTGATCGGCCTTTGGGCCGACAGCTTGAGCCTTTCCATCTTTATCTGGCTGGTTGTCCTGATACCGCTGGCCTACCTGGCCCGTGAGCAGGCCGAGCGGGTCATCCGGGCTTTTACCAGGATGCTGTCGTCCCTGTTGCGCCATGCGGGCAGGGGGGTAGGGCGGCGAGCCCAACGATTGCAGCGGTGGCGGCGAGATTACCTGCGCGGTGTGGAGGCGCGGCGCCTGGAGGGGCGCTTCGAGCAGGAGTATCAGGCCATTCATGCCCGCGTGAACCGCGATCTGGGCGGGTATCCTGCCCTGCAGCGGCGCATCAACGAGCAGATCAGTCAGCTGGAACGGGACTATCACACCGCCCAGGATCAGGTGCCTGAAGAGCCGTCGTGGGTGCGTACGGCCAATGCCCTGGCGGCGGCTCCGCCCAAGGGGGATCCGCGGGTGAGTCAGGTGCTGGAAGAGATGCATGACTCCCTGGCACGTTCGGCGCGTGATGCCCTGGAGGAATATCGCCGCTCCAGTCGCGATCGCATTGAAGCCTTGCGGGGGTTGCTGCCGGCCTGGCGTGAATTGAGTGATCAGTTGGGTCAGCTGGACCGCTCCGTGCGGGGGGTGCGTGATCACGCTCGTCGCATCGACGAGATGGTGATGCGTTTTCAACACCTCCAGCAGGGGCGAGTCCCCTCCCGCAGCCTCACCCTGGCCTCCACGGGAGTGCTGGCGTTCAGCAGTTTTCTTCTGGGGTTGCTTGCCTTGTGTGGTGTGGTGCTTTTTCACCTGCTGGAACGTCCCATGTGGGAGGTGCTGGGCGGCCTGCCCCGGGGCGATGGGGTGGGCTTGAGTCAACTGGCAGTGGCACTGCTGATCTTCATGGCGGTGTTTGCAGGGGCCATGATGAGCGAGACCCGGCAAGTGACCCGCATGATTCCGGCTTTTGGTGGTGTTGAGCCCCGGGTGAGGCGTCGTTTTTATCTGGCGGGGATGGTGGTGCTGGTCACCGTGGCCGTGCTCAGCGGTTCGCTGGCGGCCAGTCGGGGGCTCTACATGGCTCAGGAGGATGCGCTGGGGCTCTTGCTGCAGGGAGAACCGGACATGCTGCTGCCGGCGCTGGATTGGCTTTCCACGCTCACGCTCCTGCTGCTGGGGTTGTTGCTCACCTTCGTCCTGTCCCTGGGGGCCGTGCCGGTGCAGATGTTCATGCAGGCCCTGGGGGTGGTGACCGGGACCCTGGCGGTCTTCCTGCTGGAAATCCTCTCCGCCCTGTTGCTGTGGGTGTCCTGGGGCCTGACCCTGCTGGGCCGGTTGCTGCTGGCTCTCTACGAGTTGTGGATCTTCATTCCGGTCCGGATCGAGCGGGCCGTTCAGCGAGCGCGCAATTCTCGATCCGCGCCAGAGAAGCCCTTGGCCGTGATCACGCCCCCCTCGGATTCGCCCTCAGTCGCCCCCGGGGCCGAGGAAAGCCCGCCGGAGGGCGGCCGAGGGGCGTAATGGGTGTCAGCATTGCTCCCAGGGCAGGCCGTGGTAGCGCCAACCACCCACGCTGGAACGTTGGTGCTTGTCGTTGAGGTCGCCTTCAAAGCCCTCGCCCACGTGGAAAACCCTGGGCAGGCCGTCTTCCAGAAGGACTCGGCCAGCCTCCAGGGAGCGCTTGCCGCTACGGCAGATCAGGATGACCGGCGCGCCGCCTTCACCCTGATGCTGCCCGGAGGCGCCTCCCAGCAGCAGTTTGCGTACCTCAGTGGTAAAACGTGGGTTCAGGGTCCAGTCCGGTTCGTCCATCCAGGGGATGTGTACGGCACCTACCGGATGCCCCACGAACAGGAACTCCATGCTGGAGCGAATATCCACCAGCAGGGCCTTGGGGTCGGCCTGGAGCATGTCGTAGGCTTCCCGGGGTGAAAGATTGGCGGGTTCTTGATCGGGCATGGGCAGGATGATCCGTGATGGTTATGATGTTCGACTCTGACAAGTCTCCACGAATTTTGTGTTTGGTCAATGCAGAAGGATGATTCCGTGAAACGCGCCTTGCTTGCTGGTTCCGTCTGTGCCGTGGCTTTATCCATCACTCTGGTGGCCTTGCCGCCGGCGTTTGCGCAGTCCACCGCATACATCACTGATGATCTGCAAGTCGACGTTCGTCGTGGGCAGAGCCTGCAGCACCGGATACTGACTTTCCTCTCCAGCGGTACGCCAGTCACAGTGCTTGAGGAGGATGGCGATTACACGAGGATCCGAACCTCGGGGGGCACGGAGGGTTGGGTGCTGAGCCGTTACCTCATGGACCGCCCCCATGCCCGAGAGCAGTTGGCTGATGCCCGGGAGAGGGTGCAGTCCCTGGCGGCAGAGCGGGACCAGCTTGCCGCCGACCTTGAGGCTGCGCGTACACAGGGCGCCCGAGAAAGCGAGCGCGCTGACGAACTCATGGATCGAGTGTCGGAATTGGAAGCGGAATTGGAGCATTTGCAGGACATGGCGGCGGATCCCCTGCAGACGGCCCGGGAGAACGAAGAGTTGCGCCAGAGCCTGTCCCAGGAGCAGCAGCGGGTGAGCGATCTGCTGGATGAGAACCGTGCGCTGCGGGGTGATGAGCGTCTGAACTGGTTCCTCTACGGCGGCGGTGTGGCCATCGGCAGTCTGATCCTGGGGATCCTGCTCACCCGGGTCCGCCTGCGGCGCCGTCAGTCGGGATGGATAGATTGATCACCTTCGTTCGTCATTGATGCGGCGCATTAAAACGATTGATTTTGATCCAGGAAATGCTCTAGCATCTTCAATCTTGAGTGGGCAGCCTGCCCGGGCTGCTGGGCGCCCGGTCCACACCAGGATCGGGCTGGGGAATTCCCGGGCACACGATCCATACACCTGCAACCGAAAGGAGAAAGGCAGCCGCAGACAGCCCTTGTCGCGGCGCGGGGTCCTTGTCAGTCTGGAAATAATGGACCGCGTCACATCGCCGAAATAGATCGCCATGCTGCTCGCTATCCTATCCGGTTTCCTGCTAGCCACCGTCGCCCCCGCGGTCCATCGTCAGACCGGCATGAACAGTGGCTGGGTCCTGGCCATCCTGCCGGCTGCGTTGTTCCTTTATTTCCTCTCCTTCCTGCCGGCGGTGGGCAGTGGCGAGTCCATTGTCATCAGTTATCCCTGGGTGCCAGGGCTGGATATCCAGCTCTCCTTCCTGGTGGATGGCCTGAGTCTGCTGTTTGCCCTGCTGATCTCGGGGATCGGCTTCTTCATCGTGGCCTATGCCGGGCGGTACCTGGAAGGACACAAGGATCTGGGCCGGTTCTATGTGCTCATCCTCTCCTTCATGGCTTCCATGCTGGGCCTGGTGCTGTCCGACAATCTGATCTCCCTGTTCGTTTTCTGGGAACTGACCAGCATCACCTCCTACTTGCTGATCGGCTTCAACCATGAGGACGCCACGGCACGGCGCAGTGCCCTGCAGGGGCTGTTCGTCACCGTGGGGGGCGGGCTGGCGCTGCTCACCGGTCTGGTGATGATGGCGGTGGTCACGGGCAGCTACGAGCTCTCGGAAATCCTCTCTTCCGGTGATGCCCTGCGGGATCACGGCTGGTACGTGGCCATCGTCCTGCTGGTGTTGCTGGGGTGCTTCACCAAGTCGGCCCAGGTGCCGTTCCACTTCTGGTTGCCCCGCGCCATGGCGGCCCCCACGCCGGTATCCGCCTATCTGCATTCGGCCACCATGGTCAAGGCCGGCGTCTACCTGATGGCCCGCCTGAACCCCTCCCTGGGGGCCACCGACCTGTGGCTGATCCTGCTGGGGGTGTTTGGTGCGCTCACCATGTTCACCGGTGTGTTCATGTCCATTCGCTCCACGGGCGTCAAGCAGGTGCTGGCCTACTCCACGGTGATGGCCCTGGGCACGCTGACCATGCTCATCGGCGTGGGTACGGACACCGCCATCATGGCGGCCATGGCCTTCCTGTTGGCCCACTCCCTGTACAAGGGCGCGCTGTTCCTGATCGCCGGCATCCTGGACCACGAGGCGGGCTGCAAGGACTTCCTGCAAACGGGCGGGCTGCGCCATGCCTTGCCGATTACCGCCACCTTTGCCGCCATCGCTGCCCTGTCGCTGGGCGGGGTGATCCCCATGTTCGGGTTCGTGGCCAAGGAGCTTCTCTTCGAGGCCGTGCTCGAGGCCCCCAGCCTGTCGGGTCTGTTGTCCCTGCTGACCGTGGCCTCGGCCATCCTGGTGGTGGCTGTGGCCGCCGTGGTGGGTATCAAGCCCTACTGGGGGCCGCGGGTGGAAACGCCCAAGACGCCTCACCATGAGGCGCCCCCGGCCATGCTGGCGGGTCCCGCCGTGCTGGCTTCCCTGGGGCTGTTGTTCGGTCTGGGCGTGGCCATGGTGGATCGTGGCCTGCTGTCAGCGGCGGCCGGAGCCGTGTATGGCAGCCCGGTGGAGACCTATCTGAGCCTCTGGCACGGTTTCAACCTGCCGCTGATGCTGAGCCTGCTGAGCCTGGTGCTGGGCCTGACCATCTACTTCAATTGGGATCGTTTCCGCACTGCCACCGGCTTCATGGATGACCTCAAGCGCTTCGGGCCCGAAAGGGCCTACGACAAGGGCATGGATGGCCTGGTGTCGATCTCCGAATGGCAGACCCGCGTGCTGCAAAACGGTTACTTGCGTTATTACCTGCTGACCATCCTGCTGTCGACCGTGGCCCTGGTAACGTTCTCCATCGCGCGTGCTGGGGGGCTGGAGATACAGATGAGTCTTGCCGGCGTGCGCATCCAGGAGCTGGCCATCGTCGCCGTGCTGTTGCTGGCCGCGCTGGTCTCTGTGACCACGTCATCTCGCCTGGGTGCCGTGGCCTCGCTGGGCGCCGTGGGCTTCTCGGTGGCGCTGATCTACGTATTGTTCAGCGCGGCCGACGTGGGCATTACCCAGGTCCTGGTGGAAACCCTCACGGTGATCATGCTGGTGCTGGTCCTGTTCCGCCTGCCGGGTTTCCTGGGTCTGACCCCCCAGGCCTTGCGTATCCGTGACGCGGTGGTGGCCCTGGCGTTCGGGGTGATGGTGGCCCTGCTGTCCCTGGCGGCCAGTTCCACCCGCTATGCAGAGAGTATTTCGGAATACTTCATCCGCGAAAGCGAACCCTCGGGCTTCGGGCGCAACATCGTCAACGTCATCCTGGTGGATTTCCGTGCCCTGGATACCCTGGGGGAAATCGTCGTGCTGGCCCTGGCGGCGGTGGGCGTCTACGCCATGATCAAGCTGCGTGCTGAGGACAACCGGAAATGACCCGTGAGCTCAATATCCAGTCCCTGATCCTGAGGTCGGCATCGCAGTTGCTGTTGCCGCTGCTGCTGATGTTCTCGATATTCCTGCTGCTGCGCGGGCATGACGAGCCGGGCGGCGGTTTCATCGCCGGCCTGGTAGCCGCCTCGGCCATCGCCCTGCACATGTTTGCCCAGGACATCCATCAGGCCAAGCGGGTGCTGTATGCGGACCCTCGGGATCTGGTGGGCTGGGGGCTGGTGTTCGGTGTGATTTCCGGGGTGCCGGCCATCTTCAAGGGCCAGGCCTTCTTCACCTCCCAATGGCTGGAATTCACCATGCCAATCCTTGGGAAGATCAAGGTGGGAACGCCGCTGATCTTCGACATCGGCGTCTATCTGGTGGTGGTGGGCAGCGTACTGCTGATCCTGCTCACGCTGGCCGAAGCCGAAGACTGACCAACCGATCCTGAATTCATAACGCTATGCATGCATTGCAATCACAACGCCGGTCGCACCGGACGGCCCGACTCGGGCGCGTATCGGGGGCAAGGGGGCGCACATGGAAACCTTGATGGCCTTCGTGGTGGGGGGGCTGTTTGCCGCCGCCATCTACATGATGTTGCGCCGTTCCATCGTCAAGCTGGTGATCGGGCTGATCCTGCTCTCCAATGGCGCCAACCTGTTGCTGTTCACCCAGGCAGGGATGCTGCGCGGGGCACCGCCCCTGGTGCCGCTGGGGGCGACGCAACCCGAGGGGGTGGTGGCCGACCCGCTGGCCCAGGCCCTGATCCTCACCGCCATCGTGATCGGATTCGGCGTGCTGGCATTCGCCGTGGTGCTCATCCACCGTGCCTACGAGGTGGTGGAAGCCGACGATATGGACCAGATGAAGGATACTGACACATGAGGCCCGAGGTCGCGCTCCCGGTTGTCTTACCGCTGTTATTTGGTGCGATATCACTGGCGCTTTGGCGCTATCGCACCGCGCAGCGCGTCATCGGCGTGCTGGGCACCGGTACCCTGCTCGCCGCCGCAGTCTGGTTGCTGCTGGCCACCTGGCGCGATGGCGTGCTGGTCATGCACATGGGCAACTGGCAGGCCCCTTTCGGCATCGTGCTGGTGTCGGATCTGCTGGGTGCCATCATGGTGGTCCTGGCGGCCATCAGTGGTCTGGCCACAGCGGTGTACTCGCTCACGGCCATCAGCAAGCGCCACGAGCACTACGGCTATTATCCGCTGCTGCACCTGTTGCTGGCGGGCGTGAACGGCGCCTTCCTCACCGGTGACATCTTCAATATGTACGTGTGGTTCGAGGTGATGCTGGTGGCCTCGTTCGCGCTGCTCATTCTCGGTGGCGAGCGCGCGCAGATGGAAGGCGCCATCAAGTACGTCACGCTCAACCTGGTGTCGTCCGCCATTTTCCTGTCGGGCATCGGTCTGCTTTACGGTCTCACCGGCACCCTGAACATGGCGGACATCGCCGACAAGCTGGCGGATGTGGAAGACACGGGCCTCATCACCGTGATTGCGATGATGTTCCTGGTGTCTTTTGGCATCAAGGCGGGCGCCTTCCCGTTCTTCTTCTGGTTGCCGGCCTCCTATCACACACCCCAGGTGGCGGTCTCTGCCCTGTTCGCGGCCCTGCTCACCAAGGTGGGGGTGTATGCGCTGTTCCGGGTGTTCACGCTGATCTTCACCCAGGATGTGGGCTACACCCACGAGATCCTCCTGTGGGTGGCGGGGGCCACCATGCTCACCGGCGTGCTGGGTGCGGCGGCCCAGTATGAATTCCGGCGGATCCTGTCGTTCCACATCATCAGCCAGATCGGCTACATGATCATGGGGCTGGCGCTGTTCACGCCGCTGGCCCTGGTGGGCGGTGTCTTCTACATCATGCACCACATCATCGTGAAGGCGAATCTGTTCCTGGTCAGTGGCCTGGTGTATCGCCTCAAGGGCACGTATGAGCTCAAGGAACTGGGGGGCATGTACCGCAGCCACCCCATCCTGGGTCTGCTGTTCCTGGTGCCGGCACTGTCGCTGGCGGGGATTCCGCCCCTGTCGGGCTTCTTCGCCAAGTTCATTCTGATCCGGGCCGGTGTGGAGGCTGAATCCTGGTGGATCGTCTTCGTGGCTCTGCTGGTGGGTCTGCTGACGCTCTACTCCATGATCAAGATCTGGGCTGAAGTCTTCTGGAAGGCGCAGCCCGAGGAGCATGCGAACCGCCCGGCTCCCGGGCCCAAGGGAACTGGCGTCATGTACGGCACGATCGCCGTGATGGCCGCCATGACGGTGTTCATTGGATTTGGTGCTCAGCCCATCTATCTGATTGCAGAGCAGGCGGCGCATCAATTGCTTGACCCGCAGATCTACATTGAGGCGGTATTGGGGGATCGGTCATGATTGGACCTCTGGCGTGGAATATCCTGCTGGCCATGCTGTGGATGGGGTTCACCGGCAGTTTCACCGGCACCAACCTTTTCATTGGCCTGGCGCTGGGCTATCTGGTGCTTGCCTATGCTCTGCGCGGGATCCCGGCCTTCGCCAACTATGCCACCAAGGTGCCCAGGACAATCCGCTTCATCGGCTTCTTCCTGTGGGAGTTGATCCTCTCCAACCTGAAGGTGGCCTATGATGTGCTGACGCCCACGTATTACATGAAGCCGGGGGTGATCGCCTTTCCGCTGGAGGCCAGGACCGATGGCGAGATCACCATCGTCGCCAACCTGATTTCCCTGACACCGGGCACCCTGAGCCTGGATGTCTCCAGCGACCGCAAGGTGCTGTACATTCACGTGATGTACCTGGATGACGAGGCCGAAGTGGTCAAGAGTCTGCGCTACCTGGAACACCGCGCCCTGGAGGTGCTCAGATGATCCGTGCAACCACGACGGCCTTGCCCGCTCAATGCCATTCCCTGGGGGGCTACCATGCTTGAGGTCTCCATCTTTGTGTCCTACGTGATCCTGAGTATCGCCCTGGGGCTGACTTTCGTACGGCTGGTGATCGGCCCGAGTCTGCCCGACCGGGTGGTGGCTCTGGAGATGATCGCCACCCTCACGGTGGGCTTCATCGCTGTGTACACCCTGTCCAGCGGCGTGACCGCCTTCCTGGATGTGGCCATGGTGCTGGCCCTGACGGCCTTCCTGGCGGCGGTGGGCTTTGCGCGTCTGATCACCAAGGGGGGAGGGGTCCATCATGACTGATGTGGTGGTGAGCCTGTTTCTGTTGATTGGTGCCGGTTTCATGTTCGTGGCGGCCCTGGGGTTGCTGCGCATGCCCGATCTGCCCATGCGCCTCCACGCCACCACCAAGGCCGGCGCCCTCGGCGGTGGTCTGATGGTGATTGCCGTGGGTCTGGAGTTCTTCGGTGACGTGGCCGTGGCGGCCCGGGCGGCGGCGATCATCATCTTCATCGTGCTCACGGCCCCCATTGCCGCTCATTTGATCGGGCGTGCCGGGTACTTCGTGGGCCTGCCCATGTGGTCCAAGACCCTCAAGGACGAACTCAAGGATCGCTACGATCCCCAGAATCAGGTGCTGCTCTCGCCGGGGGAGGTTTCTTCGGAGGACAAGCCCGACCGTGACAAGGCCGAGTGAAACACCCCCGGCGCGGCCCGACCGCGACCACCTTCTTGATTGCCGAGGAATGACCATGCGACTCAGACTACTGACGGCCGCCGTGATGATGGGACTTGCCCCCGTAGCCGCGTCCAATACCCTGGATGCGTATCTGAGCAAGGATACGGCCCAGTTCACCTTCATCACCGATTCCGCCGCGATCGGCTTTGGTGGGGCGGATCTCTCCTTCGGGGTGTTCTTCAATGACGACAGCGACTACATGCTGACCACCGGCCTCAACGTGGTCGGCGTCCCCGCTGGCGAACAGCCGCTGACCTTCGGTGTGGGTGGCAAGGCGTACTTCGGCTTTATCGACACGCCGGACGATCGTTTCCAGTCCGTGGCCCTGGGCGGGGAAGTGCGCTACACCATTCCCGCCAACATGCCCATGTATCTGGCTGCCGAGGCTTACTACGGTCCCCGTGTGACCACCTTCGGCGATGCCCGGGATCTTCTGGATGCATCGGTCCGCTATGAACTGGAGGTCACGCCGGGTGCCCGTGGTTTCATCGGCTATCGCTATCTCGAGGCCGACATGGACCGGCGGCGCGATTACAAGATGGATGAGCACGTCCATTTCGGGGTTCGCTTCAACTTCTGACGCTGACCCGCTGCCATGCCGGATAAACCCTGCAAGGTCGGCTCCATGGATGAAGTGCTGGCCATCATGGCCCGCCTTCGGGATCCGCAGCGGGGGTGTGCCTGGGATCTGAAGCAGACCTTCGACTCCATCGTCCCGCACACACTTGAAGAAGCCTTTGAGGTCGCCGATGCCATCGAGCGTCGGGACTTCGATGAACTGCGCGGTGAACTGGGGGACCTGCTGCTGCAGGTGGTGTTTCACTCACGGATGGCCCAGGAAGAGGGCCGTTTTGACTTCCAGGACGTGGCCGCCACGCTGGCGGAGAAGCTGGTGCGACGCCACCCCCATGTCTTTGGCGACACCCGGTTCGAGTCCGAGGAGGCCCAGCATGCCGCCTGGGAGGCGGAAAAGGCCCGGGAACGTGCCGCAGGCCAGGGCGCGCCCGCTGATGGCAATGATGCCAGGGCCCTGCCTAGCCAGATGGACGGCATCGCCCGCACCCTGCCGGGCCTCAGCCGTGCCGCCAAGATCCAGAAGCGTGCCGCCCGGGTAGGGTTTGACTGGGACAACCCGGCACCGGTGCTGGACAAGATCCTTGAAGAACTGGATGAGGTACGCCAGGAGATGGCCGCCGGTGCCGGGCATGATCGCCTGGAGGACGAAGTCGGGGATCTGCTGTTCGCCGTGACCAACCTGGCCCGTCATCTGAAAGTGGACCCCGAGGCGGCCCTGCGGCGCACCAATCGCAAGTTCGAGTCCCGCTTTCGCTTCATCGAGCAGACCCTTGCCCGGGAGGGGCGCGCGGTGGAAGATCAGCCGCTGGAGGTTCTGGATGAGCTGTGGGAGAGGGCCAAGCGGGAAGGGTGACTTCAAGAAAGGAAAGGGGGCAGAGAAAAGGGGGCGGACGCCTTTTATGCCACGAACTCATCTTCCCGATGGGGGAGGGACCGTGGAGACCCCCCTCTATTCCTCCTCCAGACGCAGTGACAGGTCGACTGCCTGCACATGCTTGGTCAGACCGCCGATGGAGATCCGGTCCACCCCGGTGGCCGCGATGGCGCGG
Organism: Ectothiorhodospira variabilis; assembly: GCF_022227625.1. Taxonomy (NCBI): domain Bacteria; kingdom Pseudomonadati; phylum Pseudomonadota; class Gammaproteobacteria; order Chromatiales; family Ectothiorhodospiraceae; genus Ectothiorhodospira; species Ectothiorhodospira variabilis. The sequence goes on along the minus strand of NZ_JAJNAO010000002.1, from coordinate 53,979 downwards.
ATGCTGTCCAGGTCCACGCCGCCGGAGGCTTCCAGCAGGCAGGCTCCGTTCACCAGGGCCACGGCCTCCTGCATGCCGTCCAGAGTGAAATCGTCCAGCATGATGATGTCCGCGCCTGCCTCCAGGGCCTGGCGCACCTCGTCCAGGGTCTCGGTTTCCACTTCCACCGGAACCTGATCGCCCAGATCACGGGCGCGCGTCACTGCTGCGGCGATGGACCCTGCGGCCATGATGTGGTTTTCCTTGATCAGCACGGCGTCATAAAGCCCCAGACGATGATTGTGACCACCCCCGCAGGTCACGGCGTATTTCTGGGCCAGGCGCAGCCCCGGCAGGGTCTTGCGGGTGTCCAGGATGTGTGCCCGGGTGCCAGCGACCGCTTCCACATACTCACGGGTGCGGGTCGCTGTGGCCGAGAGGGTCTGCAGGAAGTTCAGGGCGGTGCGTTCGCCAGTGAGGATGGCCCGGGAGGGGCCCGAGAGAGTGCACAGCCGGGTACCGGTGGGGATGATGTCACCATCCGCCACCTGCCACTGCACCCTGACATCGCCGTCGAGGGCCGCAAAGGTGGCGTCGAACCAGGCCTGACCACAGAGGATGGCCGTCTCCTTGCAGATCACGTGAGCGCGGCAGGTGGCATTCTCCGGGATGAGTTGTGCAGTCAGATCCCCGGGGCCGACGTCCTCGGCAAGGGCGATGCGGACAGATTCGCGGATGGCGCGGTCGGTTACAGGCAGTGTCATGGTTTGGAAAGTCATACAAGGATGGAGGACGGTGAGCATAACGCAAAGCATGGAGCCTGTAAGGCGTCCGTGCAGGTGCAGCATGGAGTCGAGCCATGCAATTACAGTATGCTCTCAAGGGGAAATCCTTCGCGGTACAACAACACACCATAACCCACGTTTCCAAAGCGCAGCCTCTTGAATCAGATCAAGGAATTCTACGAGCTTCTCAAGCACTCCTTCCGGAACCTGCTGCCCATCATCATTGTGGTAGCGATCTTCCAGTTTGCCGTCATGCAGCAGGTACCCGAAGGTTGGCTACCCATGGCAGTGGGCCTGCTGATCGTGGTGGTGGGTGTGGCCCTGTTCCTTCAGGGGCTGGAGATGGGGATCTTCCCCATCGGCAAGAACCTCTCCAACGAGTTTGCCAAGAAGGGCTCCCTGGCGTGGCTGATGATTTTTGGTTTTTGCCTGGGCTTTGCAGCGGTGGTGGCCGAACCGGCCTTGATCGCGGTAGCGAGTCAGGCGGAGATGATCAGTGGTGGCCATATCAGCGCCCTGGTGCTACGCCTGCTGGTGGCGGTATCCGTGGGGGCGGTGGTGGCACTGGGGATCGTGCGCATCATCCTCGGGCACAGCCTGCATTGGTACATGATCATCGGCTATCTGCTGGTGGTGATCATCACCTTCTTCGCGCCCGAAGAGATCGTCGGCCTGGCCTACGACTCCGGGGGCGTGACCACCAACATCGTCACCGTACCCCTGATCGCCGCCCTGGGCATCGGGCTTGCCGTCTCCATTCGCGGACGCAACGCACTCACCCATGGCTTCGGGCTGGTGGGCCTGGCGGTGATGGTGCCCATGATCGCCGTGCAGCTCTATGGCATCGTGGTGTACACCCTGGGGGACCCGGAGATGGTCCGAGGGGCAGCTCCCCTGGCCGAGGCGGTGGAAGACGAAGTGGTCAGCCGGGTAGGGGGCAGCGTGTTGCTGGGCATGCTCACGGACCTGCTGGTGATGTTTCGTGATGTGTTGCCCATCATTGCGGTGGTGCTGCTCTTTCAGTATCTGGTGATCCGCAAGGGCATCGCCCATGTGCACAAGGTGATGGGCGGTTTTGTTCTGGTCATCTTCGGCCTCTATGCCTTTGTGGTGGGTTTGAAGCTGGGCCTGTTCCCCATCGGTCGCAGCATGGCGGAACAGTTGATCACCCTGGATGGCTTCCTGTTCGTGTATCTGTTTGCCTTCAGTATCGGCTTTGCCACCACCATGGCTGAGCCTGCCCTGATCGCCATTGGTCAGAAGGCGCAGGAGGCGGGCAAGGGCAAGCTCAATGGCAACACCATCCGCCTGCTGGTGGCCATGGGTGTGGCCGTGGGGATCACGCTGGGCGTGCACCGGATCATCGTCGGTGACTCCATCCATTACTACATCATGGGTGGGTACGCGGTGGTGATCCTGCTCACCGTGCTGGCGCCACGCTATATTGTCGCCCTGGCCTACGACCTGGGTGGGGTGACCACCTCGGAGGTGACCGTGCCCCTGGTGACCGCCCTGGGCATAGGCCTGGCCACCCACATTGAGGACCGCAATGTGCTCATTGATGGTTTTGGTCTGATCGCCTTTGCGTCGATCTTCCCGATCATCAGCGTGATGCTCTATGCTATCGCCGTTGAACTCGCCAATCGCTGGAGGCAGCAACCGTCATGAAGTTTGCCGTACTGGTGGCCATCCTGGCCGACAACCTGGAAGAGAAGGCCATTGACGTGGCTCGCAAGGCGGGGGCAGGGGGCGTGACCATCCTCGATGCCCGGGGTATCGGCGGCAAGGAGAAGAAGACCTTCTTCGGGCTGACCTATGAAGGCAGTCAGTCGGCGCTTGTCTTCGTGCTGGAGAAAAAGCTGTCCCTGGCTGTGATGAAGGCCCTGCGCGATGAGCTGGAATTGAAATCCCACTCCCATGGCGTGGTCTTCACGGTACCCCTGGAGCATATCGCGGGTATCGACCTGAGTCAGGTAGAGCGCTTTGAGGAACGCATCAAGGATGACCTTTAGACCTGACCGTTGCCCCACGGCCGTCCTCTCACACTACCCAGAGGTTATTCATGCTGGTTAAAGATCTCATGGTCAAGAACGTGGCGACGATTTCCCCGCTCGCCACCATCCGCGAGGCCATGCAGGAAATGAAGCGCCATCGGGTCAAGTCCCTGGTGGTGGACAAGCAACACGCCCATGACGCCTATGGGATCATCACCTACACCACCATCTTGCGTACCATCGTTGCGGAGGAGGGGGACATTGACCTCATCAATGTCTACGACGTGTGCTCCAAACCCGTCATCACCGTGCCGGCGGAGATGGAGGTGAAGCATGTGGCGAGGCTGATGGTCCTGCAGCGCATTCGTCGCATTGTCGTGCTGAACGATAATGAACTGGCGGGCCTTGTCACCATGAACGACATCGTTTCCGCCATCGTGGACATGTCGGAGCATTAAAAAAACCCTGGGATGGCCTGGCCATCCCAGGGTGATGGGCACGGGGCCGTGGTGTTCTCACACCTTGAAGCGGCCCACCAGATCCTGAAGTTCATTGGCCAGTCGAGACAGTTGCTCGGAGGCGTGGGTGGTTTCCCTCGCGCCCTGAGCGTTCTCCTCGGCGGCATCGGAGATGCTGGTCACGTTCCGGTTCATCTCCTCGGCCACGGCGCTCTGCTCTTCGGCTGAACTGGCCACCTGCGTATTCACGTCGTTGATGGTGCTCACCGCCTGGGTGATGGAATCCAGGGAGTGACCCGCCTCGGCGGCGCTGTCGCGGCTGGACTGGGCATACTGCCGACTCTCCTCCATCACCACCACGGCGCGCTGGCTGGTCTGCTGCAGGCGCTCGATCATCTCCTGAATCTCCTGGGTGGAGCTCTGAGTGCGGGTGGCCAGTGAACGCACCTCATCGGCCACCACAGCGAATCCGCGCCCGGCCTCGCCGGCGCGGGCGGCCTCGATGGCCGCGTTCAGGGCCAGCAGGTTGGTCTGTTCGGCAATTCCGCGGATGACGTCCAGCACCTTGCCGATCTGTTCACTGTCCTTGTCCAGGTCACGGATGACATCGGCGGCTCGCTGCACCTCTTCAGCCAGTTTTTCGATGCGATCCATGGTGCCGGCCACCACGTCCTTGCCCCCCATGGCTGCGCCATGGGCGTCACGGGTGGCATCGGCCCCCTGCTGGGCACTGCGGGCCACCTCCTGGGCCGTTGCATTCATCTCGTTCATTGCGGTGGCCAACTGGTCCACCTCCGAGCGCTGCCGGCTCACACCGGCATCGGTGCGCTCGGTGATGGCGGCCAGGTCCGAAGCGGCCCGGGCCAGATGAGCGGTGGAGTCCAGCACCCGGCTGATCAGGTCGCGGAAGTTGTCCATCATGGCGTTGAAGGCCTGGGAGGCTTCACCAATCTCATCGTTGCCCTTGACCTGCAGGCGATGGGAGAGATCACCATCTCCTTCAGCGATACCCTTGAGCCCCCGGGTCATGTCGTTGAGGGGGCGCGTGACGAAACGGCGCACGAACAGGAACAGGAATACCAGCACCGGGATGCTCACCAGGATGGCCAGCAGGGTGATGCTCCAGCCAAAACGTTGTACGGCCGTGTTCACATCATCCAGGCGGATCTGCATGCTCGTGGCACCAAGCACGTCTCCCTCGGCGGCCAGCGCATGGCAGGAGGTGCAGTTCTTGCCCAGGTATTCACGTTCGTTGTAAACCGGCAGGACGGCCCTCAGGGTACTGCGGTCTTCCGCAAGCCGGATATGGGGCTCGCCGGTCTCGAGTACGCGCCGCTCCACCGCGTCCTGCGGACGTTCGTGTTCCGTGCCCTCCCCATACTGCCTGGAGACCGGTTCGCCGCGCAGGACGCGAAGGTCGGTGACGCTCTGGAGTTCGACGATCTGCTCGAGGAATTCCTCCCGCCGATGGGTGGTGCCGGTGATCATCATGGTGGTCAGGCCTGCCATGGTCATCTCGTGAATGGTGGACGAGAAGCCTTCTGCCTGCTCGATGGCGGTACTGCGTTGCTCGTGGATGGCCCACAGGATCATGCCGGCCCAGGCGGGCAGGAGTATCAGTCCCATGGCACCTACCAGGCGGACCCATATCGGTAGGTCAGAAATGCGTCGCATTGCGATTCCCCGTTGGCTGCCAGACCCTTGGCAGGATTTTTCGTGTCCGGCTCAGTATATCGGCAGTGACAGCCGCAACTTGATCGTCATCCATCCCTGATGGATGCGCCGGCTGTTTGGGCCGATAAGGGGTTCCCTTCGCGCATGGTGGGCCGTGCTTCGCGAGTATGATGCCACGTGCGCCAGGTGGACGCCGTTGATGGGGGTCAACCTTCCACCGGGACGTTTATCCCGGCAACCGCGTTTCAGTGTTCGCTCTTTTCGTCTCCGAGGATGCGTCGCTTCACCCGCTGCAGGAACATCCAGGCGCTGAAGACCACCAGCGGGGTGGCCAGACCCATCCCCAGGGCCGGGCTGATGGGCACGCCCTGACTCTCCAGACCCTTGAGGGCATAACCCACCAGGCCCACGCCATAGTAGCTGATGGCAATCACGGACAGCCCCTCCACGGTGTCCTGCAGCCGCAGTTGCAGGCTGGCACGACGGTCCATGGATTCCAGGAGGTTGCGGTTCTGGGCCTGCAGGCTCACCTCCACACGGGCCCGCAGCAGGGCGGTCAAGCGCGCTGCCCGCTCGGCCAGCCCCCGTTGCCGGTCACCCACAGACTCGCAGGTGGCTACGGCCGGTGCCAGTCGGGCCTCGAGAAATTCCGTGAAGGTCTGCAGCCCCTCGATGCGCTGCTGACGCAATTGTTGAAGACGCTGCTGCACCACCCGGTAATAGGCCCGGGAGGCCTCGAAACGGTAGGTGGTCTGGGCGGCCACGGCCTCGATCTGGGAGGCCAGGTGGGTGAGGTCCGCCAACAGTTCCCCCTGGGTTTCGCCGGAGTTGTGGCTGTTCTGTTCGGTCATGCGGGCCGCCAGTTCGGCCAGGCGGCGGTCGGCGGTGCCCAGGGAACGGCTGGCCTTGCGGGCCATGGGCAGTCCCATGAGTGACATGGCCCGATAGGCGTTCACTTCCAGGATGCGCTTGATCAGCCGCCCGGCCTGGGCATCGGTGAGGTTATCGTTGCGCAGCAGGATCCGGGCAAAGCCATCCGAATGGATACGCAGGTCCGACCAGGCCCGGCCCTTGCCACCCACCACCTCGGAACCGATGAGGATATTGCCACCAAACAACCCGGAGATTTCATCCAGGCTGCGCTCGGGCATGTCGGCGGAATCCATGGCCAGTGTGACGGCGGCAATCAACTCACCGGGGGAGTTCTCCAGCCAGTTGCTCGGCAGGCGCTCGATGACCGGATGGTCGAATGGGTGTGTGAATGGGCCGCAGTGAGTGAAGGTATAGGTGACAAACTCCGTGTGCCGTTCCCAATGCAGCCGGATATCCCCGAGATTCGCCACATGGTACTGCCCCACCTGCTCCGGAATGGGTGCACCGAAGTGCTCCAGCAGACGGTGCAGGTGGCGGGTGTTGATGCCGCTGCCCCGTTCGCCGCACAAAAACGCCAGGTGCGACACCCGTGCCGGCGCCTGGGTGGGCTCGAAGGTACGGGCGTGCAACTCACCGTTGAGGGCACGGCGCAGCGCATGTTCCTTGAAGGGCAGTTTCATGGGGCTGGGTTCATTCCACGGCGGCGAAGAGTTCTTCCGCCTCGATGAGATGAATGCCGGCACCCTTCAATTGCGCGATGGCTCGATCCGGCTGTTCGAACCGGAAGATCAAGGCAGCGCGGTCATTACGGCGCAGCGGGAAGGCGTACATGTATTCGATCTTGAGGTCCGCCCGTCCGGCCACCTGCAGCACTTCGGCGAGACCGCCGGGACGATCTTCCACGTCCACGGCCACCACCTCGGTGAGCTTGACCACCCAGCCGGCCTCCTTGAGGACCTGTTCGGCCTTCTGCCAGTCGCGCACGATGATGCGCAGGATCCCGAACTCGGCGGTGTCGGCCAGCGAGAGATTGAGCAGGTTGATGCCCTGTCGGGACAGCAGTTCCAGGGGTTCGGCCAGGTGTCCCGGGCGATTTTCCAGAAAGACGGAAAGCTGTTGCAGCTTCATGGGATGTGATGCTCCTGTGACGACTTACAGCGAACGGTTGTCGATCACCCGCTTGGCCTTGCCCTCGCTGCGGGCAATGGTGCGCGGTTCCACCAGGCGCAGGCCGACACGGATGCCCACGATGTGCTCGATGGCCTTGGCCAGGGCGGCCCGCACATCCTCCAGGGCCCGGACCTTGTCGCTGAACACCTCCGGCGTGACTTCCACCTCCACGGCCATCTGATCCAGCCCGTTTTCGCGGGTGAGGATGATCTGGTAGTGGGGCAGGGTGCCTTCCACCTGCAGCAGCGCGGCCTCCACCTGGGAAGGGAAGACGTTGACGCCGCGGATGATGAACATGTCGTCGGAGCGCCGACCCACGCGGCGGAAGCGCCGCGTGGTGCGTCCGCAGGGGCAGGTCTCGGGGATGATGCGGGTGATATCCCGGGTGCGGTAGCGGATGATGGGCATGGCCTGCTTGCTCAGGGTGGTGAGCACCAGTTCCCCTTCCTCGCCATCGGGCAGCGGCTCGCCGGTTTCCGGGTCGATGATCTCGGGATAGAAATGATCCTCGAAAACATGCAGGCCGTTCTGCTCCGAGCATTCACTGGCCACGCCGGGGCCGATGATCTCGGACAGGCCATAGATGTCGTAGGCCTTGATGCCGGCACCTTCCTCGATATGGGTGCGCATGGCATCGCTCCAGGGCTCGGCCCCGAAGATGCCGGTGTGCAGCGGCAGGTCGCGCATGTCCATGCCCATGTCGTGGGCACGTTCGATGATGTGGGTGAAATAGCTGGGCGTGGCGCACATGGCGGTGACGGAGAAGTCCTTCATCACCATCAGCTGGCGTTCGGTGTTACCGCCGGAGACCGGAATCACCGTGGCCCCCAGGGACTCGGCCCCGTAGTGGGCACCCAGGCCACCGGTGAACAGGCCATAGCCGAAGGCGTTTTGTACCACATCGCCCCGGTGCAGACCGCAGGAGGCGAAGGTACGGGTCATCACCTCGGCCCAGACCTCCAGGTCCTCCCGGGTGTAGGCCACCACGATGGGCTTGCCGGTGGTGCCGGAGGAAGCGTGCAGGCGCACGATGTCGCTCATGGGGCTGGCAAACAGACCAAAAGGGTAGGTGTCGCGCAGATCCAGCTTGGTGGTGAAGGGCAGGTGGGCGACATCGGACAACTGCTTGATGTCCTCGGGCGCCATGTCCTTTTCCTGCATCCGCGTGCGGATCAGCTCCACGTTGTCGTAGGCGCGCTTCACCACGGCCCGCAGGCGTCTGAGCTGCACCTCGCGCAGTTTGTCCTCGGGCAGAAAATCCGGCGCACTGGCCGGATGGAAGCCACCTTCCACATCGTTCCAGCGTTCTTTGAGCATTTAAACCCCCTCGGTCTCTTTCGCGCGGCCCATCTTTTGTCCCACTTCACGCCCGAGGGCAAAGGCCTGCTCGTTGACCGTGTGCAGTTTTTCGGCAAGACAGGTATGGATGGAGCGGATCCACTGGTCCTCATCGAAGTCCAGCATCACCGACAGGGCCCCCAGGATGGCCACGTTCAGGCTCTTGCGGTTGCGCAGGGCGCCCTCGGGAATGGCCTCGGGGGCGATGAGCACGCCACCGGGCTTGAGCCAGCCCCGGTTGATGTCCACCTGGCTGGACTCGAACACCAGCAGGAAGTCCGCCTCGCCCATGGGCACCATGGGGCTCAGTACCTTCTCCCCGAAACGCACGTCGCTGGTGACCGAGCCACCCCGCTGACTCATGCCATGCACTTCGCTCTTCTTGACCTCGAAACCGGCATTGAAGGCGGTGGTGGAGAGCAGATCCGATGCCTTGACCACGCCCTGGCCCCCCAGGCCGGCAAGTACGATATTGGTGACAGCCATTGCTGATCCTCTGAATTCTTTGGGTAAGTATGGAAGAAAGCCGGGATGCGTCGCGACGGATCAGTCCGTCATGGCGGCGGCGCACTGGGCCTGCTTCTCCTCCTGGGCCTTCTCGAACTTGCGGATCAGCGGCGCCGCCAGGATGCAGGGGCGCTCGGCGATCATGACGGAGAGCTCGTCCTTTTCCATCATGGCCCGCAGGCGGCCCTCGAAGTCCTCATCCGGTTTTTGAGGATCCACCACTTCCACGTTCTTCACGCCCATGGCGCGGCAGACGGCGGCGAAATCCATCTTGTTGGCGGGTTCGTGGTTCAGGCTGCGCCCGGTGCCGGGATGCTCCTGGCGGCCGGTCATGGCGGTGGTGCTGTTGTCGACGATGAGCACCACATGCCCCGTCGGCGGCGGGTTGTACACCATCTCGGCGATACCCGTCAGGCCGGAATGGACGAAGGTGGAATCGCCGATCACGCTGACCACGCGCCGGGCCTGGTCATCGGGCAGGGTGTGGCGCAATCCCAGACCCACGCCGATGGCGGCGCCCATGCACACGCAGGTGTCCATGGCCTCGAAGGGGGGCAGCACGCCCAGGGTGTAACAGCCGATGTCGCCGGCGACGATGCAGTCCATACGGCTCAGGGCCTCGAAGACCTCCCGGTGGGAGCAGCCCTTGCACAGCTCAGGCGGCTTGCCCCGCGGTGGTTTGGCCTCGGGGGTGGTGTCGCCGGAGAGGATGCGGCGCACCCGGGGCACGTTCAGCTCACTGAAGCGGTACATCTCCGGCTTGCCTTCCACGTCAAGCCCTTCCACCTTCAGGGCCTCGTACAGCAGGTGGTCGCCCTCCTCGATGATCACGCAGCGATCCACGCTGGCAACGAACTCCTTGATGCGCTGCATGGGCAGCGGCCAGGTGAGTCCCAGGGCCAGCATGGTGGCCTCGGGGGCCGCCTCGCGGGCATGCATCACGGCCACGCCCGAGGCGATGATGCCCAGGGAGCGGTCACCCGGGTAGATCCGGTTGAGATCACTCTGCTCGTTCCACTGGGCGATCTCTTCCATCTTGGCGCGCACCTTGTGGTGCGCGGGCCGGGCATAGGCGGGGATCATCACCCGGCCGGGGATGTCGCGTTCATAGCCGGGCTGGATACTGGAGGGACGCTCGGGTCCGGGGCGGACCTCGGTCTTGGCATGACAGATGCGCGTGGTCATGCGCAGGATCACCGGCACCTTCCAGCGTTCGGAAAGTTCAAAGGCGGCCAGGGTGAAATCATAGGCCTCCTGGGCATCGGCCGGTTCCAGCATGGGGACGATGGCGGCGCGGGCGTAATGGCGGTTGTCCTGCTCGTTCTGGCTGGACGCCATGCCCGGGTCATCGGCGGAAACGAGCACCAGGCCGCCGGTCATGTCGATGTAGGCGGCGGTGAACAGGGGGTCGGCGGCCACGTTCACGCCCACGTGCTTCATGGTGGTGAGGCTGCGCGCCCCGGCGAAGGACACGCCCAGGGCCACTTCCAGGGCCACCTTCTCATTGGGCGCCCACTGGGCCGGGCCGCCGATCAGGTCGAAGGCCTCGAGGATTTCGGTGGAGGGAGTGCCGGGGTAACCGGTTCCCAGTTTGACACCGGCATGCAGGGCGGCCAGGGCCACCGCTTCGTTGCCGCTCAGGAGAAGACGTTCGGTCGATGCCATGATCTGCTGCTCAATCTGTCTGTGGGACGACGGAGCCCGGCGACCGACGGCGCGGCAACGCGGGCGACAGCCCGCAAGTCTACATGATTCCTCAATGGGGGAGGAATTTCTGGGGTTTTTTCATGCCCTCACCCCAACCCCTCTCCCGCAAGCGGGAGAGGGGCTTTCATTTTCATGACTGCCTTCCCCGTCGCAGGCGGGAGCCTCTCATTTGGCGCCCTTCTCCCCTCAAAGGAGAAGGGTCGGGGATGAGGGGGAGCGGAGGGCACTATCCCCGGATCAGCGGGCCACCCAGGCGGTGCACCAGCCTTCGGCGGCCACATGCTTGCCCGGGAACACCGCGCAGGGGCCCCATTCCTTGGCATTGGGGTCGGAGTAGAGCATGCAGTTCAGGCAGTTGCTGCCCTCCTTGAACTGGGGATGATCCACTGTGCCCGCATCATGGGTGTAGGCCAGGGCCTGGGCGGAATCGGACTCCGGGTCCAGACGTTCCATGCCGGCCTGCGCGGCGGTGGTCCAGCCCAGGCCGGCCAGGGGCACGGCCACCAGGCCATAGGCACCGAACTGCAGGAAACGGCGGCGGCTCACGTTGTTGCTCAGGGTCTTCATGGTGTGCTCCTTCTCGCATCGAGGCGAATGGCTGTGTCGTTTGGCCCGGATCATTTCTCCAGGCTTCGGGGCCATTATTCGCCTTGTTCCCTGAACGGCACATGAATGAACGCGAGACCCTGTTTATTCCTCGCCTTCGTCGAAGTCCCCCTTGAACTTGGGGTTGGAGCGGGAACGGAAACGGGAGATCCGCGGTGGCGCGGTGGCGTCCTCGTGATCGGTGCCGTCCTCCTCCAGCAGGATCCGGGCCGGCGGTGCCTGGCCGGCCTTGTCTTCGCCAAAGTACAGCGTCATGTGCGGGAACGGGATCTCGATGCCGGCGGCGTCGAAATGGCGCTTGACCAGGCGGTTGTACTCGCGACCCACGGCCCACTGCATGCCAGGTGCGGTCTTGATGCGCACCCGCACGTTCACCGAGCTGTCGGCCAGGGCGGTGACGCCGTGCACCTCCAGGTCGCCCAGGACATTGGGGGCCACCTCCGGCATGCTGCGCAGTTCCGCAAAGGCATCCCGCAGGCGGGCGATCACCTGATCCGTATCCTCCCGGTAGGCCACGCCGTATTCGCCCACGTGATAGCCGAAGTCGCGCATGTAGTTGGAAACGGCGTCCACGGAGGAGAAGGGCATCAGGTGATAGGTGCCGGAGAGGTCCCTGAGCCCCATGGAACGGATGGTGAGGCGTTCCACGGTGCCGGTCATGCCCCCGGCGGTGACCACATCCCCCACGTTCACCGCATTCTCCAACTGTATGAAGACGCCGGTGATCACATCCTGGACCAGCTTCTGGGCCCCGAAACCGATGGCCAGGCCCAGCACGCCGGCACCGGCGATCAGCGGGCCGATGTTGATGCCGATCTCTGCCAGAACCACCATCACCGTCATCACGATCAGGGCAATGGCGATGGCATTGCGGAAAATGGTCAGCAGGGTGCGCGTGCGTGGATTGGGTTCGCCGTCACCTGCAGCCGGGTTGAGCTTGAATTCGATCCAGCTGGCGATCACCAGCCAAAGCAGCATGGCAAAGGCGATGATCAAGGCCACGGCGACGATCTTGCCGATGATCAGGGTGCCACTGTCCGAGGCCACCCACCCAGCCAGGCTGAAGGGGGTCCAGGCATCCAGGATCACACCGGCCACGATGGCCAGGATGGTGAACCGGGTGATCTTAAGGCTCATGGGGATGTAGGCGTTCAGCCGCTCTTCCAGTTGCGGGAACTTGGTCCGGGTATCCTCGGGCAACTGGATGCGACGCAGGATCACCCGGGTGAGAAACGCCGACAGGCCAATGCCCGCCGCCACGGCGATCAGGGTCTGAAAGGTGGCCGCCAGCATGAAGGGCAGGGCCTGTTCCGGGAAGAGCACGGCGGTGCCGAGAATGGCGGCCAGATACACCAGGGCGATCACGTGCCAGGTCTTGGCCACCAGGTTCAGGCTGATCTGGGCAAAGCCGGTTTCCATCCGTTCCGCCAGGGTGATCAGACGATCCTTGACACGCTTGCGGTTCTGCATCACCAGGGCCACACCCTTGAGGAAGGCCATGAAGATGATGATCAGGGCCACGGCGCGGCCCAGTTCCGGCGTCACGGTCTGGTTGACGACCGGCACCACGAACAGCAGGCCATATCCCAGAAAGGCCGCCATGCGCGTGGTCCAGGCGGTCCAGTAGGCGGCCTCCTCGTCGGTGAGGGGCACGGGTCGCAGGCCGGGCCAGCGCTTGGAGAAGACCAGACGGATGGCCGCGCGCAACAACTCCACGATGAGGAAGGCGTTGAGGAAAAGAGTTTCCTGGGCGGTCATCTCGCCCGATGTGCCCAGTACGAACAGGGCAATGGCATAGCCCGTCAGCCAGGCCAGCAGGACAGTGGCCACATCGATGATCAGGGAGGAAATGATGGCCACACCGCGGCGGATGATGCCAACCGTGCCGGTGCGGGAGAACGCGTACCCGTTCAGGCCCCGGTAGGCGAATCGTGCCAGCCAGGAGAGCAGCCACAGGGTGACCAGGGTGGCGGCGATGAGGCCGGCCAGCAGCCCCACCTGCAGGGTCAGATCCATGAGGTCTGCCGTCATGAGTTGTTGCCAGGCCTCGCGACCGGACTGCAGGGCAGCCTCCACCTCCTCAACGGTCCCCTCGGCCAGGGATTGGGTGAGTTGTGCCACCCGGCCCGGCAGCGAGACGGCGGGTTCTGTCTCCTCGGGCTGCACGGCATCCGCCTCCGCCGCACTGCGCCGCAGCTCCGCGATCAGTGCCGCACGGGCCTGGTCGTCCTCGAGAATATCGGCCAGGCGACTGTCTCCGGAAGGAGAGTCGGCCAGCGCGGGCATGGGCAGGATGAGCACGGCTGTCAGCAGTAACAGCAGAACACGGGCGAGCGTCTGGCGTGTGAGGTTCAACCTGGACTCCTTGGCTGCGTAGGGGTGTTCTTGGATGCAGTCGGCGCCTATTTATAACGCATCCGCTGGGGCTGCCTCCACCGTTGAACCCGCATGATCGGTCGTGGCAGCCCTCATGCGGGCCCTACGTCACCTGCCCTTGACACCCTTGATGGCCAGGGCTAGCGTCCTAAAGACTGTTGGCTGACGAGGCCCTCTCGGGCAGGTCATGATGATTGATGGCAGCGTCGCCCCTGTGGCGGCATTCGGGCCCATGATCCGGCCCGATGCACAGCGTGAGTTGCCGCCTTCAGACACCGAGCTGGAGGAGGGGGACGCGCTCGCGCCCGTGGATGAGGCAGAGGAGGGGGAGCAGGCGGGTCCCGAGGCCGATCGCAACCCGCTGGAACTCACCCCCGAGGAGGAACGGGTAGTACGCGAGTTGCAGCAGAGGGATCGTGCCGTGCGTGCCCACGAGCAGGCCCATGTGGCTGCCGGCGGCCAATATGTGACGGCGGCCCCCAGCTATGACTATGAGATGGGCCCCGATGGTCGCCGTTATGCGGTGGGCGGCGAGGTCTCCATCGATACCTCGCGGCCGGCCGACCCGGAAGAGGCCATTGCCAAGGCGCGGGTGGTGTTCAGTGCGGCCATGGCGCCCGTCGACCCCTCCCCCCAGGATTACCGTGTGGCCTCCCAGGCAAGAATGATGGAGGCCGAAGCACGCCGCGAACTGGCCGCCGAACGCCAGGAAGAGATGGCTGAGCGCCGCGATGAAGCCGCACGGGGCGGGGAATCGGCTCGCCTGGAACCCGGTGAGGCCCGTGACCGCCTGGCAGAGGTGTTCGCCGCAGTGGATCGGCCAGCCCCGGAGCCCATGTTCCGGCAGGTGGCTTGAGCGGTCGGGTACACCAGCCCGGCGGTGAGTAGACGCCGTGACCCCATAAGGACCTGCGATGAGTGATCCCCAGACCCTGGCGATGCAGTATCTTGGGGCCATTGAGGCCCATGACTACGACACCGCCCGCGCCTTGCTGTCGAACGAGGACTTTGTCTACAAGAGCCCCATCTCGCGGTTTTCCGATGCCGATGCGTTCGTTGCGCACATGTCGCTCAGTGGCAGCATCGTGCAGCGTATCGAGGTTCGCCGCGCTTTCGTGGACGGGCCGGACGTGTGTCATTTTCTGGTGTTTCATGTGCAGTTATCGGAGAAAATGGCCGTGGATCTGGTGCAGTGGGTGCACGTGGAGGGAGGGCGCATCGATCGGATCGAGGCCTTGTTCGATGCGCACCCATATCGGTTGTTGTTTGAGCCTTAGGCTCTCATCAGGAGGTTGATTGATGCCCCGGCTTTTCGTGCGTTCCCCCTATTGGCTGTTGCCCGCCCTGGCCCTATTCTTGGTGCTGACCGGCTGCACCGGCATCCCCGATGGCGTGAAACCCGTCCAGAACCTGGAGCCGGAGCGCTATCTGGGGACCTGGTATTCCATTGCGCGTCTGGATCACTCGTTTGAACGGGATCTCACCAACGTGACCGCCCATTATGAGTTGCGGGACGATGGTTCCATCCGGGTGGTCAACCGGGGTTATCATCCGGACAAGGAGGAATGGCGTGAGGCCCGAGGTGTGGCCCGGTTCATCGAATCACCCAACGTGGGCCGCTTGAAGGTGTCGTTCTTCGGGCCGTTTTACGGTGGCTACAACCTCATCGCCCTGGACGATGAGGACTACCAGTACGCCATGGTGAGCGGCCCGACCCGTTCCTACCTGTGGATCCTGGCCCGCTCGCCGGACCTGGACGAGGAGATCGTGGACTCACTGGTGGAACAGGCCCGGGAACTGGGTTTCGATGTGGATGACCTCATCTACGTGCAACATGATCAAGGAGACGATGTGTGAATGCTCACCCGCTGTTGATTGGCGCGGCCGATGGCCGCCCCGTGGCCATCACCCCGCGCATGGCCAACCGTCATGGATTGATCGCCGGTGCCACCGGCACCGGCAAGACCATCACCCTGCAGACCCTGGCCCAGTCCTTCTCGGACCTGGGCGTGCCGGTGTTCGTGCCGGACATCAAGGGGGATTTCTCCGGGATCGCCGCCCCGGGTGAACTCAGCGACCGGGTGCGGGAGCGGGCGGCCCAGGTGGGCCTGGACGAGTTGGAGATGCACGGAGCGCCCACGGTCTTCTGGGATGTGTTTGGCGAGCACGGTCACCCCCTGCGCCTGACCGTGGCGGACCTGGGGCCGACCCTGCTGTCCCGCCTGATGAACCTGAACGAGACCCAGAGCGGTCTGATGCAACTGGTGTTTCGGGTGGCCGACGACAAGGGCTGGCTGCTGCTGGACCTGAAGGATCTGCGGGCCATGGTGGGCTGGGTGGGCGAACAGCGACAGGCGCTCTCCCGCGATTACGGCAATATCGCCCCGGCCAGCATCGGTGCCATTCAGCGGGCCCTGCTGAATCTGGAATCCCAGGGGGCGGACGGCTTTTTCGGCGAGCCGGCGGTGACCCTGGAGGACTTCCTGCAAACCGATGAGCAGGGGCGGGGCGTGGTCAACATCCTGCACGCCGAGCGCCTGTATCGCAGCAGCCCTCTGGTGTATTCCACGCTGCTGCTCTGGCTGCTCTCGGAATTGTTCGAGCAACTGCCGGAGGTGGGGGATGCGGACAAGCCCCGCTTCGTGATGTTCTTCGACGAGGCGCATCTGCTGTTCAAGGATGCCCCCCGCTCGCTCACCGATCGCATCGAGCAGGTGGTGCGGCTGATCCGCTCCAAGGGGGTTGGGGTGTACTTTGTCACCCAGAGCCCGCTGGATCTGCCCGAGCCGGTGCTGGGGCAGCTGGGCAATCGCATCCAGCATGCCCTGCGGGCCTTCACGCCGCGGGATCAGCGGGCCGTGCGCACGGCGGCGCAAACCTTCCGGGCCAACCCCAAGCTGAACACGGAGCAGGTGATCATGGAGCTCAGTACCGGATCGGCCCTGGTGTCGGTGCTGGATGAGCAGGGCCAGCCCACACCGGTGGAACGTACCCTGATCCGCCCGCCGGCCAGCCGGATGGGGCCGCTCAGTGATGCGGAGCGTCGCAGCCTGATCCAGCAGTCCCCCCTGGCAGGGGCCTATGACACACCGGTGGACCGCGAGTCGGCCTATCAGATCCTGGAACAACAGGCCAAGGCGGCCCTGAGCGACGCCACGGTGGAGGCCAGTACGCAGCGGGCCGCCCAGACGCGTCGCCAGGGTCGGGCCCCGGCCCGGCGGGGTGACAGCCTGGTGACCGCCACCGCCAAGAGCACCGCCCGGGCCATCGGCACCCAGCTCGGTCGTCAGATCGTCCGGGGCCTGCTGGGCTCACTGACGGGGCGGCGTCGGTAGGCGCGCCCCTCAGGCGCTGGGGCGGGTGATCAGCCAGCAACGATGCGGGCGGCTGCGCCGAAAATCCTCCGGCACGGTCTGGGCCGTGATCTCCCGGGCCTCGCAGGGGGCCAGTTCGTCCTCGTAAAGCCGAAAACCCCGGCGGTTGTTGGAGAAGAACAGCTCGCCGCCTGGGCTGAGCAGGCCCAGGCAGCGGTTGATCATCCAGGGATGATCCCGCTGCACGTCCAGGGTGGCGTCCATGCGCTTGGAGTTGGAGAACGAGGGTGGGTCCAGCACGATCAGGTCATAGCGTGGCCCCAGGGTCGGCGCCGCTTCCATCCACTGCATCACGTCCACCTGCTCCAGGCGATGTTGGGTGGGGTCGATGTGGTTGAGTTCCAGGTTGCGCCGTGACCAGTCCTGGTAGGTGCGGGACATGTCCAGGCTCAGGCTTTCACTGGCGCCGCCAGCGGCGGCATGCACGGTGAAACTGCCGGTGTAGGCAAAGAGGTTCAGAAACCGCCTGCCCCGGCTGCGTTCGCGCACCATGGCCCGCGTCTGTCGATGATCCAGGAACAGGCCGGTGTCCAGGTAGGCATGCAGGTTCACCGAGAAGGCCAGGCCGTCCTCGTGGACGATCATCTCCTGGCCTTCGAGCCCGGTCTTTTCGTACTGGGCCTGGCCCTTCTGGCGCCGTCGCACCTTCATGGCGAGCCTTGTCGGGTCCACCTGAAAGGTCTCGGCTACCTGATCGCGTACCTGCCTCAACCAGGCGCCATATTCGGCATCATCCGCCTCCCAGCGGGTCTCGTACACATGCACATGGGGCACTCCCGCGTACACGTCGATGGCCACGGGGCATTCAGGGATGTCGCGGTCGTAGACACGGAAACACTCGATCCCGCGCCGGCGGGCCCATTTGCTCCAGTGGCGCAGGTTCTTGTTCAGTCGGTTGGTGAAGGCGTTGTTCATCCCCTCATTATGCACGGATGCGCCTCCGTTGATCCTTGTTGATCCATGCAGGGTTGAGGGTCCGGTTGGCTGGTCCGTCGCGGGTGCGGGGGGTATGATGCCCGCTGATAGGGAATACAGTGAGGCAGCACGGCAATGCGCATCAACAGTCTGGGACTGAGGGCCAAGTCCATGCTGGCCCTGGGGCTGGCCTGCGTCATTGCCATGGTGCCGGCGGGCTTGGTCGGCTGGAGTGTCCTGGAGGGGGTGCGTGCGTACTTCGGCGAGGCCTTCGCCGAGAACTTCACCCGGCTCAATCGGGAACAGATCCTTGCCCCCGTCTCCCGGGAACTGGCCCTGTCCATGCGCCTGGCCGACTCCCATGTGACCCGCCGATGGCTGCTGGACAAGGATGATCCGGACAAGCGTGACCTGTTCTTTGCCGAGGCGGAAGGGTACCGACGGGATTTTCGGGATCAGTCCTACTTTCTGGTCAGCGCGCAGAGTGGCCACTACTACTTCAATGACGCCGGCGAGGCTTTCAGCGACAAGCCCCGCTACACCCTCGATCCTGATAACCCGGACGATGCGTGGTTCTTCAATACCCTGGACCAGGAGGCGGACTACAACATCAACGTCAATCCGGACGTACAGCTGGGCACCACCCGGGTGTGGATCAACGTGCTGGTGCAGGAGGGCGAACAACGCATGGGTCTGGCCGGCACAGGCCTGGATCTGAGCGGTTTTCTGGCGGAGTTCATCCACGATCATCCCGAGGGCGTCACGCCCATGATCCTGGACCGTAATGGCGCCATTCAGGCCCACCCTGACCCGGAACTGATCAGTTTTGGTTCCACCACCGGTTCCCCGGGGGAGGGGCAGGCGATCATCACCCTGGCCGGACAATTCTCCGGCTCTGAAGACCGTGACCGGCTGGAGCGGGCCATGGCGATGGCTAAGGCCACACCGGATCAGGTGCCGTTGCTCGCCGTGAACCTGGACGGGCGCGAGCAACTTCTGGCCCTGGCCTATGCGCCGGAACTGAAATGGCACGTGGTCACCGCCGTGGATCTGGGGCTGGCGCCGGTGATGGAGGGGGCCTGGCTGCGTGGCGGCATGCTGGCCGTCGCCTTCATCCTGGTGATCATGCTGCTGGGGTTTGGCCTGGCGGTGGATCGTCTGCTGCTCAGACCCATCCGGGATCTGCGGCAATCCGCCGGTGCCATCGCCCAGGGAGATTATCAGGTGTCGTTGCCGCAGGCCGGGCGAGATGAACTGGGGGACTTGAGTCGTGCCTTTGCCATCATGGCACAGCGGGTACAGAACCATACCAAGGAACTGGAGGAGAGGGTCGAGGAGCGAACCGCGCGCCTGCGGCAGAGCAATCTGGAGATGGCCGCCGCCCAGCGTCAGATTCGCGAATCCATCGATTCAGCCAGCCTCATCCAGAGGGCCATCCTGCCCGATGCCCGCCTGCGGGACCGTTTTGGTCCCCATCATTTCGTGCTCTGGCGCCCACGGGATGTGGTGGGTGGCGATTTCTACGTGTTTCATCACGACCAGCGGGACCGCTACCTGGTGGGCGTGGTGGACTGTGCCGGCCACGGGGTGCCCGGCGCCCTGATGACCATGCTGGCCCGAAGCGCCCTGGATCAGGCGGTGAATCATCTGGGTGTGGATTCCCCGGCCGCCGTGCTCTCCCATGCCGACGCCACCATACGTGAAATGATGCAGGATGCGGATTCCCAGCGGGAGGTGACCACCCATATGGACGTGGGACTGGCTAATGTGGATCTGGAACGGGGGGTGCTGCGCTATGCGGGTGCCCGGATCAGCCTTTACCGTAGCGACGGTAACCGGGTGGAAACGGTCAAGGGTGGCAGACGGGCGCTGGGGGACCGGCGCGTGGGCCAGTACCAGGACACCGAGCTGCCCCTGGATTACGCCAGCACCTATTACCTGGTGACGGATGGTTACCTGGATCAGGCAGGGGGTGAAGCCGGCTACGGTCTGGGGCAGACCCAGTTCAAGGCCCTGATACTGGCCCATGCCCGGCGGCCCATGCCGGATCAGGCTGCGGCCCTGGAGCGGGCCCTGGAGGATTACCGGGGGGAGTACGAACAGCGGGATGATGTCACCGTGCTGGCCTTCCGCCTGGGGGCAGGGGGTGCCCCAACGAGCGAAACCGTCATATCATCACCCTCATGACCCTTGAGGATCCACTGCATCCATGTCCAGCATCGACCTGTACGGTCTGCGCAGTCAGTTCAATCGGGACCAGATCCTGTTGTGCTTCAATGGCCCCATCTCCCGCAGCCTGATTGAGGAGATCGGTAATGCCCTGAGGAACTACCTGGAGGCGGATCGCGCCGGACCCGGTGCGGCCATGGATGTGTTCGCCATCTATATCGAACTGACCCAGAACATCCGCCACTATGTGAGCCGCATGGGTTACAGCGACCGGGATGGCACGGCAACGGTTGTGGTGGCGCGTGATGACCAGGGGCGGTATGTGATCATGGCCGGTAACCTGGTTGAGCCAGAGCACGGCCAGACGCTCATGGAACGGGTGCAATCCCTGGCGGCCCTGGACAAGGCCGAGCTCAAGGCCGCCTACAAGGCCCAGCTGCGCAAGCCCCGCGAGCCGGGTGCGCTCTCGGGCGCCGGGCTGGGCCTGACCGATGTGGCTCGCAAGTCGGTGGAACCCTTGAGTGCGCGACTTTCCACCCTTGAAGGGGATCAACGGGTGTTTTTCAGTCTGCGGGCGGTGATATGACCCTACAACGACGACAAGACCAGGCAGCCATGCAGTCAGCCATCAGCGATCTGGATGTCCCGGAAACCCAGTCGACGCCGTCCATCTCCAGCCATTGGGGGAGGGGGGAGTTGTGCATGAAGGGCAATTCCTACCCGGAAAACTCCTTCGAGTTCTTCGGCCAGGTGTTCGCCTGGATCGAGGCCTATCTCGCCGGGGATAACGGCCCGCTGACCCTGCAGCTGTTGCTGATCTACATGAACACGAGCAGCGTCAAGGCCATGATGGATATCCTGGATCTGCTGGAGGAAGCCCACGGGCAGGGCCGGAAGGTGGAAGTGAACTGGCTCTATGACCCGCGCAACGAGCGCGTGATGGAGATGGCAGAGGAATTCCGTGAGGATTACACCTTTCCGTTCCATATCGTGCCCACCCCGGATGAGGATGACTAAGACGCGACCACCGCAGGCCGGCCCGGAAATCCTCGAGCAGGTACAGGCCCTGCTGGAGGATCCGGACCTCCAGGGTCATCCGCTTCATGAGGCCCTGGCACAGCTGCGGGACTACGCACTGGCCCAGGATCAGCGCCTGGAGCGGCTGATGCGTATCAGCGATGGCTATCATCTGCTGGAGCGCAACCACACCCAGAGCCTGGCCGATCGTTGCGACAGGCAATTGCGGCGCATGCATAAGCTGGCGCGCATCTCGGATCAGTATCAGAAGAACCTTTGGGAAGTCACCGAAAGCCTGCGGGAAGCCGCCAACCAGGACCCGCTGACCGGCCTGGCCAACCGCCGGTTTCTCATGGAACGTCTCAAGGACGAGATTCAACGGGCCGAGCGCAAGCACACCCCCCTGGTCCTGTGCCTGATGGACGTGGACCATTTCAAGCGCATCAATGACCGATTCGGCCATGAAGTGGGTGACACGGCGCTGTGCGAGATCGCTGGCGCGGTGCGCCAGGGCGTGCGCCGGTATGACGTGTATGGTCGCTGGGGTGGCGAGGAGTTCCTGCTGGTGTTGCCGCAGACCAGCCTCGCCGAGGCCGGGGCAGTGATTGACCGGGTGCGTCAGGAGATAGGTGGCATCACCGTGGGGGAGGATGAGTCCCTGAGCCTCTCCGCCAGCTTTGGCTATACCTGCCTGCGTGTGGGCGAGGATCCCAACGATATCCTCAAGCGCGCCGACATCGCCCTGTTCCGCGCCAAGGAGGCCGGCCGCAATCGGGTGGAGCAGGAGCTCTGACCCTCACGCCCTGGCGGTCTGTGCGATACTCCGGCCCCCATCCTGATCCGGAAGATTCGCATCATGTTGCTTGCGCTTTTCTTGCTGTTGCTGGGCGTGGCCCTGTTGACCTACGGCGCCGATCGCCTGGTGGCCGGCAGCAGCGCCATCGCCCTGCGCACGGGGGTTTCCCCCCTCCTGATCGGACTGACGGTGGTGGCCTTTGCCACCAGCAGCCCCGAGCTGGTGGTCAGTATCATGGCGGCCCTTCAGGGGCAGTCGGCCATCGCCGTGGGCAACGTGGTGGGGTCAAATATTGCCAATCTGGGTCTGGTGCTGGCTGCGGCGGCACTGCTCTACCCGGTGCGCTGTGAACAGGAGACCTTCAAAAGGGAACTGCCGGTGATGGTGGGCGCCGTGGCCTTGCCGTTCATTCTGCTCTACAACGGCATGATCACCCGTATTGAGGGCATGGCGCTGCTGCTTCTGCTGGTGGCCTTCGTGGCCTGGCAGGTGCATCTGGCCCGGCGTCAGATGGCGGGCCATCAGGTGGCGGAAGAGGTGGGGGCCTATGCGGGGATTACCGTGGGTCGGGCGGCCCTCTTCGTGGTCTTCGGGACGGGCTGTCTATACGTGGGTTCCGAGGCCTTCTTGAGTGGCGCCATCACCATTGGTCGGGCCCTGGGGGTGAGCGAGGCGGTAATCGGTCTGACCCTGGTCTCCGTGGGCACCAGTTTGCCGGAACTGGCCACCACCGTGGCGGCTGCCTTCAAGCGTGAAACCGGCATGGTGCTGGGCAACATCATCGGTTCCAACGTCTTCAACGTGCTGGCGGTGCTGGGCATCACCGCCACCATCATCCCGCTGGGGGCCGGCGGCATTTCCTACGTGGATCTGTCGGTGATGCTGCTGTTCGCGCTGGTGGTCTGGATGGTCTTCGCCTGGCGGCGTGACATGGGGCGTCTCTTCGGGGTGCTCCTGTTGGGGGCTTACCTGGCCTATCTGGCCTGGCTGCTGGTCTAGCGGCCTGCCTTGAAAAGCGCAGGCCCCGCCTTCGGGCGGGACCTGCCGTGGGATGAAACGGACTCAGCGGTCCAGATCTTCACCCTCGGGGGCTTCCATGTCCATGTCACTTTCGGGCGGTGCACCCATCCCATCGTCCGGGGGGGGAGCGCCCATTCCATCATCCGGCGGCGGGGCTCCCATCCCGTCATCGGCGGGCGGTGCGCCCATGCCGTCATCCGGAGGCGGTGCGCCCATGCCATCATCCGGCGGTGCACCCATGCCCTCCTGTTGCTCCATGTCTGGCTGATCGGCCGGCTCGAAGGGCTCGTCCATCTCCGGGCCCGGGTCGCCACAGCCCACCAGCAGGGCCAGCGGGACGGCGGCGAGCACGCCCAGGGTTTTCTTCACGTGTTTCATGGTGCCACTCCTATCGGGATTGACCAGGATCCCGGCCAGCGCCGGGCCGGCCGGGGTAGGCTTAATGATCTGCTGCGTTACAGGCGATCCTGGGTACGCTCGATCACCTCTTCAAGGCGCTCGGGGTCACCCTGCAGGGCCATGGCCACTTCGTTGTATTCCTCCACGTTCATGCCATTGGCCTCGACGGCCTCAACCATCTTTTCCTGAGCTTCCTGATGGATGGCCTGTGCTGCTGCCTGGTCTTCGGCGGCATCCAGCTGCTGGGCAAAGTCTTCCTCAATCTTCTGGACTTCCACGAAGACATCCACAAAGTCGTCGATCACCTGGTCGGTGAGCTCCACCGTGGGTTCGGGGGCGGCGCCAGGGGCGGCTGCGCCGCCGGCATCAGGAGGGGTGCCTTGCTGGGCATCCGGCGGGGCGCCGCCAGCATCATCGCCGAAGCCTTGAGCAGCAGCCGTGCCACCGAGAGCGAAGAGGGAAGTGATGGCCAGGGTCAAGGCTGTCTTGCGTAATGTCATTGATTGCTCCCATTGGGTTGGTGAAATGACAACCAAGGCTAAGCAGGAGATGTGCCAACTGAGTTATTGCGTTGTGAATGTCATCATGAACAGTCACTTATGGGCCTGATGTCACGATGTCTCCGGGGCGGTTGCCCAGGCCGCAGGCGTATCAAAACAGCACATGCGCACAAAGGGTGGTGTCACATCGGCAAAGGCCGGCGCGTGAGTTGGCGTAAGTCAGGTGCATTGACCCTGGAGACCTTGGGGACTATGTTGATCCCACCCCATCCCCAAGGGTCGTGTCCCATG
This sequence comes from Ectothiorhodospira variabilis, assembly GCF_022227625.1. Taxonomy (NCBI): domain Bacteria; kingdom Pseudomonadati; phylum Pseudomonadota; class Gammaproteobacteria; order Chromatiales; family Ectothiorhodospiraceae; genus Ectothiorhodospira; species Ectothiorhodospira variabilis. Next base: position 30,031 of record NZ_JAJNAO010000002.1, on the reverse strand, counting down.
CCCAGAGTCGATAACGAGGCCTTCTACCGCCGTGCCATGGCGGACCACGGGGCGACGCCACAGGGGCTGCACTGGCGCTCGGCCTACACTCAGACGGCGCGGTTTGTTGCATTGGCCCGCTGCCTGCCCGAGGACCTCAGTAGCACAACCCTGGTGGATGCCGGTTGTGGGTTCGGAGACCTCTATAACTTTTTGTGTGAGCACCGTGGCCCACCCGCCGGGTATGTTGGTCTGGAGGTGTGCGAGCCCATGATCCAGACAGCCCGTGAGCGCACGGGATGCCAGATATGGTTGATGGATGTACTAAAGGACCCCCTGCCCAAGGCAGACTTCTATCTATGCAGCGGCGCCATGAACAATCTCACCCGGGATGAAACGGGGCGCTTCATTCAGCACTGCTACGGTGCCACGCGGCAGGCCTTTGTATTCAATCTTCTCAAGGGCCAGCCGGGGCCATCACGCTTCAACTACTATCTGCCGGAGGAGATTCGGGCACACGGGGAGGCGCTGGGGGCACGAGTGGAGATCCTCGAAGACTATCTGGACAACGACTTCACCGCTGCCTTTTACAAGATATAGCCAGAGATATGGCAGGGTGATGAGATTTGACATACAGGGCAAGCTGCCCGGACGTGATTCCCGACAATGCCTGGCGGCGTCACAATGATGTAATCTGGACCTTGTCTCAAGACCACCCCAGTCCATCGTGCCAACACATCCAAAAACAACGCATCCCCCCTTGCCGGTAGAGGAAGTCGCGGCGGAGGCCTTTCGTGCGCGCCGTGGCCAACTGGTCAATGCCGTGGCCTTTCGGATGGGGCAGGATTCCCGGCTAGGGGAATGGCTGGGCAGTCATTCGCCAAGGCTGATGGATAGCACCCGTCGCCACCATGCCGCCTTCATGGGCGAGGTCATGGCGGGGAACGACGCTCGGCTGCTGGAGCAGGCCCTGGCCTGGGTATATGCCACGTATCATAATCAGGGCGTGTCCTTCGAGTTCTTTCTCCACGAGTGGAAAACCTGGGGGGACGTGATCACCGAGATCCTGCCCGCGCGGGAGGCCGAGGCGATCCTGCCCATTTATGAGTGGATGGTGCAGCACCATGATGAGCTCATCGAGGCCGCGCACCAGTACCGCACACGGCGGGTGTCCGTACAGCCTTGCTGGGAGGAAGACTATCAGTACATCGTCGACCACCTTATCCAGGGAGATACGACGGGCGTGATCGATCGCTGCCATGGCCTGTTGCTGGATGGAATGCCCTATGAATCGCTGCTGCAAAACCTGTTCTATCCGGCCATGGTGGATGTGGGGGCCCGCTGGGAGGCCGGTCAATTGTCGGTGACCATGGAGCACCAGACCACGGCCATGGTCTATCGAGTGCTGGCAGCACTTTATTACGACCAACCGTTTCCCGAGAGCGACCGGGGTCGCGGGCTGGTGTCTCCCGTGTCCAACGAGTTCCACGAGATGGGTTCCTGGATGCTGGCCGTGAGCCTGGAACTGGATGGTTGGGATATCACCTTGCTTACCGCCGATACGCCTCCCGAAACCCTGGTGGCCACGGTGCTGGATGAACGCCCTCGTTTCGTGGCCTTGTCGGTCACGCTGGTGGGTAATGTGGCCGAGGCCCGGGCCACCGTGGCCAGTTTGCGGGCGGCCCTGGGGCCGGATGATGCCACCCCCATCGTGGTCGGTGGCCAGGCCTTTCAGGACGCTCCCTGGCTGGTGCAGTCGGTCAACGCGGATCTGCATCTTGAGAGTGCCACGGCCGCGGTGGCCTGGGCCCGAAGCCTGGGTGACCCCGCTTGAGACCGGGTACCCGCGATACGCCGCCAGGGCCCGATCTGGTCGGAGCCTTGTACGACTACGTGGTGAATTCGGGACGTTTGCTGGTGCTGGAGGTGGGACGGGACGGCCGGATCATCTGCGCCAATGGCGCCTTCAGGTCTCGTTATGCGGGTTTTGCGGATGTGCGCGGAGAGCCAATTGCCCATTTTTTCAGTGACGAAGATGGGCCCGTGGACATTGAGCCCGGTGAGGCACAGAAAAAGACCGTGGCCCGGGTGTTTCGCGCGGCGGCGGAGGGGGAGCGTTGCCTGTTTCACGCCTATCCCCTGGATGGGCACACCCTGCTGATAGGCGAAGTGGCCGAGTCTGACGATCATGAAGTGGTAGCCCGTATGGGCAACCTCACCCTGGACATGTCCCGGCTGGTGCGTGACCTGAGGCGGGCCAACCGGGATCTGGCCCGGGTGAATGCCTTGAACGAGGAACTGGCCCGTACCGACGGGCTCACCCGCCTGGCAAATCGTCGCCATTTTCTGGAGCGACTTGAGTCCGGTGTGGCCCAGGCCAGGAGCCGGCAGCATCGATTGTCCATCCTGATGATCGATCTGGATCACTTCAAGCGGGTGAACGATACCTACGGTCACGCAGCGGGAGATCGGGTGCTCGTGGCCTTTGCCGATTTGCTGCGCGCCCTGGTGCGGGTGTCGGATCTGCCGGGGCGTCTGGGTGGTGAGGAGTTCGGTCTGTACATGTTCGACACCTCGTTGGACGTGGCCATGAAGGTGGGTGAGCGTTTGCGGGCGCGGACCCGGGAGTTGCAACCTCTGGGTGATGATTTCAGGCCCAGTACCAGCATTGGCGCAGCCGAATGGCGAGCAACGGAGGATGTGGACTCCCTGATACAGCGGGCAGACGCGGCCATGTACAGGGCGAAGGAGAATGGGCGTAACCGGGTGGTGGCAGACCGATAGGGTGAGGGGGCTCGCCCCTCACCCCACTCCCTGCATTCAAACTGACGAAAGCCCCGGGTTACCCTCGACTCCCCGCAGCTTCGGCTCGTTCAGTTCGCTGATGGACACCGTCTCGTGGTCGCGCAGGTGGTCGGTCACCACATCCCAGATCTTGCGACCGGTGTCGCCTGCAGGCTGCTCCTGCACGCTGGCCCAGCCGGCCACCACGTAATTCTGGTTGGGGTCGATGGGCTTGCCGTTCAGTTCCATGTCGGCAATGCGCTCGCCAATGGAGCGGGTGGGGTCGATGCTGTATTTCAGGCCACCCACCCGCACCATGTCGCCCCCCTGCTGGTAGAAGGGATCCGCGTTGTAGAGGTTGTCGGCCACGTCCTCCAGGATCTCCTTGATCATGGCGCCGCTCATCTCATTGCGGGTCACTGCCGGATAGGTGAGGCCGGTCTGGTCCATGATGTGCTCGAAGGTGATGGGCATGCCCGGCAGCACCGTGGTGCCCCAGCGGAAGCCCGGGGAGAAGGCGATCTCGGCATCCACCTGCTCCATCAGGGCATCGCAGATGAGCTGATCGAAGGTGCCGTTGAAATTGCCGCGCCGGTAGAGCAGGTCCTCGCTCACCGCCAACTCTTCCGAGAGCCTGTCCTTCATGTTGAAGGTCTGGCCATCAAAGGTGACCTCCTGGTCGCGCACCTGTTCAATGTAGCGGGCCATGTCCGGGTCCGGCTCGATCAGGTTGGCAAACACCGGCAGCAGCCGGTACTGGTAATCGCGAATGCGGCCATCCCGGAAGTTCAGATCCAGCACGCCCAGGAACTTGCCGTTGGAACCCCCGTTGGTGACCAGGCAGATGCCACCCTCCGGCCCCTTCACCTCCAACGGGGCAGGGACCGCGTCGTGGGTATGCCCGCCCATGATGGCGTCGATACCGTCCACCACCTGGGCCAGCTTGATGTCCACGTCCATGCCGTTGTGGGACAGCAGGATCACCACTTCCGCCCCCTCGGCCCGGGCATCGTTCACGGTATCCTGCATCTCCCGCTGGCGGATGCCGAAGGACCATTCGGGGATCATGTGGCGCGGGTTGGCGATGGGGGTGTAGGGGAAGGCCTGGCCGATCACGGCCACGTTGACGCCATTCATCTCGCGGATGGTATACGGCTTGAAGATGCGGTCGCCCCAGTCCACGTCCACCACGTTCTGGGCCAGGAATTCGATGTGACCGGCGAAGTCGTTTTCCAGGATCTCACGCACCCGGTCGGCACCGAAGGTGTACTCCCAATGGCCGGTCATGATGTCCACGCCCAGTTTCAGCTGTGCATCCACCATGTCCTGTGCGTTGGTCCACAGGCCCGTGCCCGAACCGCCACCCCAGGTGTCGCCCCCGTCCAGGAGCAGGGCGCCCGGACGCTGATCTCGGATCTTCTTCACCAGTGTGGCCAGATGGGCAAAGCCCCCCACGCGGCCGTAGTGTTCCGCGAGTTTCACGTAGTCCAGGTAGGTATAGGCATGGGAGAGCAGGCCGGGATGGTCAATGCCATAGTGCTCCAGCAGGTTCTTGCCCACCAGGTGCGGTGGGCGGCCATTCATGTCGGCCACTCCCAGGTTGACATGGGGCTCACGGAAATACACGGGCAGCAACTGGCCGTGGCAGTCGGTGTAATGCAGGATCGAGACATTGCCCTTGGGAGGCAACTCATAAGGATCACCGGGATTCTTGCTGGCAGCCCCGAGGCGGGCACAGGCGGGCAGTGAGAAACCGGCCACACCGGCGGCGGCGAGGATCTGCAGAAATTCTCGGCGGGACAGATTCATCTAGCTTCCTCCAGACATGATGCGCCGTTGTCCGGCGTCTTTCCCATGCAAAGAAAAGCCCGGCGAAAACCGGGCTTGCTCAAATGGCAGGTATGATTATGTTGTGTTCCTGCCGTGATCCGCCAACGCTCTGGATGGTCGGATCGCTCCTCCTGGTGGCCGTTCCCGTGGGAACGAATGGCGCGACGTACTGCAAGACTTGTGATCGGACTAACCTGTGATCGGACGGCCCGCGAAGCCTGCGGGGCGCCCGGTCTCATGATCTTGTGACGGTTAGCTGATCCGCACCTGAGTGCTGTCCGATTCCCCGTTGTTGTCCACCCAGGAGATATCCAGGGTGTCGCCGGAGGAGGCACCCTCGAACTGGAAGGACAGATAGGGATTGCGGGAGATGGCCGGGCCCCAGTTAGCGGTGAGGATCTCGCGATCCCCCAAACTGGCTTTGACCTCGGTGATGTAATGGGCAGGAATGGTGTTACCGCCGCTGTCGGTTCTCTGACCGGTCTCCATGGGATGACTGATCAGGGCGCGGACATTGGTTACACCGTCACTGAGCTGAGCGCGTACGCGAATGCTGGACATGGCAGGTTCTCCTGGTTTGGGCCTGGGGGTGCGCGGTCTGGTGGATCAGCCGCCGCAACCGCCGATGGTGACCTTGACTTCCCGCGAGCTGCTGTACAGCTGCCCGTTGGACTTGAGCACGGCAACAATGTCCGAGCTCTCGCCCATCTTGATGCGGGTAGCCACGTAGGCCTTGGTGCCCTCGCCCAACTTGTAGCTGGAGGTCAGCGGGGTGTTGTTGGCGGCCGCCAGGATGGCGATGTCCGTCACGCCGGTGAGGCTGGATTCCACAGTGATGGGAACGACGGCACCGTTTTCTGCCAGTTCCGGAGCGCTGATGGTGATGTCACCCGAGTCGTGGCTGTCCGACCCCATCACGGATTGCAGCGCATCGCTGATTGATCCCGCCTCGAAACCCTCCCGGGCACTGGCCAGTACGGTGCTGGGTGTGAGCAGGCCGGCGCCTACGGCCACCCCCACGGTGCCTGCCGCCAGGGTGCCCTTGAGAAACACTCGACGCTTGCTGTTCATGTGGTCTCCTCCAGTTATTTCAATGCGGGGCCTTGCCTGGCCCGTTAACCCATCCCTGAGGATTCGGGGTTGGATCGATCACTCGATCTCATGGTGTGGCAAGCCCTTCAAGCGGCGTGCCAATCTGCGATTCAGATTGCTTTGACGGATCACAATTCACAGCGTACCTAACTAAATCTTTTTTACAAGTGTTTTTTAGTTATATGCGAAATGTCGAATATCAGGATATGCTGAAGTGGTCTATCGGTCGTCCGTAAAACGCATGGCAATGTCCCTTTTGCTGCGTACCCGGGCCTCCAGGTGCGGGGTGAGGTCCGGTGACGCCAGGGCGCGATCCAGCTGTCTGACCGCCTCCCGGTACTGTCCATGATGAAAATAATATTCTGCCATGCTCTCGTGGCTGATCACCTGGCGATTGGCGCGAGCGGCGGCATCGGCCCGCAGGCGCAGCAGTTCCGGGGGCGGGTGATCCGCTTCCAGCAGTCGGTCGAGCACCTGAATGGCCTGGTGATGGTGGCCGGCGTCTTTCAGGGCCCTGGCGTAGGTCTGAGCCACGGGCAGGTAACCGGGATAGATGTCGTGCAGCCGCTCCAGGGTCTCGAGCGCCCGCGGGTGATCCGGGTTCCGGCCCTCCATATGGACTTCCGCCCGAGCAAGTTCCACGTACAGCGCCAGACTCTCGTTGTCCGAGGTGTCGATCCGCTCCAGGGCCGCCAGCGCCCGGTCTCGCTGCCCGCGCTCGTTCCGGGCAAGGGCATAGCCATAGAGTTGTTCCGGCGTGGGGGGCTCACCGTCATTTCGCCGTTCGTGAAGACTGATCGTGCGCGAGGGGTCCTGGAGTGCCTGGATACGAGCCCGAATCAGCCGGAACTCCTGGGAGTCGCTGCGGTAGTCTCCCTCGTACTGATCGGCGCGTGCGCGACTGTCGCTGATGCGGTTGCTGGTCACCGGGTGAGTGCGCAGGTACTCGGGAACGGCCTCAGCCAGCCCGCCACTGAGTTGCTGTAGACGTTCGAAGAAGCTGGGCATGGCCTGGGGATCGAAGCCGGTGGCCGCCAGGATGGAGATGCCGATGCGGTCGGCCTCCTGCTCGTTGGCGCGTGTGAAGTTGATTCGCGCCTGAGCACTGCCGGCCATGCCGCCGACAATGGCCGCCTGGCCCAATTCCGGGGCATACGCACTGGCAATGATGCCCGCCAGGATGGCCAGGCCTGCCGCCAGGTCGATGCGGGTGCTTCCGGCGTAGGCGCGAGCGATGTGGCGCTGGGTGACGTGGGCGATTTCGTGGGCCAGCACGGCCGCCAGTTCGGCCTCGTTGCGGGTGGCCTCGATCAGGCCGGTGTTGACCCCGACGATGCCGCCGGGCATGGCAAAGGCGTTGATGCCATCGTCTTCCACCACCAAAAAGGTGAAGTTGGGGTGCCCATCCGGGGCGCTGGAGACCAGACGCTGGCCCACGGCCTCCACATATCCCAGCAGTTGTGGGTCCTTGCTCAGGGGCAGGTTGCGGCGCACCTCCCGCAGTAGCGAGCGGCCCAGTTGCTGCTCCTGGGAGGGGGACAGCATGGCCGAGGAGGGGTCGCCGATCTCCGGCAGGGATACCTGGGCCGGCGCATGCACGGGCCACAGCAGGGCCAGGCAGAGCAGGGCGGTGACCAGTCGCGCCCAGAGGCGGGGGGCGTGTGCGCCCCGCCCTCGTTGCGACGGGCCGTGTCCGCGAGTGGTGTCGTCTACTTGCCCAGTCCCGGGGACGAAGAATAGGCGGCCATGGAACTTCGGTTTTCCCATAATTTCGGCTTTAACATGGCTTCGGGCAGCATGAAGCGTTTCTTGTCGGATACCGGCAGCGTGCGCACCACCCGCGCCACATCCTTATAAGGGATCTTGAACAGCAGGCCGGACTGGGCGCCGCCGTCGGTGCGGCGGGCGATCATGTCCTGGTCGAAGAGCTGGTGGACATACAGGTTGGCGGGCCGGAGCCGGCCATTGGTGTCACGCAGGGTGACAGCGTACTGGGTGTCAACGGCAAAGGCTTTCTTGTCCATGGTCTGGGGGTCCTCGGCTGATGTGGCGGGGATGGTCCCGGCCCGCTGAACACTACCACGCCTCAGACATCGACGCGGCCCCTTGGTTCAGGAGCGCAATCCCCGCATGAAATTTCCAGAGCGTCTAATTATATGTTGTCTTAGTATATGCTAATACGGTAACGTGTGTCGCAATTGAGTTGTCGCAAATCAACTCGGGCCGACCGGCTATAAGTATGATGCTTCAAGGGATAAAAAATCCTTAAGACGCCAAAGCCCCGGAGCCTGGCGCATTCATGCGATGATCTGGCGGCGAAGGCTTTTCCACATAACATTGGGGACATTGCCGCGGTTGCATCAGAATGCCGCTCGTCCCGCGCTAGAGGAGTGATTGAACCATGGCTGATTTCGACCAGGAACTGGATGCCTCCGGACTGAACTGCCCGCTGCCCATTCTGCGCGCCAAGAAGGCCCTGGCCTCCCTGTCCAGCGGACAGGTGTTGCACATCATCGCCACAGACCCGGGCGCGGTGAAGGACTTCGAGGCCTTTGCCAAGCAGACCGGCAACGAGTTGATGGAGCACAAGGAAGAGGGCGGCAAGTTCTACTTCCTGATGCGCAAGTCCTGACAAGGGCTGCGTGGCCGTCGCCCCGCGACGGCCATCTCGATCAAGAGCCCCTGGATCAAGGGCCAATGACCTGGCAGTTCAAGCAGGCAGATTTAAGGAGGTTGTAGGACGTGTCGGAAAAGAAACTCGCCATCATCGCCACCAAGGGTACCCTGGACTGGGCCTACCCCCCTTTCATCCTGGCCTCGACGGCCGCTGCCCTGGGTTACCAGGTGCAGGTCTTCTTCACCTTTTACGGCCTTCAACTGCTGAAGAAAAAGCCGGATCTGCAGGTGACGTCGCTGGGTAATCCGGGCATGCCCATGCCCATGCCGATGCCCGTGCTGCTGCAGGCCCTGCCCGGCATGCAGGGCATGATGACTTCCATGATGAAGAAGAAGATGAAGTCCAAGGGCGTGGCCAGCGTGGAAGAGCTGCGGGAGATGTGCCTGGAGGCCGACGTGAAGATGGTGGCCTGTCAGATGACCGTGGATCTGTTCGACATGGCCCGGGACGACTTCATCGAAGGCATCGACTATGGCGGTGCCGCCACCTTTTTCGAGTTCGCCGGCGACTCGGATATCTGCCTGTACGTGTAACGGCTCGCGAAGTCCTGGAAATGGTCTAGACTTCCTGAACAACTGAAAAGTTGACAGTTTTACTAGGGCATAGATCCATAACGCCCCGCGATATGCAAAGAGGTATCTCATGGCAACCTATGCGGAAATGCAGCAGATCTACGACGACATTCGTGGGGACTTCCGTTACGACCACGAGCTGAACGGGTGTCTCAACTGCGGTATCTGTACCGCCACCTGCCCCTCGGCCCAGTTCTACGATTACAGCCCCCGCGAGATCGTGCAGCTGCTCTGGACCGAGAACGTGGAGCAGATCTACGACGCCATGCAGGAAAAGATCTGGGCCTGCGCCCAGTGCATGACCTGCGCGGCCCGCTGTCCCTTCAAGAACTCCCCTGGCGGCCTGGTGGCCATCATGCGGGAGGTGGCCATCAAGCATGAGATGCAGTCGGCCAAGGATGTGCTGCGGCCTTTCGGCCGGGTGATGCTCAAGCTGATCACCACCGGCAACCAGCTCTCCCCCGACATGATCCAGCCCGACCACTTCCCCGACTGGGGTCCGAACATTCAAAAGGTGGACGGGGATCTGCGCATCCTGCGCAAGGCCATCCCCATGCAGACCTTGCAGACCACCGATACCGCCTGGGAGATCTCCCTGAAAACATCCGTAGAGATGTACACCATCTGGGAGATGACGGGGGTGCTCAAGTCGCTTGAGCTGATGGATGAAAACCTGTTCGACGTGATCGAGGATTTCATCGACGAGAAGAGGGAGGAATACGACGAGTGGCTCGAAGAACAGGAAGAAGATTGAGCCCACCTTCGCCTTGCACCACCACATGCCGAGCGTAGAGGAGTGGCACACCCATGACAGCTAAAGACCAGACCCCCGGCGGGCACAACGCCACCGCCGAAGGCACCGGCGCCGGTGCCATGAAGCCCGGTTTTCACAATACCGACGGCCAGGGCGTGGCCGGACACGGTTCCTTCTTCCAGCAGACCCAGCTCTCCCGCGAGGAGGCCGTCAAGGCCACCGACTGGGTGCGCAAGCACGTGGATCGACGCACCATCGATCTGGGTGACCGCATGGATGATGTGCGCGAGCACATGTACGAGCTGGAGAAGGAAGGCAAGATCCTGATCCATCGCATCGAGGACCAGCACGAGCCCAAGATGGTCAAGACCCTCTTCGGCTGGGACAAGAAGGTGCCCACCAAGCAGCTGTGGCACCACAAGTCCTGCGGCCAGTGCGGCAACATCCCAGGCTATCCCACCTCACTATTGTGGTTCATGAACGAGTTCGGCTTCGTGCCGGGCAAGGACTACCTGGACGAGACCGACCAGACCTCCTGCACCGCCTGGAACTACCATGGCTCGGGCATCGGCAATGTGGAATCCCTGGCGGCCGTGTTCCTGCGCAACTTCCATCAGGCCTATGTATCCGGCCAGCAGCACGGCCACGAGGCCGGGCATTTCTACCCGCTGGTGCACTGCGGCACCTCCTTTGGCAACTACAAGGAGATTCGCAAGTACCTGATCGAATCCCCGGAACTGCGCGAGAAGGTCACCAAGATCCTGGACAAGCTGGGGCGCCTGGTGGATGGCAAGCTCGTCATCCCCGAGGAGATCATCCACTACTCCGAGTGGGTGCACGTGATGCGCAACCGCATCGCCTCGGAACTGCAGAAGATCGATGTCTCCCACATCCGCACCACCGCCCACGTGGCCTGCCACTACTACAAGATGATCCACGAGGATGCGGTCTATGATCCCGAGGTGCTGGGTGGCAACCGCACCGCCATCATCACCTCCATGGCCCAGGCCCTGGGTGCCCAGGTGATCGACTACTCCACCTGGTACGACTGCTGTGGCTTTGGCTTCCGGCACATCATCTCGGAGCGCGAGTTCACCCGTTCGTTCACCATGAACCGCAAGATCCGCGTGGCCCGGGAAGAGGCCAATGCCGATGTGATGCTGGCCAACGACACCGGCTGCGTGACCACCATGGACAAGAACCAGTGGATCGGCAAGGCCCACGAACAGGACTTCCAGATCCCCATCATGGCCGAGGTGCAGTTTGCCGCACTGGCCTGCGGCGCCGATCCGCTCAAGATCGTGCAGCTGCAGTGGCATGCCTCGCCCTGCGAGGACCTGGTGGAAAAAATGGGCATCTCCTGGTCCGAGGCCAAGAAGAACTTCCAGGCCTACCTCAAGGAGGTGGAGCAGGGGAACATCGAATATCTCTACAAACCCGAACTGGCTTATGGGGGGTAAGGCATCATGCAGGATACAGTACTGATCGTCGGGTCGGGGCCGTCCGGCCTGTCGGCCGCCGCGCAGGTGGCCGGCGCCGGCTACAAGGTGGTGATGGTGGAAAAGGAAGAGGTGCTGGGCGGTGCCCCCATCCTCTCCGGCTACGCCAAGCTGGTGCCCTCCGGCGAGTGGGCCAAGGATGCCATCGGTCGCATGGTCAAGCGGGTGGAGGACGACAAGGCCGTCACCATCCACAAGGGAACCCGCGTCACGAAGCTGGATGGCGAGCCCGGCAACTTCACCGCCAAGCTGAGCAACAACAAGCAGGTGAAGGCCGGGGCCGTGGTCCTGGCCACCGGTTTCACCCACTTCGACTCCGTGAACAAGCCCGAGTGGGGCTTTGGCACCTTCCCTGATGTGCTCACCAGCACCCAGATGGAGCAGATGGTGGCGTCCGGCAAGATCGCCTGTCCCTCGGATGGGCGCGTACCCGAGCGGGTGGCCATCCTGCTGTGCGTGGGGTCCCGGGATCGGCAGATCGGGCGTGAGTGGTGTTCCAAGATCTGCTGCACCGTCTCGGCCAACCTGGCCATCGAGATCAAGGAAATGTCTCCCGAGACCGACGTGTTCATCTACTACATGGACATCCGTACCTTCGGGCTCTACGAGGACCGCTTCTACTGGAAGTCCCAGGAGGAGTTCAAGACCAAGTTCGTCAAGGCCCGTATCGCCGAGGTGACCGCCTCCGGGGATGGCCGCCTGCTGGTGAAGGGGGAGGACACCCTGGTCAAGCGCCCCATCGTCATTCCCTTCGACATGGTGGTGCACGCCATCGGCATGGATCCCAACCAGGACAACCCGGAGATCTCCAAGGTCTTCGGGGTGGAACTGGAGAAGCATGGTTTCCTGCAAAAGGGTGAGCAATACACCAACACCTGTGGCACCTCCCGGCCCGGCGTCTATTCCTGCGGCGCCGCCTATGGGCCGGAGACCATCGACGATTCCATTGCCCAGGGGGCGGCGGCCGGTGGCCGTGCCGTGATGGATCTGACGGCCCTGGTCCGCAAGGCGGGTTGACGCGGCCATGGACAAGCACATCCGGCCCGCCCCACTGAAGATCCGCCTGGAGCCCCGCATTGCCGCCAGCAAGCTTGAACAGTTGCTGGAGGACATGAAAGAGCGTGGGGGCGTGGAGACCTATCTGGAGGCGCTGCGCAGCAAGCACCAGGTCTTTACCGCGGCGCTGCCGGATAAACGCCCGGCAGCCTTGCGGGCGGACGTCTCCGGGGTGTTGCTGGAATGCGTCTTCCCGGCCCGGCGCAAGCTGGCCGGGCCCATGCAGAACCTGTCCCCGGAGGCCTTTTCCGAGGCCATCCTGGGGCTGGTGTATGGGCGGGGTGATTTGCTGAGCCGGATGCGCGCCTTCTGTGAGCGCATCCCCACCCAGACCCGCAAGGAATCCGGTGCGGCCTGGGATCTGGCGGCGGAGCTGCTGCATTTCCGTTACCCGGATGCCGTCCCCCTGATGACCCGCTGGGTGTGGGATACGCAGACCATGAGCGGTGCCGTGCGCGAGTTCGTGGCCGGCAACGAAGGCATGAACATCCTGCCCCTGGAGGCGACCCCGGAACACCTGGAGGGGGTGCGCGGCTGGTTTGTGGAGCATCTCACCGCCAGCGGGTTCTACCGGGATCTCCCGTTCGTGACGGATCTCATCCTGGCGCGGGCCTATTCGGATTATGTGCGGTCCATTTCCGGCGGCCTGGGCATCCTGCAGGGCGACTTTGGTGCCAAGCAGGACCCGATGGAGCTGGTGGTCAAACTGTTGGGTATCGATGCACGGCGCGGTGAGCGTCACGCCGCCGCGTCGCAGACATGGCATTAGCCGGCCTGTGTCGAACCCGTTAAAAGCGAGTTTCGGAGAACAGCATGGCGATACACGAGAAGTCCCTCATCGAGCCCGAACGCCTGCTCCACCACGACGAACTGGTGGTGGACGGGGTGGACGTGTCCGGGCACTGGAACACGATGATCACGCCGCGAACCCTCACCGACTACGATGATGATTTCGAGGCGAAGATCCAGGCCATCCCCGGCGGCGAGAACGTGCATCGCTGCTGGCAGTGTGGCTCCTGCACCAACTCCTGCACCATGTACGCCCAGAACGTGCAGTTCAATCCCCGCTACTGGATCTACGCGGTTCGCCTGGGGCTCAAGGAAGAGATCATCAAGGACAAGGACATCGTCTGGCAGTGCGTGTCCTGCAACAAGTGCACGAACATCTGCCCCAAGGACGTGCGGCCCGAGGGCGTCATGAAGGCCCTGGCCCACTGGATGGAAGAGGAGGGCATCACCGAGAAGACGCCGTCCACCATCTTCGACGAGGAATTCACCGAGCAGATCTATGCGCGTGGGCGCATCGAGGACAGCCACGTGCTCATGGGCTTCTACAAGAAGACCGGTCAGTCCATGTTCCAGAACTGGCTTCAGGTGTTCGGCCTGCGCCTGGCCCGGCATCTGCCGGTGAGCCTGGGGCTCAAGTTCGGTCGCAACGTGCTCATGAAGCCCCGCACCAAATCCTGGGGTCGCACCGGCGAGGTGCTCCAGCAATACGTCCGTGAACAGAAGGAGGCCGCCCATGGCTAAGGTTGCATACTACCCCGGTTGCGCGCTGGAAGGTTCCGGCGGTCCCTATGACAAGTCCACCCGGGTGCTGGTGAACTCCCTGGGCCTGGAAATGGAAAATCTGCGGGACTACAACTGCTGCGGGGCCATGGAGGTGAAGAACGTTCATCCCATGCTGCAGACCTATCTCTCGGCCCGCAACCTGGCCATCGCCACCGAGCAGATGGGCCTGGACACCGTCATGGCGCCCTGCAATGGCTGCTATCACAACCTCAAGAAGGCCGAGTTCGAAACCGCCACCTCCGAGGAGGTGATGCAGACCATTCAGGATCTGGCCCGCAAGTCCGATGACCCCGTCTACACCGGCGACGTGCGCACCCTGCACCTGCTGGAGTGGCTGATGGAGGAACTGGGCCCCGAGGGCATCAAGAAGAAGTTCACCAAGAGCCTCAACGGCATCAAGATCGCCAACTACTATGGCTGCATGTACACCCGGCCCCGGCAGATCTTCCCGGAAAAGGACCAGGGCCCGGGCTCCGAGTCCAGCTACAAGCCCCATTTCATGGATGACCTGCTGGAAGCCGCCGGCGGCGTGAATGTGGACTTCCCCCTCAAGACCGCCTGCTGCGGCGGTGCCCACACCCTGTCGGACTCCGACACCTCCACCCAGCTGGTGCTCAACCTGCTGCAGGCGGCGGAAGACTCCGGCGCCGAGGTGATCGCCACCGAATGCCCCACCTGCCATTCGGGGCTGGAGATGCACCAGGTGCGGGCCGAGACCGAATTCGGCATCAAGACCAACGTGAAGATCCTGTATTTCACCCAGCTGCTGGGCCTGGCCATGGGGCTCTCGCCACGCAAGCTGGGGATTCACGAAAACGTGAGCGACTCCATTGGTTTCCTCAAGGATCGGGGGGTATTCTGACCCGCATGGAATGCAATGGCTGCGAGTTCAAACCGGAGCTGTATTACGACGCGGAGTACCAGATCTGGCTGCGTCTGGAAGAGGACGACACCCTCACGGTGGGCATGACCGATCTCTCCCAGGCCATTGCCGGTCACATTCTCCATGTGCGTGTTCGTCGCCCCGGCACACGGCGGCCACCGGGTAAACCGGTGGCCACCATCGAGAGCGGCAAGTGGGCCGGTCCCATTCCCAACTTCATGGACTGCACCATCGTGGAGGCCAATGAGGCGGTGATGGATCAGCCCGATCTGCTCAACAAGGACCCCTACGGGGCCTGGGTCGCGCGGGTGGAAGTGGAAGGGGGTGGTGCGAGCGTGCTGGAGGACTACCTGACCGGCGATGCCGCCTACGAGGGCTACTGCGATCGGGCCCGGCGCGATGACATCCACTGTCATCGGGACTGACGGGGCGCACCGTGACCAAGCAGCCGGATTACCTGTACGGAGACGAACAGACGGTGGTGCTGGTGATGACCAGCGGCCCCAGTACGCCGGCCCGCTGTGCCACCCCGTTCTACCTGGGGTCGGTGCTGGCCGCCATGGATGCCGATGTGCATCTGTTCTTCACCATGGAAGGGGTCAAGCTCATGCAAAAGGGCGTGGCCGAGGGCTTGCAGGCCATGGAGGGGGGCAAGTACCTGATCGATTTCATCCGGGATGCCAAGCGCGCGGGGGTGACACTGCACGTGTGTGACCCGGCGCTGCCGGGCTACGGCCTGGATCCGGCCACCGATCTCATCGACGAGGTGGACCACGTGGCCCGGGCCAGCGACCTGGGGGACCTGATGCTGCGGGGGGACAAGGTCCTGTCCTTCTAGGGCCGGTGTGCCACGCGCCTTGATCCAGATCACCATGTGATGGGGCGGTGACCCGGATACTGATCAAGCGAACATCAATAACCATATAAGCATCAGGAGGAAAGCATGAGCGAAGTCAAAGGTTGTGACCTACCGGAGGACCTCCTCTACAGCATCGAGAACAACGTCTGGGTCCGCCAGGAATCCGACGGCACGGCCACCATCGGCCTCACTTCCTATGCCGGCTCCCTGGCCGGTCAGGTGGTGTCCTACACCCCCAAGAAGGCGGGCAAGTCCGTGAAGAAGGACAAGTCCTGCGCCACGGTGGAATCCGGCAAGTGGGTGGGGCCTGCCAAGTCCCCCATCGGTGGTGAGGTGGCCGCGGTGAATGACGCCGTGTCGGCCAATCCCGCCCTGATCAACGACGATCCTTATGGCGAAGGGTGGCTGGTGAAGATCACGCCCGATAACTGGGATGGCGACTCTGCCACCCTGAAGACCGGCAGCGATGCCCTCGAAGCCTTCAAGGCCAAGATGGAAGCGGATGGCTTCAAGGGCTGCTGAAGGCCCCATTGCCTCCAGGAGCGGCCCAGGGGCGGGCTGACCGGTCCGCCCCCCGTTCACCCGCCCTCATGGTTCCCATGGCCAGGGGGGCGCCCCGGGGCTTTCCCTGAGCCAGCCTCTCCCCGTAACACGGACCTCAAAAAGGAACCCCATGAGCCTCATCAGCGACACCTCCTCGAGCCCCTGGGAAGACCTCGTGCGCCGCGTGGAGCCCCTTGAGGACATCCCGCTGGACGCGGACCTGGTGCAAACCCTCGAGGCAGAGAACGAACCCCGATTCCGCGGCAGGGGCCATCCCGTGGACCTCTACACCCCCACCTTCAAGAGCTTCCAGACCTCGGAGATCAGCAGCTGTGGCAAGAACGCCTGGCCGGCGGTGTCCATCACCGGGCCCGACTGCAAGCTGCGCTGCGATCACTGCAAGGCCAAGCTGCTGGAGCCCATGATCCCGGCCCGCACCCCCGAGGCCCTGTGGCGAGTGGTCAATGACATCGTGGAGCAGGGCGGGCAGGGCATGCTGCTCACCGGCGGCTCCAACCACCGCAATGAGGTGGAGTACGGCCCCTTCTACGACACCATTCGTCGCATCAAGGACAGCTTCCCCGGATTTCGCATCGCCCTGCACACGGCGCTGGTGGATGACGACGCCGCCCGGTGCATGGAACAGGCCGGCATCGACGCGGCCATGATGGACGTGATCGGCGCCCAGGAGACCATCACCCAGGTCTATCACCTCAAGCGGACGGTGGCGGATTTCGAGGCCACCCTGGAGGCCCTGGTGAACACCCGCATGAAGGTGGTGCCCCATATCGTCATGGGCCTGCACTACGGGCACTTCCTGGGGGAATGGGAGGCCCTTAAAATGATCCAGCGTCATCGGCCCGATGCCGTGGTGCTGGTGGTGGTCATGCCCTTCTATGCGCCCGACAGCAAGCCCTTCGTCACGCCCCGGGCGGTGGACGTGGGGCACTTCTTCCATGATGCACGCCGCGCACTGCGGGACCTGCCGCTGCTGCTGGGCTGTGCCCGTCCGGCGGGGCAGGTGAAGGGCGAGATGGATGCCTACGCAGTGATGGCCGGCATCGATGGCCTGGCCCACCCCGCCGACGGCGTGGTGGAGCTCTCGGCCCGCCTGGGCCGCCGGGTGCGGGTGATCCCTTCCTGCTGCTCCATGGCGGTGGGGGAGGAGGTCATGGCCCTGAACGACGGCCAGGCCGCCCTGGAAGTTGATCTGAAGGCCATCGTCGCCGATGAGCGGGCGCGGCGGCGGCAACGCAGTGCCTCGGGAATGGGGCCTGGCGGTATCCCGGTGGTCATGGAACAGGGGGCCTCCGGGCCCTGAATGCTGGTTGGAGATTGATGATGCGCGACGAACGTACCCTGCGGGTTCTGGATACGGGCCTGAGACGGGCTGCCGAGAACCTGGCCCTGAACCGCTCCCTGCTGGAATGTCATCAGGAGGGGCACTCCCCCCATACCCTGCGCTTCCTGCGTTTCGAGCCCTCGGCCCTGGTGGGGTTTCACCAGAACGTGGACCAGGAACTGCTCACCGAGGTCTGCCGCGCCGAGGGCATCGACATCCAGCGCCGCATCACCGGCGGTGGTGCCATCTATTTCGATCCCACCCAGATCGGCTGGGAGCTCTACGTGGACAAGCGTTTCGTGGGCTCGTCAGACATGGAAAAGATCGCCGGGCGCATCTGTCGCGCGGCGGCCCGGGGCATCAGCCGACTGGGGGTGGATGCCCAGTTCCGTCCCCGCAACGACATCGAGGTGGACGGGCGCAAGATCTCCGGCACGGGAGGGGCCTTCGATGGCGACTCCATCATGTACCAGGGCACCCTGCTCATCGACTTCGACGTGGAACGCATGCTGCGGGTGCTGCGCATCCCCGCCGAGAAACTGTCCGACAAGGCCATCGCCTCCGCCCGGGACCGGGTGGCCAACCTGCGTGAACTCCTGGGCGAACTGCCGCCGCTGGAAACCATCCAGCAATCACTGGCCGAGGCCTTTGCCGAAACCTTCAATGTGGAACTGGCCCCCGCTGATAGCATGGATGGCGTGGAACAGAGCCGTTTCGAGCAGGCCCTGCGGGAGATGGACAGCGACGAGTGGATCTACCAGCGCAACCGTCCGGCGGTGGATTCGCCGCTGCTGGAAGCCGTGCACCGCGCCCCCGGGGGCCTGATGCGGGCCGGGGTCAGCCTGGATCGGGAGCGGGGGCGCATCGGTCAGGTGTGGATCACCGGTGACTTCTTCACCAACCCCCGGCGCATGCTGGTGGACCTGGAGGCGGCCTTGCGCGGCATTGCCGTGGCAGACCTGGAGCGCACCCTGCACGACTTCTTCGATGACTACCCGGTGGAAATGCTCATGCTCACCCGGGATGACTTCATCCGCGTGCTGCGTCTGGCCCTGGATTCGGACGACGCCGCGCCCGCCAACGGTGACAACCCCACCCATGCCGTCGGTTGACGTCCTGGTGGTGGGGCTGGGCCCGGCCGGGGGCAGTGCCGCCCGGGTGGCCGCTGCGGAGGGCCTGTCGGTGCTGGGCATCGACCGACGGGCAGTGATCGGCCAGCCCGTGCAATGCGCCGAGTTCATCCCCCTGCCCATGGGCAGCTATGCCCGGGACCCGGGCGTGTTCTCCCAGCCCATCCGGCACATGACCACCCTGTTACCGTCCGGTGCCAGCCAGGCATCGGATTTCCCCGGCATCATGATCGACCGGGCAGCCTTCGATCAGGCCATCGCCGCGCGAGCCCAGGCACAAGGTGCCACCCTCTGGACCGACGCCATGCTGCTGGAGGTGGATCCCGAGGCCCGCCGCGCCCGGGTGCGCCATGCAGGCCGGGAGCAGACCATCACCTTCCGCGCCCTGGTGGCCGCCGACGGCCCCCATTCCCCGGTGGCCGCCCAGCTGGGCTGGCCCGCCCTCGAGACCGTGCAGACCCGTCAATACACCGTCCCCCTGACACAGCCCCGGGACGACACCGTGATCTGGCTCTCCCCGAACTACCCGGGTGGCTATGCCTGGCTGTTCCCCCGCGAGGGGCAGGCCAACCTGGGCCTGGGCATGGACAAGGCCCTGGCCCCGGACCTCAAGACCCCTCTGGATGCCTTGCACCGGGAACTGGTAGAAGCCGGCTGGGTGGGGGAGGCGATCCTGAGCCGCACCGGCGGCGCCATCCCCGTGGGCGGACTGCGCCCTCGCGTGTTCGAGGGGGCGGTGGTGTTCGCCGGCGACGCGGCGGGCCTGACGCATCCCATCACCGGCGGCGGCATTGCCCCGGCCGTGGTCTCCGGCGAACTGGCGGGGGAGGCGGTGGCTGCCTGGCTGGGGGGCGATGAAGCGGCCCTGGCGGATTATCAGGAAGACCTGTGCGACCGTTACGGCCCCAGCCTGGAGCGGGCCGTGGCCCGGCGCCGGGAACTGGGCCGCGTGTGGCATCGGCCCGAGGCCCGCGAGGATGCCGTGCACCGGCGTGGCTGGATTGCGTTTGGCGAATACTTCAATGATCCCATCGCCCAGTGAGCGGCGCGGATCCAAGAGACAGACGTGCGGGCTGACACCGCACCAGAGGAGGAGACATCCATGAGCACCCCGGAGAGCATGGTCGCCGACGAACCCGTTAACTTCTATCGGCCCGATCCCTATATCAAGACCCCGGAGATGCGTTCGCCCGAGTACGTGCAGATGTCCACGGCGGCGGCCATCACCCTGGGGCTGGTGCGTGGCTGGATGCACCGCACCGACTGCACCCATTGCCTCAACCTGCTGGTCACCTATCCCGAGGGCTGCCGGGCCAACTGCAGCTACTGCGGCCTGGCCCGCCACCGGGAGGAATCCCAGGACTATGCCGATCGCAACTTCATCCGCGTGGACTGGCCCACCGCCCGTTACGAGGATGTGATCCAGCGCATGCAGGAAGGCGCGGACCGGGGCCGTTTCGAGCGCATGTGCATCTCCATGATCACCCACCCGGACTCCGACGCCGACACCCTGGCCCTGCTCAAGCGCTGGGTGGAGGCCGTACCCCACATCCCGGCCTCCATCCTCTCCAACCCCACCTCCATGTCCCGGGACGACCTGGTCCAGCTCAAGGAGGCGGGGGCCCAGATCTTCACCGTGGCCCTGGACGCGGCCACACCACAGATCTTCGAGCGCACCCGGGGCGCCACCGTGGACAGCCCCCACCGCTGGGACAAGTACTGGGAAACCCTGGAATGGGCCGCCGAGATCTACGGGCCGGAGCGCTTTGGCGTGCACCTGATCTGCGGCATGGGCGAGACGGAACAGGAAATGCTGGAAGTGTGTCAGCGAGTGCGAGACATGGGGGGCCACAATCATCTGTTTGCCTTCTTCCCCGAGGAGGGCTCGCTGATGGAGGACTGGTCCCCGGTGCCCCGAGCCCAGTGGCGTCGGGTGCAGCTGGCCCGCTACATCATCGACTTCATGGATGTCCGGGTGGAAGACATGCGCTTCAACGCCGCCGGCGAGGTGGTGGAATACGGGCTGGAACCGGCAGAACTGGAGGCCCTGATCAACGAAGGCACCCCCTTCCGCACCTCCGGCTGCCCGGGTCGCTCGGACGAGGACACCGTCTCGGCCTGCACCCGCCCCTATGGCGACTCCAGCCCCACCGACATCATGTCATTCCCCTTCGCCCTCAATGAGCGGGATGTGGCCGTGGTGCGCCGGCAGATGGCGGGGGAGTCGGTGGGCACCTTCGATCACGACGCCGACTGAAGGCCCGGCCCGGGAGGCCCGATGAAAAAGATCGACATCACCAATGTCAGTGACCTGCGCAACCAGCTCAACCGCTACCGGCGGGGCAAGAAGTTCGACATCCACCAGTTCAACCAGGTGGCCCGTCTGGCCTGGCTGGGCAAGGTACTGATGCAGCCCCTGGAGCCCGAAGATGAAACCTGCAAGGCCTTTCTGATCTATGTGGAACAGCCGGACGAGCTGGTGTCCCATTGCCTCAGCCCCGACCAGGACCTGGTGGGGCAGATGCACATCGTCGACGGTCAGCAGGCGCAGGCCCTGATCCAGATCCTCAAGCTGGGGGTGGAGGAGCGGGCCAAGCTCTACGACGACCTGTCCCGGTCGGATTTCTACTTCCGCTACTTCTCCTGAGGCACCATGGCACCCCAAGACCCCGCCGACCTGGGGCAGGGCCCCACCATCGAGTCCCGCATGGAGCGGCGCTTCATCGTCATGAGCACCCGGGATGCCCTGCTGCAATCACTGGAGCCGCTGACGCCGGCGGGCTGGACGCAGGTGACGGTGACGGACCTGGACGATATCGGCCCCTGGAACGAACTCCTGCTGCATCGCTTCATGGTGCTGGATCTGGATGATCCCGAGGCCTTCGATCCGCTGGACGTGATCCAGACCCTGCGCATGCAGTACCAGATCAACCTGCCGGTGTTCTGCGTGGGGGGCGATGCGGATCTGCAGGGAGACATGCGCCTGGCCCGGGCGGACCGGTTTTTCACCGAGGCAGAACTGCAGGAGATGCTGCCCCGGTTTTTCGAGCTCTACGGCTGGGGAGGCTGAACCCGATCAGCCCACCCAGGCATGTTCCGTGGTGTCGATACGGATGTCCTGGGTGAAGGTTTCGCCGTTGCCCTCGATGCTGAGAGTGCCCACCCGGGTGCCGGCGGTGTCGTACTTGAAACGGCAGTCGAAGGTGCCGGGCATCGGGACCTGCGTCTCGCACAGGGTCTTGCCCTCGGCCACAAAGCGGGCCTTGGCGCTGCCGGTGCCGTTCAACACGGCCTGCAGCCGGAATTCCTTGCCCACCGGGCGGCGATAGAACTCCGGGTCGCGATTGGCGTTGTATTGCAGGTTGTTCAGTTTGACCAGCTTGACCAGTGCCATCGGCTACCTCAGTGTCGTCTTGTTTAAGGTTATGATTATATAACCAGATGTCCATGCACCGTCCATAGCCCGGGAACCTCGTGAGCAAAAAAAATCATCTCATCCCCGGCGCCGCCACCCGCGCCGCCACCCAGGCCTACGCCGAGGCCCATCAAAGCGCCGGCCGGGTGGCCGAGGGGCATTACAGCGAGTTCCCCCGGGAACACCTGCGCCTGTCCAGCCTGGGCGTGGGCAGCTTCGGCGGTGAACCCAGCGCCGCCGTGGACGCCCGCATCAGCGCCATCGTGGCCCGGGCCCTGGGGGCCGGCATCAACGTGATCGACACCGGCGCCCACTACCGCTACGGCCGCTCCCTGGCCGCCGTGGGCGCCGGCGTGCGCACCGCCCTGGAGGCCGGCGTGCCCCGGGAGGCCATGTTCCTGGTCTCCAAGGGCGGCTTTCTCACCCTGCGCGGCGGCCCACCCGCCGACATGGCCCAGTGGTTCCAGGACGAGATCACCGCCCAGGGGCTCGGCAGCCGCGAACACCTGGCCAAGGGCGCCCACCTGCTCACCCCCGAATACCTGAACTACCAACTGGAACTGTCGCGCCACCTCATGGGCGTGGAAACCCTGGACGCCTTCCTGGTGGACCAACCCGAGGTCCACATCCCCGAGTGCGGCAAGGAGGCCACCCTGCAACGACTGGAGCCCGTGTTCGAAATGCTCGAGCGCGCCGTGCAGGAAGGCCGCCTCCGCCGCTACGGCCTCTCCACCTTCGAGAGCTTCCGCGTGGAGACCGACGCCCCCCTGTTCCTCTCCCTGACCTCCCTGGTGGGCCTGGCCGAACGCGCCGCCCGCACCGTCACCGGCGACCCCCAGGCCCGGCATCATTTCAAGCTGGTAATGATGCCCTTCAACCAGGTGATGCTGGAGGGCTTCACCCGCTTCAACACCGCCACCGGCCAGGGCAACGTCGCCTCCCCCATCCAGGCCGCCCATCAACTCCAGCTCTACCTCATGGCCTCCCACACCCTCCTCAAGGGCCACCTGGGCAACCAGTCAGTGGACACGGTTGCGCGTGCCCTGGCGGCTCTGCCCAATCCTGCCCAAAGGGCCTTGCAGTTCAATCGATCGACGCCTGGGGTGGGGACGAGCCTGGCGGGCATCAGCACCCCGGAGCATCTGGAGGATGTGCTGGCGGTGGCGGGGTTGCCGGTGATGGCGAGGCAGGCTTATTTGGGGATGTTTGAGAGGGTGGGGGAGTGAGAGGGGCGCAGACTTGATGCAAATCAGCCTTCCGAGTTGGCCCCTTTGGCAAATCCGAACTGAAACGTGAAATGGGCCTGAGAATCGGATAGCCTTAAAATCAGGACCACGCAGCAGCACGGAAAAGGACATGGAATACAGGGAAGCGGTACGGCCTGAATGGGGTAGGGTGGGTACATCTCACCACGATCAATCCCCGGTCAAATTCCACGCGCTCTACGCGAAGCCGCAGACATTTCATCAATCTCATCCCGGTCCCGTAGAGCAGAGAGGCGACCAGCCAAGGAACCCCCGCCAATTCACCAAGCATGCGCCGCACTTCTTCCCTGGAGAGCACCGTGGGCGCCTCTCCATCGCAATGGTGGATGAATCTGCAGATCCAGCCCATATAGGATTTTTCCGTCCTGATGGACATATTGCGAGTTCGCATCACCGCAATCAGCTTTTCAAAAACAGGCTGATGGGAAAGTATCAACGGCGCAAAGCGTTTGTCGCCCACATGCTGGGCAAACTGCGCTGGTGTGAGGGGCACATACTCACGGGCCAGGGTCGCGTGCTGTGGTTCCAAGGCCTTGGCCGAAGCACGCCAGTAGTCCCAGTCGAAAGTGTCACTCCATTCCGTGTGTGCCAACTTATACAGAATCTGTATAGCGTCGATGACCTGCAGGTACTGCCAAGGCTCCAGGTTAGGGGATTCGCCCACCTTGAGCAGATAGTCCGAGATGTCGTCAGGGGTGAGGGAGGCCAGTCGTCGACGGGGGAAAGCACGGATGACCTGCTCCGCCCGAATCCGATACCAGCGCACCGATTCCGGCTTGATTCCTTTTTGAATCAGATGTTTGCTAAAGCGGGACCAGAAAGCGCGCTCTTTGTCCGTAAGAGGAGGGTTGGCCATGTCCTTGGCTCCAATCTGGGTCTGACGAAACGATTCCTGGATGATGCAATACTTTGGGGATGGGTGGCAAGATCTGAAGAATTGCAGGCATGCTATACAGAATCCGTCTTTCCTGGGGAAGGCCGATTCTGTCGAATATACTGTTAGTTGTTGGATAAGGAGGGGGGGGGGATGCATAAATCGATAAACTGGTTCGTTTCTGCGGCGCTAATTTTAGTACTCACAATCCTTTTGTGGGTTGTGCTAGAGCAAATGACATCTAAAGATAGCGTATCAGACAATGTTGTTATTGCTTTGATTGGCGCAATCACAGCAGCAACTACCATAGTAGGATCGGTTTTCATCGCACAGATAACAGCATCGCATGAGGGCCGGAAGCAGCGACAAACAGAAGCCAGAAATCTTAAGAGAGAATTCTATAACAGGTTTCTTGAGCATTTCAGCAGAAAGCTGGCCACTCAGAACTCACCTGCGGGATATGATTTTGAAGGGAATCAAAAGTTTTGTATTGAGGTTAATAGGCTTCCGTTATATGCCTCTCAAGCTGTTGTTGAGCTTGTTAATCACATCGCATCAGGAAGGGCTGTTTCGCCAGGAGAGGCGGACTTTAATAAGCTTTTTTCTGCAATTAGAGAAGATCTTTGCGATGACGACTATAAGGGTTTCAGGGATTTAAAAACCATACATTTTCAAATTCCTAATAAACCGCAAGGAGAAAGCAACTAACAAGGCAATGCACGCGACATGCGCGTGATTGCGGCGTTAGACTTGAAATCACAAATATTTCATAGTTTTGGAGGATATCGTGAGCGAGGCTATAGCAGTTTTTCTTGGCGCAGTGATAGGTTCTGTAACTACTTTTCTTGGGGTCTTGTACAGCGCCAGAAGAAAATCTGCCAACTACACAAAAGAGGTCATCGCCAGGGTTGTGACCGAGGAACGCGCTAAGTGGCGCCAGGACATGAGAGTATTTTCAGCAAACTATGTTGCCGTCGCAAGGCAGATTATGAAAGAAGGTAAGGCATCTTGGGTTGATCTTGAGGAGTGTCGCGTTCATCTTCGCCTGAGGTTAAATCCAAATTCATCGCATGAGCTTGATAGGGACATTCTTCAGTCAATTGATCGGATCCGGGATTATCTGGAGACTAAGCGTTATGCGGAAGTTTTATGTTCGATTGATAAGTTTGAGAAAAAGTGCCAGCTCCTGATAAAGCAGGAGTGGGATAAGTCAAAAAGTGAAGCTGAGCGGGGCGCGCTTGGTGCGCCAGACGGGCCTGAAAAAGCGCAGTATTCCTCCTCGTTGGTTGATGACTATTTTGATTACTCGAACCAGCTTCTTGGCGTGCTCGCATTTACGATCGGCGTTGCGGCGCTAGCATTCCAAGACCCACGTCCTATCGCCTGGATTGGTGTCGTCTTCGTCATCCTCGCTTGGGGTGCAGGACTCTATCGCTATAAAGTGCGCTGGAAAGCGGATCACGGGGCAAAAACCTTATCCATTTGGGCAGTTGTTAAACGCGGATACCTCTCGATAATTGGCCTAGCGTTTTTAGGAGCGCTTGCGCTTGGTATCATACCTGGAGAAGTTGCACCATGGTTAGCGCTAAAGACTGCCGGCTAGTCGCTTAATTCTGGAAGTCTAACAAGGGCTTGAAACCGAAAAATCCTTCCGCAGCTTCACCGCTCCAGGTTTTTCGGGTTAAGCCAGCGTTAGCCCGCATAAGAAAAGGAGCGAGAATCAACATGACTACACCCCGTGAGCTACAAGCATTGTATAAGCAAGGGAAGAATATTACCCAACTCTTGCGAGAGGAGCATGGGCTCCAGCACAACTCAGATGAAATTATCGAAATTGCATATGACTTACAGACGGGAAGTTACATCGCCGCGATGGAAAACGCGGAAATGAACAGTCATAAAAGAGATTACACGGCAGAGATAGCCAAGATAATTCTCTCCTTGTGCACACCGAGGTCGATATTGGAAGCCGGTGTTGGCGAAGCTACTACTCTGTCCGGCGTGCTTGAAAACATGGACTCTGACATCAGCAGCTATGGCTTTGATCTTAGTTGGTCACGAGTTGCATACGCGAAGCGCTGGCTTCTGAGCAAAGGTGTAGATACTACGACCCTCTGCACAGGTAATCTGTTTCATATTCCTTTTGCTGACAATTCAATTGACATTGTTTACACATCGCATTCGATAGAACCCAATGGAGGAAACGAAGAACCCATCTTACAAGAGCTATTTCGAGTCACCAGAAAATACCTCATCTTGTTGGAACCCGGCTTCGAACTTGCACACGACGAAGCAAGGAAGCGAATGGACCTTCATGGGTATTGTAAGAATCTAAGAGGTACAGCAGAAGGACTGGGTTATAGGGTTTTAACGCACAATCTGTTCCCGTTTACAGCCAATCCACTTAATCCGACAGCAATAACGATTATTGAGAAACAAGCTGATGAAGTGCCACCATCGTACATTTTCGCGTGTCCTAAGTTCAAAACGCCGCTGGAACAGATTGGGGGCATGCTGTTCAGTCCAGAAGCATTGGTGGCTTACCCAATTGTTGGGGGAATCCCTTGCTTAAGGATTGAGAATGGCATCTTTGCGAGTAAATATGCAGAAGTAGTCGGAGCGGGCTAACAAGGCGCTGCACCGGACGGCAATTCCGCTGCGCTCCATTGCCGCCGGTGAGCTTGGTCGTTAGCCTTCCGAGGTAAGTCTGAGCAAGCTTCCTCAATGGGAAAAATATGAAATTTAAGGTACTTCCGGCAGGACGGATTTGCCCTGTAGACATACCAAATCGTGCATACCTGATTGAGGATAATTGGGATGATTGGTTCGAATTCTCAACAATGTATACATTGGTTTACGTGGACTCAAAAAAGGAGAAGAACCTAATTGGCTCGACCAAGATAGGCCAATTCGACATGGAGAAAGGCCAAAGAAGGCCGGCAATACCAGCTGAATTTCACACGCTAGATGAGAAGTTTTTCTCCGTTGGTCAAGATGATAGCTTTTATGAAGAGTTGAATAGTCTTGGGGAGGGTATTAGAGATCAAATATTGTCAGCGCTTAATGATATTGCTTTACATGAGGATGTATACGACAAAGCAATAAGGGAGCGCGTAACTAGTACATCTCTACTTAGATCTGTTAGTCATACATCAATTAAGGGACAATATCGCCGCCTTGCAAAAGGTGGTGCAAGACTTTCAAAATATTCTTTTACTTATAAATCTCCAGTAATTAAAGGCACCGGCTCAGAACGAATTATTTTAAGTTTTGATGTGGTTCCTGAGAGTAACCCACCTACAAACATCCATGTGCTCATTGGTAGGAATGGTGTAGGTAAAACCCATCTGATGAATAACATGATTAGCTCACTCATTGATGATAGTTCACCTATATCAAAGGTTGGAAAATTTACTTCTTCAGATGAGTTTGAAGGTGAACTGTTTTCTAATATCGTTTCCGTGACATTTAGCGCATTTGATGAGACGGAACCGCTACCTGAAAAGAAAGACAAATCTAAAGGGATACAATTTTCATACGTTGGATTAAAAAGGGTTAGAAAGGGAGGCGAAAAAAGCTTGCCACCCAAGAGCCCTATTATACTGAAGAACGAATTTGTAAAAAGCATATCAGCCTGTAAGGCTGGGAATAAGGTCGAGCGATGGAAAAGGGCTGTGGGGAAGCTGGAGTCAGATCCTGTATTTGGTGATGTTGATGTAGTCTCCATTTTAAATCATGAAGATGAAGAGGAATTCGAAAATGTCGCAGGGCGAATATTCAAGAACTTAAGCTCGGGCCATAAAATCGTACTGCTCACAATTACAAGACTGGTCGAAACAATGGAGGAGAGAAGCTTAGTATTCTTAGATGAGCCGGAGGCGCACCTCCACCCTCCACTACTGTCAGCTTTCGTGAGATCGCTTTCTGACCTGCTCATCAACAGAAATGCTGTTTGTATAATAGCAACCCACTCTCCTGTTGTGCTTCAAGAGGTCCCTAAAAATTGTACGTGGAAGCTATGGAGAAGTGGTTATTTTTCAAAAGTCGAACGGTTAGAAACAGAATCATTTGGTGAAAATGTAGGAATATTGACTAGAGAGGTATTTGGGCTGGAGCACACAGACTCGGGTTTTCATAATCTTCTAAACGATGCGGTAAACAAATTTGACGATTATGACTCAGCCGTCCAAAGTTTTGATGGCCAATTGGGACTGGAGGCAAAAGGTATTTTACGAGCCTTGTTTGGCGTCAAGGATGGAGGATTATGAAAAAACTTTTGAAGCCGAACTATGCTGCAATAGATGTCTTTCAAGTGTGTATAGAGCGAGTTCGAGATGCCGAATTAAAAAGAAGACTTTTATCTTGTATTCACGAAATAGAAACAGCCTCTGTTGAATTTGATGAAAAAGCTTCAATAGCGCAACTTCATACAATTATTCCTAAAGATAATGTCTCTAATGCCGTTACAGTTGATGAAATGAAAAGTGTTTATACATCGCGTATGGCGAAAAAGCTTGCTCCTGGCCGTGGTTATTATGATAGGTTAATGTCCCATCCCGAGCATGGAAGATGCCCTCTTTGTTCCCAGCGCGTAGTGTCGACACTGGATCATCACTTGCCCAAAGCGCACTTTCCGTCGCTGGTAGTTTCGCCTCTAAATCTGGTTCCAGCTTGCCAGGACTGTAATAAAACGAAAAGCGAAGATATACCGAGGTGCTCAGAACAGGAAACTCTTCACCCATACTACGATGACGTGGAGAGCTTTGTTTGGATCAAAGCGCGGATTATAGAAACTATTCCGGTAGCTATAGAATTTTATGTAGATCCCCCTGAAGAGTGCGGAATTGTCTTGATAGAAAGACTAAGAAATCATTTTAATACTTTCAAGCTGGCTCCTTTATATTCTTCCCATGCTGCCGAGGAGTTGGCGAGCATCGAGTATGTTTCAAGAAGGGTATATAATGACAGTGGAAGCATTGAATTAAAAAGGCATTTAACCGACATAGCTGATGGAAAGCGGTCTGTTAATTTAAACTCATGGCAGGCAGCATTATATAGTTGTCTTTCAGAAAGTGACTGGTTTTGCGAAACAAGATTTCAGTTGTAAAAAAGGCTAACAAATTGCTTCACTCGGAAAAATTACTCGCTGCGCTCCTAATTTTCCGGTGAGCAAAGCGTTCGGCAGTACAAGATTTTGGATGAGAGGTGTTAGATGAATATCAAAGACCTGATTCATGAGGCAGAGGCCCTTCCGGTAGAGGAACGGGCGCTCGTTGTTGATTCGCTCCTTCGTAGCCTAAATCCGCCCGAATCCAAGATCGACGAGAAGTGGGCGGCGGTGGCAGCTAAGCGTTTGAAGGAGGTTCGCTCCGGAGCGGTCGAAAGCGTTCCTGGTGAAGAGGTGTTTGCAAGGATTTGGAGGGACCGGGCCCGATGAGCTTTCGTCTCCATCCGGAGGCCGAGCGCGAGTGGGCGAGGCTGTCGAATATTACGAAGATATCGAGCCTGGCCTCGGATATGATCTCTCGGTTGAGATCTACTCAGCAATTCAACGCGCTGTGGCCTATCCACGGGCGTGGCCGGTTCTTGAGGGCGAAGTCCGGAGGGCGTTGGCTCGGAGATTCCCATATGGGGTGCTTTACTCCGAAGAAGAGGGAACGCTTCTTTTGACATCCTCCCCGGCCTGAAGGCCGGAGATTCCTACGGCGCTCAGTTCGCTGATGCGATTTGAGTCGCTTCGGTGGGTTCCTGCTTCATCGGAGCTGCCGTGCCTACACCGAGGTGTGGGTGCGGCCTTACATCCCCTCCACAGGCCATGACGGCATGCCCTGCCGCCAATACATTGTTGGCTGCATTCACATCGGCATGAGCCGTGTGACCGCAGGCAACACATTTGAATCGGGCC
>NZ_JAJNAO010000019.1:0-40415 GCF_022227625.1 Ectothiorhodospira variabilis | reverse complement strand
CCCGCCGGGGGGGGGGGGGGGGGGCCCCCCCCCCCCCCCCCAGGACCGGCAAAGTGCCTCCCCCGCCCCCTCATCCCCAGCCCTTCTCCCCCTCGGGGGAGAAGGGGGTATTTGTAGCTGAACCTTGATTCCTTCACGTTGACCTGCATGATTTGGCCCCGATCGTCGGGGCCATCCTGTCCCTGACATCTCTCCCGCGGTTGCCGACCGTTCGTCGGCTGGCCGAAAAAATTATCCGCCCCGACCAAACCCCTGGAACCCCGCATCCCAGGCCCGTTTCGGTGTCCCGCACCTCTCCCGCACCTCCCCAGAGGCGCCTTTGAGCGCTTGAAATCCTTTCCGCAACTGCCTAAGCTTCGATCGCCTCACATCCATGATGTTGTGTTCTGGTTAATCCTCAACCACAACAGATAGTAGAAAAAGGATCCCGCCACCATGAAATCCCAGTCCAGCCAGGCCCTTGCAACCGTTGTCTCAAGGGAGGTCCCCATGCAGCCCGCCTCCATGGATATCTGGGACAAGAAATACCGTCTCAAGACCCGCACTGGTGAGGACCTGGACCCCACCATCGACGACACCTGGAAGCGTGTCGCCCGCGCCCTGGCCGACGTGGAGGCCGAGCCGGCCCTGCGCGAGACCTGGTACGAGCGCTTCCTCTGGGCCCTGCGCCTGGGGGCCATCCCGGCCGGGCGCATCATCGCCAACGCCGGTGCCTGGGCACACAAGCCCGCCACCTCCACCATCAACTGCACGGTGTCCGGCTCCATCCACGACTCCATGGACGATATCCTGGAAAAGCTCCACGAGGCGGGCCTCACCCTCAAGGCCGGCAGCGGCATCGGTTACGACTTCTCCACCCTGCGCCCCCGGGGTGCCTATGTCTCCGGCGCCGGCGCCTACACCTCCGGCCCCCTGTCGTTCATGGAGATCTACGACAAGATGTGCTTCACCGTCTCCTCCGCCGGGGGGCGGCGCGGTGCGCAGATGGGCACCTTCGACATCGGCCATCCGGATGTACAGGACTTCATCCGCGCCAAGCGCACCGACGGTTGCCTGCGCCAGTTCAACCTGTCGCTGCTGATCACCGCCGACTTCATGGAGGCCGTGAAGAACGATGCCCAGTGGCCGCTGGCCTTCCCCCTGGGCCCCCAGGAGGCCGAACAGGACGACATCGACCTGAACGATCCCGCTCAGGTCCTGTGGCGCGACTGGCCGGTGGACAACGACTACATCACCAACGACGAAGGTCTGGTGGCCTGCCGCATCTACAAGATGCTGCCGGCCCGCAACCTGTGGAACATGGTGATGACCTCCACCTACGACTATGCCGAGCCGGGCTTCGTGCTCATCGACAAGGTCAACGAGATGAACAACAACTGGTGGTGCGAGCAGATCCGCGCCACCAACCCCTGTGGCGAGCAGCCCCTGCCACCCTATGGTGCCTGCCTGCTGGGCTCCATCAACCTGACCCGCTTCGTGCAGGATCCCTTCACCGATCAGGCCCGCTTCGACATGGAGACCTTCCGCGAGGTGGTGGCCGTCTTCACCCGCATGCTGGACAACGTGGTGGAGATCAACGGCCTGCCGCTGCCGGAGCAACGCGAGGAGATCACCCGCAAGCGCCGCCACGGCATGGGCTACCTGGGGCTGGGCTCCGCCATCACCATGCTGGGCATGAAATACGGCGACGAGGGTTCCCTGGCCTTCACCGAGGAGGTCACCCGCGAGATGGCCCTGGCCGGCTGGCGCGCCGGGCTGGAACTGGCCCGGGAAAAGGGGCCGGCCCCCATCATGGACGAGGAATTCCAGGTGACCCCGGCCATGCTGCGCTTGCGTCCGGAGCTGGAAAAGGACGGCATCCAGGTGGGCGACACCCTCAAGGGTCGGGTGCTGCATGCCCGCTACAGCCGCTACATGCAGCGGGTGGCCCAGGCGGACCCCGAACTGGTGGAGGCCCTGGCCGAGGAGGGGTGTCGCTTCACTCACCACAGCTCCATCGCCCCCACGGGGACCATCTCCCTGTCCCTGGCCAACAACGCCAGTAACGGCATCGAGCCCTCGTTCGCCCATCACTACGCCCGCAACATCATCCGTTCGGGCCGCAAGACCAAGGAAAAGGTGGACGTGTTCTCCTACGAGCTGCTGGCCTACCGGGAACTGGTGAACGCCAGGGCCATGCCGTATTCCGAGGAGCCGGGCGCCCAGTTGCCCGAGTACTTCATCACGGCCGACGACATCACGCCCAAGTCCCATGTGGATGTGCAGGCAGCGGCGCAGAAATGGATCGACTCCTCCATCTCCAAGACCGCCAACGTGCCCACGGACTACCGCTTCGAGGACTTCAAGGACATCTACCGCTACGCCTACGAGCAGGGGCTGAAGGGCTGCACCACCTTCCGCTTCAACCCGGAGGCCTTCCAGGGCGTGCTGGTCAAGGAAAAGGATCTGGAAAACACCACCTACCGGTTCGTGCTGGAAGATGGCAGCGTCGTGCTGGCCAAGGGCAACGAGGAAGTGCAATACGACGGCGAGACCCACAACGCCGCCAATCTCTACGAGGCCCTGAAGGAAGGGTACTACGGCAAATTCTGAATCAGGGGCACAGGCACATGAGCATCAAGATTGACAAACCGATCGTGGATTTCGGAATCTGGCGGGAGGAATCCGCCGAGGAGAGCGCTGCCCAGGCCGGCGCCCCCACGGAATCGTCCGCCCCGCCGGCGGCGCCCAGCGCGCCCGCCCCGGCCCCCGTGCAGCCCGCCCAGGGCTCCGGTAAGGTGGTGCACATGCACGAGAAGCTGGAACGGCCCGAGATGTTGCTCGGGTCCACCTACAAGTTGAAGACGCCGTTGTCGGAGCACGCCCTGTACGTGACCATCAACGACGTGATCCTGAACCCGGGCACGGAGCATGAGTTGCGCCGGCCCTTCGAGATCTTCATCAACTCCAAGAACATGGACCACTTCCAGTGGATCGTGGCGCTCACCCGGATCATCTCGGCGGTGTTCCGCAAGGGCGGGGACGTGACCTTCCTGGTGGAGGAACTGCGCTCGGTGTTCGATCCCCGCGGCGGCTATTTCAAGAAGGGCGGCAAGTACATGCCCTCTCTGGTGGCCGAGATCGGCGACGCCATCGAGAGCCACATGCGCATGATCGGCCTGATCAAGGACGACGGCCTGGACGAACACCAGCGCCGCCTGGTGGAGGAAAAGCGCGCCCAGTACGAAGAAAGCGTGCACCAGGCCAGTGACGACCCCCAGGCCCGGGAAAGCTTCCCCCCCGGCGCCCAGCTCTGCGGCAAGTGTCACACCCAGGCCGTGGTCGTCATGGACAACTGCCTCACCTGCCTCAATTGCGGGGATAGCAAGTGCGGTTGAGCCATTGCCGGTGAAGCCAGGCCAGGGCCAGCAGTGACAGGCCCAGGCCCATGAACGAGGCGACGCGCCACAGGCCATCCAGCCCCGCCATGTCCACCAGGAACAGCTTGGCGATCACCAGCGTCAGCAGGGCCATGCCGGCCCGATAGACCCCCTGAAGGCGCCACAGGCTGCCGGCCAGCAGGCCGGCAGCCGCCATCACCAGCCAGACGGCCGAATAGGTGTACAGTTCCCCCGGCCCGGTGGATAGCCACAGCGACACATCCCCCTGCCACAGGTGACGCACCTGCAGGCTCGCAAACAGCCAGAACCCCACGCCGGCCACCGCCAGGGCCACGGGCCGTGCGTGCGGGGCATGCTTCCAGGCCACCCACAGGGCCATGAGGACCGGTGCCCCGTAAGCCAGCAAGAGCAGATTGGCGATGGGGCGGGCAGAGACCGCTTCGGCGCTCCAGAGGGGGTTGAGCACCGTCACTGCCAGGGCATAGCTGCCCGCCGCCAGGGCCAGCAAAACCCACGAGCATACCCGATAAAGCCCCGCCAGGGCCTCATCACGGCCCGCCCGATACCAGTACACCATCGCCAGCGTCGCCCACAGGGTGGTGTTGATGGCCGCCTCGGTGAGGCTGTAATGATCGATGAAGATATCGCCGTCATGCAGCCAGTAACGCACCTCCGCACCCAGGGTGAGCACCAGCAAATGCAGGGTGCCGGCCTCCAGCCAGCGCTGCAGGGACGGGCGGCTGCGGCTCTGCCAGGCGGCCAGGGCGCAGAACAGCGTGGCACCGCCGCCGGTCCAGAGCGACCAGTGCACATCCGGTGGGTAGTTGAGCACCCAGGGGTTGAGAGTCAGACGGGCCACCACCAGCAGCAGGATCCCCTTGATGATGAACTCCAGCCAGGGCAGTGGGTAGCGCTTGCGCAGCCAGGCCAGGGTCAGCAGGGGCGCGGCCAGGGCCAGGGTGAGGCCGGCCTCCCGGAAGTACACGGCCGCCGACAGGGCGTAGGCCAGATGGCCCGCCAGCACGAACCACAGGGCAATGACATCGCCTGCCTGGCGTTGAAGACGTCGGGCAGCCACGGCGCCGTAGATCATGCCGGCGATCAACAGGGTCATGGCCCAGCCGGCGTGCGGGTCCATGCGGCTGACCAGCAGCCAGCCCAGGGCCACCCAGGCCAGTGGTGCGATCAGGGCCAGGGACATCCAGGCATGGGAAAAGCCGCGATGTTTCAGGTGTAGCAAGGCCAGGCCGGCGTAGAGCAGGCCCATGGCGCCGGCGAACTGCAGGAAGGGTATCTCCAGGTCGGATGCAAGCCCCCGTAGCTGGTACTGGTCCGCCAGCAGGTTGAGGGTCATGGCGCTGGCGAGCCAGGCCAGCCACTGTATGCCCAGGCTCAGCCAGGGCAGGGCCTGCAGTTCCGCACGCCGCCAGGCAGCCAGGGTGAGGATCACCACCAGGGGTGCCCACTGGACCAGTGCCTGGGTGTCGAACCCCTGGCGATGAATGGATGCCCCCCAGGCCAGGGTGATCAGCAGCAGCGTCAGGGCCTGCGGGCCCCATCGACGCCCCATCAGCGAGACATGCCCACCGACCATCCCCGCAGGGCGCGGGCGAGGCTTCCAAGGCAGCCATTGATGGCGCGGGATGGCGACCACGGCGTAGGCGAGGGCAGCCAGGTAAAGACCGCGTAACCCGTCCCCATCGGGGGTGGTCATGGATAACATCCACCAGCCCAGGGCTCCGGCGACGATCCCCCACCACAGCCAGGGGCGAAAGATCCTTCGCAGCAGCCAAAGCCCACTGGCGGTGATGATCAGGCTGTAGATCAGGGGGATGGCGATGTCACCACTGCCGTCGCTCACAAGCAGTGGCACCACGAAGGCGCCGAGCAAGCCGATGGCCGCCAGTATCGGGCCATGGAGCAGGGCCTGGGCCATGGTCAGCAGCGACACCAGGGCCAGCAGGACAAAGATGATGCCGGGGTCCAGCAGTGCATAGAGGTGCAGCGCTGCCAGCAGGGCTCCGTACAGGGTGATGCTGGCAGCGCCCGCCAGGGCGGCCAGGGACGGGTCATGGCCTCTGCGTTGCCGCAGCCACTCGGCCAGCACGTGGAGTGCCAGACCCGTGACCAGGGCCAGGATCACCCGACCCCATGGGCCAAGAAGACCGGCATCGATGCTGTACTTGACCATGAAGATCCCGGCCAGGCTCACGCACAGACCACCGAGCCAGACCATCCAGTGGCTGAGCAGGTGTTGCAGCCAGGCGGGGCGCTTCCATGGGTGAGGCAGGTCCGGTGGATCCTTGGCGGGCTGATCCGGCAGACTGATGGGAATGTCGTCGGAAGGGGGGGAGGCTGCTACCGGGGTCCGGGTATCTTCCACGCGGGTGGGGGAGTCGGTGGCCGTGCCCCGGTAGGCTTCCCCGGCTTGCCGCTCCGAAGAGGCCAGTATCCGTTCAAGTTGAGCGATGCGGGACTTGAGTGCCCGCTGTTGGAACAGGATCCACCAGCCCAGCAAACCTCCGACCAGGGCCGCCAGCACCAACAGACTGAGCAGGATGGAGATGACCTGCATGCCGGCTAAGCGGTCACGACCCGAAAAGGGTAGGGGTTCATGAGCGCCAGGCCGCCCCGTCCAACCCTCGACACAGGCTGGCCGCATGGCGGGCAGCCCCCAGCAGGCCGGCGTCGGTATCGCCGATCACCTGAA
Source organism: Ectothiorhodospira variabilis (assembly GCF_022227625.1). NCBI lineage: Bacteria > Pseudomonadati > Pseudomonadota > Gammaproteobacteria > Chromatiales > Ectothiorhodospiraceae > Ectothiorhodospira > Ectothiorhodospira variabilis. The sequence continues at coordinate 34,325 of NZ_JAJNAO010000019.1, read as the reverse complement.
CCGGCATGCGTTCCAACAGGTGGGTCATGGGGGGCTTGCTGCGAAAGGCTTCGATGAAGCCACCCTCGCGCATCCGTGGCAGCAGCCGCGGGGCGATGCCGCCGGCGATGAAGACACCGCCGAAGGGCAAGCAGCCCAGCGCCAGATCGCCGGTCTGGCCGCCATAAACGGCCAGGAACAGGTCCATGGCCTCCACTGCCACGGGGTCGCTGCCCTCCAGGGCCAGTTGGGAAATCACCGGAGCGGGGTCGTCCCCTTCCAGGGCCTGACTCAGGGTCTGCCCCGGCGATTGGCCCTGGGCCACCAGAAAACCGGCCACGCGCCCCAGCCCCCGGCCACTCAGCAGGTGTTCACGACTGCAGCGCCCGTCCAGGTCCGTCACGTACTGCCACAGGCGGTCCTGGGCGGCATTGGCCGGTGCGAAGTCCGCATGTCCGCTCTCCGTAGGCAGAACCTGAAGGGGCTGCCCGGGCGGCACGATGCAGACTCCCAGGCCAGTCCCTGCTCCGACGACCAGACGTACCCCGTCGGGTTCGGCCCGCCCGGCCTGCAGGGTATGCAGTGCTTCGGCGGGCAGGTCGTCCAGGCTGTGGCCGATGCCTTCGAAATCATTGAGCAGGGCCACCCGGGGGATGCCAAGATCCTGTGCCAGTCGGGTCGACTCCAGTTCCCAGGGCAGGTTGGTGAGTCGCGCCCGTTCCACCCCCTGAGCGCGCACCACCGGCCCGGCCAGGGCAAAGCAGGCGGCATCGATCTCCTCGTTGGGAAGCCCGGCATCACTCAGGAAGGCCTGCGCCATGGGGGCAAGGTCCGGGTAATCGGCGCTGGCATATCGCTCCCGCGCCAGCGCTGTCAGCCGACCATCAGAAACATCAGCCAGCATCAGCAGCGTTTTGGTCCCACCGATGTCGCCTGCCAGGATCTTCATCGCATCACCTGCCGGTAAAGGGCTCAGCACCCATGATGAAGGAACCTGCAGAAAGGGGACAGCCCCCTTTCACCTGCAGAGGGGGGCGGGCCCTTGCGGGAGCGGGCCTTGCCCGCGAAGGCGGTGGGCAGATGGCCTGATTTGGATGCTGTTGTCGCAGCACATCGCCGGCCAGGTCGGCTCCCACAGGGAGCCGGGGGGGGCTTGGGGGGAAAGGGGGCCGCTCCCTATTGCCGGGAGGAAGGTCCTGCCCTGGAGGAATCAGGCGGTCAGGCGGGCGCGCTTGTCTTCCAGGCCCTGCATCAGGTGATCGAAGGCCTTGGCGAAGGCTTCGATCCCTTCGCTTTCCAGGCGGTCGGTCACGCTTTCCAGGTCGATGCCCAGGTCGGGCAGGCCCTGGATCAGGGCGCGGGATTGCTCCAGGTCGGTGGCCAGGGTGGGCTCGGCGTGGCCATGGTCGCGGAAGGCATCGTAGGTGGCCGGGGGCAGGGTGTTCACCGTGTCCTCGCCGATCAGGGATTCCACATAGAGCACGTCGCTGTAGGTAGGGTTCTTGGTGCCGGTGCTGGCCCACAGCAGGCGCTGGGGACGGGCGCCGGCGGCCTTGAGGCGCTGCCAGCGGTCGCTTTGTGTGACTTCCAGGAAGTGGGCATAGGCCAGCTTGGCATTGGCAATGGCCAGGCGGCCCTGCATGTGCTCCACCGGCCGGCCCTCGCGGATGCGTTCCTCCAGCATGTCGTCCAGGGCGGTATCCACCCGACTCACGAAGAAGCTGGCCACCGAGGCCAGGCGATCCACCGCCAGGCCCTGTTCCATGCGCGCCTCCAGGCCCTTGAGATAGGCCTCCAGCACGGCCTCGTAACGGGCCACCGAGAACAGCAGGGTCACATTCACGCTCACGCCCCGGGCAGTGAGCTGCTCGATGGCGGCCAGCCCCGGCAGGGTGCCGGGCACCTTGATCATCAGGTTGGGACGATCCACCCGGGCGGCTAGGTCCAGGGCCTCGCGCACGGTGCCTTCGGTGTCGAAGGCCAGGTCCGGTGACACCTCCAGACTGACGAAGCCATCCTGGCCCCCGGTCCGGTCATGGGTGGCACGGAAAGCGTCGGCGGCGGCCTGGAGATCCTCGATGGCCAGACGGTAGAACAGGGCGGGGGTGCTGATGTCCGGATCTGCCGCCAGGGCCTGGCGGATGCCATCATCATAGAGATCGCTGCCGGTGATGGCCTTGTCGAAGATGGCCGGGTTGGAGGTGAGGCCGCCCAGGCCGTCCTCGCGAATCAGCCGGTCCAGTTCGCCGGATGCCATCAGGTCCTTGCGGATGTAGTCATACCAGACGCTCTGGCCCAGGTCACGCAAACGCAGCAAAGGGTTCTGTTCGCCCATGTGATTCTGTCCTCGCCCACGGCGGAGAAAAGCGTTCAGTGTAACGTGTTAGTCGGGGAGGTCGCCAGCGGTGTCGGCGACGCTATCGGCGATGCGCACGAAGGCCTCCACCGACAGGGTCTCGGGCCGATGCGATGGGTCGATGCCCGCGGCCTCGATCTGCTCCACCAGGGCCAGCCCCTGCAGGGCGTTGCGCAGGGTCTTGCGTCGCCGGGTGAAGGCCTGCTGCACCAGCCGGGCAAACAGGTGTTCGTCCCTGGCTGGATGGGGCAGGGTCTCGTAGGGGGTGAGACGCACCACGGCGGAGTCCACCTTGGGTGGCGGGCGGAAGGCCCCGGGACCCACATGGAACAGGGGCTCGGCGCGGCAGCGATATTGCACCATGATGCCCAGGCGCCCATAGGCGGCGGTGCCGGGGCCGGCGGTGAGCCGCTCCACCACCTCCTTTTGCAGCAGAAAATGCATGTCGCGGATCTGCGCGGCCTGATCCAGCAGGTGAAAGATCAGCGGCGTGGAGATGTTGTACGGCAGGTTGCCCACCACCCGCAGGGGCCGGGGCCACGGGATGCTGTCCAGGGCAAAGCGCAGGGCGTCGGCCTCATGCACGGTGATGGTGCCGGGTGGGCCCAGGGTGTGCAGGTGGGGGATCAGGTCCCGGTCCAGTTCCACCACGTGCAGGTGATCCAGGCGTTCCAGCAGGAGGCCGGTGATGGCCCCAAGGCCGGGACCGATCTCCACCAGGGTGTCATCACGGCGGGGGGCGATGGCCCCGACGATGCGCTGGATGACGCCGGGGTCGTGCAGGAAGTGCTGGCCGAAACGTTTGCGGGGGGCGTGATTCAAGAGGGGTTATCCGGTCATTGCAGGCAGCGGTAGACGTCATAGGTGCGTCTGCCGTCGATGATCTCGCCGCGGGGCACCACGGTGTCCCCGCCCATGTCGGCGGCGGCATTGCGGGCGGCGTGTTCCAGTTCCTGTTCTATGCGTTCGGGTGGGCGCTTGAGGAAGCCGATGCGCTCGGCCATGGAGGCGGTGGTGCTGCCCAGACGCTCGCAGTCGGCCACCCGGTCGGCGGGAACCACCCGGGTTTCCTGGGCCTCGGGGGTGAGTTTCACGAAGGTGCAACCGGTGGACAGCAAGGCGGCACCCACCAGGGTGAGGGCGATCAGGCGCGGGGCGCGGTTCATGGCTGGCTCCTTTGCATGGGGCAGGGTTTCAATGTCATGGGGCGGTTCGTTCCACTACGGCGCTACGTTGCCGTGACGGGCGTGGACCATATGAATGGCGGTGGCCAGGGCCTCATGCAGGCTGCCCCCTTCGGCCTGGCCGGTACCGGCCAGGTCCAGCGCCGTGCCATGGTCCACCGAGGTGCGGATGATGGGCAGGCCCAGGGTGATGTTCACGGCGCCGCCGAAACCGGCATGCTTGAGCACTGGCAGACCCTGGTCATGATACATGGCCAGTACTGCATCGGCATGACGCAGGTGCCGCTGGGTGAACAGGGTGTCGGCGGGCAGGGGGCCGGTCAGGTTCATGCCTTCGCCACGCAGTCGCTCCAGCACCGGTGTGATCACACGGATTTCCTCATCGCCCAGGTGCCCGCCCTCGCCGGCATGGGGGTTGAGGCCGCAGACCAGGATGCGCGGCGTCTCCAGGGCGAATTTGTTCCTGAGATCCGCATGCAGCACGCGCAGCACCGTCTCCAGGCGCTCGGGGGTGATGGCCTGGGCCACCCGGGACAGGGGCAGGTGGGTGGTGACCAGGGCCACCCGCAGGGTACCGGCGGTGAGCATCATCACGGGCATGGAGGCCCGGCAGCGCTCGGCCAGGAACTCGGTGTGGCCGGTGAAGGGGATACCTGCCTCGTTGATGACGCCCTTGTGCACCGGTCCGGTGACCAGCGCATCAAACACTCCTTCAAGGCAGCCGTCTGCGGCCTGGGTGAGGGTGTCCAGCACGTATCGGGCGTTGGCCGGGTTCAGTGTGCCGGGGATCACTGGTTCGGCCACGGTGCAGCCTTTCCACAGATGCAGTTGCCCCGGTGCGTTGGCCTGGGGGGGCTGGTCAGGATCCAGCGGGGTGAGCGTGAGATGTATCCCCAATTGCTCGGCCCGATCCAGCAGAACCTGTGGGTCGCCCAGCACCACCCGCTGCGCAGAGCAGGGCTCCCGGCTGAGCATGGCCACCAGGTCGGGACCAATCCCGGCGGGCTCGCCGGGTGTGATGGCAATGCGGGGAATCGCCTGGGCCAGGCTCATCAGCGGGCCTGCTGGTTCAGGCCGCGATCCACCGCTGCAACATCATCCAGGCGCATCTCCACGTAGGATTCGTCCCGCAGGCGGCGCAGCCAGATCTCCAGTTCGTCATCCCGCTTGCGGTCGCGAATGATTTCCCGGGCCTGGGAACGCATCAACTCGCGGGAGCTGTCATGGCTGCGGCGGTCCTCCACCTGGAGGATGTGCCAGCCAAAGCGGGTGCGGAAAGGCTCACTCACCGAACCGGGCTCGGTGCGGCTCATCACCTGTTCGAACTGGGGCACCATGTCGCCAGGGTCGGTCCAGCCCAGGTCACCACCGCGCAGGGCACTGCCACGATCGTCGGAATGGGCCCGGGCCAGTTCCGCAAAATCGGCCCCATCCTCAATGCGGTTGCGCAGGGAGCGAATGCGATCGTGGGCCTCCCGGTCGCTGACCACTTCGCTTGGGGTGATCAGGATATGGCGTACCCGGGTTTGCTGGATCAGGCTGCGGCTGCCGGCACGCCGATCGGCCAGCTTGACGATATGAAATCCCGAGGGGGAGCGGATCACCTCGCTCACATCCCCCTCCCGCATGAGCACCACGTGCCGGGAGAACAGGGTGGGGACCTGATTGGCATTGCGCCAGCCCAGATCCCCGCCTTCCAGCGCCTGCTGTCCCTGGGATTCGCGTAGTGCCAGTTGGGTGAAGTCGGCGCCCTCGGCGGCCTCTTCGCGGATGCGTTCGGCCCGCTGCCGGGTCTCCCGAATCTGTTCCGGGGTGGCCCCCTCGGGCAGGGACACCAGCAGGTGCAGCAGGCGATATTCCACATCCCGGTCGATGGCGCCGCTTTCGCTGGCGATCAGGTCGTCGATCTCCTGTTCGCTCACCTGGATACGGCTGTCCACCTGTCGCCGGTGCAATTGGGCGATGGCCATTTCATCGCGGATCTGTTCCCTGAAGGCGCGAAAATCGATGCCATCTGCCACCAGCCGGTCGCGGAACTGGCCCAGGGTCATGCCGTTTTCCCGGGCGATGTTCTCGATGGCATTGTTCAGGCTGATGTCATCGATACGGATGCCGATGCGGCGTGCCTCCTGCAGTTGCAGACGCTCCAGTACCAGCCGGTCCAGCACCGGGCGTACCAGTGCGTTCGACGGTGGGGCCCGGCCGTCCCGGGCGGCCAGCTGGCGCTGGATGGTCTGGATGCGCTCGAACAATTCGCTGTGCATGATCACATCCTCTTCCGCGACGGCCACGATGCGGTCCAGAAGGCGGCCATCCTCGTCCAGAGGCACCACCCCGGGGTGGTTGTTGCCGCCCTGGGACAGGGCCACGCCCGGGAAGGCCACAAGCCCCATGAGCAGGATGCTAATAATCGTCTTCATAACCCAGTATGCCTTCACTCAGGAGTTCTCCCAGCCCGGTGCCCAGGCTGCCCAGACCCTTGAGGATCAGTTGAAAGTAGATGCCTTCATTGTATTCGCCCTGCACGCCATCGGTCAGATAACGCCGGGCCACCACCCGCGCACCCCAGCAGCAGCTGTTGTACTCCAGACCCGCCAGGATCTCCAGATCCCGATGGTCTTCCAGGCTGTAAGCCCATCGCCCTACCGCATCCCAACGCTTGGACAGGGGCCAGGCGAAGGAGAGATCGGTCTGTTCCAGGCGATCCTCCTGGAACCGATAGCCCAGGTTGGCCACTCGATTGCCGTCCTGCCGGTATTGCAGTTGAGCGGTGCGGCGCTCGGTTTGTTCCCGATGCGGGTCCCATTGGGTCGTGCCACGCACATTCCAGTAGCGATCCGGCCGCCAGGCGGCCTCGGCCACGATGGAGGAACTGTCCTGGGTGCGGGGGGTATCCTCCGGTCGCAGCCGCACGCGCTGGTCGTCGAAATACTGGATCTGCCCCAGGCTTACACGGAAACGTTCGATACCGCTGCTCGCATCCACCACCCGGCTGGTGAGGGCGGTAGTGAGTTGGTTGGCGTTGGCTACCCGGTCCGGGCCGCTGAAGCTTTCGTCGCGGAACAGCTGGTCAAAGCTGAAACCGTATTCGGAGGTATCGAACCGGGGGATATCATCCTGGTCCCGGTAAGGGGTGTAGCGGTAGAACACCCGGGGCTCCAGGGTCTGGAAGCGATCTCCTTGCAGGGGGCGATCGAAGAACAGCCCCCCGTCCACGCTGGCGATGGGCACGTCCCGCTGCAACTGACTGTCGGCACCGGACGGTTGTCCCTCCAGGTCGTAGTGGGTGAGACGATACCGCACGCGGGGGGTCAGAAACCAGGCCGCGCCCTGCAGGGGCAGGCTGGCCTCGGGCATGATGTCGGTGCGCTGCCCGGTCACACTGTCGCGCCGGTCAAAGCTCACCCATTCCGCACGCATGCCCAGGTCGATGCCATGGGTGGCCCGCGGCCAATCTCCACGGTAAAGCAGTTGTGGCAGGCGTTTATAGGGCCGGTCCGGGCCGACAATGTTGTCGTCCACGGTCTGGTAATCCTCTACTCGAGCCAGCAGATTCCAGTTGCTGGCCTGGTAGCTCAGGTCGGCGCGCCGCTCCAGGTGCGTGGTGCTGGTGTCATCCAGGGAACTGCCGAAATCCGACAGGTAATCCGCATCGGATACATCCGTGCCCCGGGTGTGCAGACGCAGCCGGGAGGTGGGACGCCATTCCTGATCCCAGGTGAACCAGCTGCGGTCATCCCCGTACACTTCGTCATCCTGAAGGTATTCCAGATCGAAGCGCCCCACGGAGCTACCCGACATGTGTCGATACTGGCTGCCCAGCATGATGCCTCGACGGCCCAGGTAACGCGGGGCCAGGATGGCGTCCCGGTTGGGAGCCAGGTTGAAGTAGTAGGGAATCTCCACGTCCAGGCCGGTGGAATCGGCATTGCCGATGCTGGGCAGCAGCAATCCCGTCTGGCGCCGGTCGTCGATGGGGAAGTTGATCCAGGGGGTGTACAGCAGCGGCACCCGATGAAAGCGCAGCAGCACATTACGGGCCGTGCCCCGGCCGCTATCCTGGTTCAGGTCAACCCGGCTGGCGGTGAGCTGCCAGTCCTGGCGGCCCGGGTCGCAGGTGGTGTAGCTGGCGTCGCTGAGCCGGAACCGGTCGGGTCCGCGTGGTTCGATGGCGCTCGCCTTGCCCCGGGCGTGCCGGGGCCGGAAGAAGTATTCCACCTCCTTGAAGCGTCCTTCCTCGGAATCCAGATAGAGGTGGCCGGCGCTGCTTTCGAAGCTCAGGCCGGCCTTGTCCTCAAAGGTGACGTTGCCCATGGCCTCCAGGTAATTCCGGGCGTGTTCGTACTCGAAGCGATCGGCGGTGAAGATGCGCGTGCCCTCGAAGACCTCCACGTTCCCCTCCAGTCTTGAGATGCCGTCACGGTCAAGGAAGGCCCGATCGGCCTCGAAGCGCAGTCGACCGTCATCGGCGTGGGAGATCTCTGGGGCAGGGGGATGGTAATCGCACAGGGCCCATTCATCCGCCAGGGCGGGCGTGACGGCGACACTGGCACACAATATCAAGGAGGGGGCGTGTCGGTACACGATGGCGAGTCCGATCAGCGGGAGTGAAATCCGGCGCCGTTCCCTCGGCACCGGCGAAGTCCGGGTCTCAGGGCCTTCAGGCCTTCGGGCCACCCACGGACTCGAGCACCTTGGAGACCTCCTTGAAGATGTCCTCGATCTCGCCCTCACCCTTCACGGTGTGCAGCAGGCTTTTGTCTCCGTAGTATTGCACCAGAGGCTCGGTCTGGGCCTGATAGACCTTCAGGCGACTGCCGATGGTCTCTTCGTTGTCATCGGAGCGATGCTTGAGTTCACCACCGCACAGATCGCAGACGCCTTCCTGGCGGGGGGGGTGAGTGTAGCTGTTGAACACGGCACCGCAGGAGGCGCAGGTGAGGCGACCGGTGAGGCGCTGCATCAGGCTCTCGAAGTCCACGTGGATGAGCACGGCGGCATCCAGGGGCTGGCCCAGGTCGCTGAGCATGTCGTCCAGGCTGCCGGCCTGGTTGAGGTTGCGAGGGAAGCCGTCCAGGATGTACCCGCGCTGGGTGTCCGGCATGGCCAGCCGCTCGCGGATCATGCCCAGTACCACGTCGTCTGTGACCAGTTCGCCAGCGTCCATGGCGGCCTTCGCCTGCTGACCCAGAGGTGTGCCTGCGGATACCGCGGCGCGCAGCAGGTCGCCGGTGGAGATCTGCGGGACCTTGTAACGTTCCATGATCAGTTTGGACTGGGTTCCCTTGCCGGAACCGGGAGCCCCCAACAGGACGATACGCATGGTATTTCCCCTTTAGCTTAGAGCTTGTTTTAAGCGATTTATTCAAGACAATAGGCCGAGACTTATACCTGCTCCAGCTATTGGGGCGCAACCACCCCCACTGGATTCATGCTTTCCGCAGCGCGTCATGCCGTTATAATGCCGCGTCGGTTTACAACCCATCTGGAGTGAAGACACATGAATATAGACAATATTCCCGCTGGCAAGGACCTGCCCAATGATGTGAACGTGATCATCGAGATCCCGGCCCAGGCCTCGCCCGTCAAATATGAAGTGGACAAGGACAGCGGCGCCCTGGTGGTGGATCGCTTCATGGCCACGCCCATGTTCTATCCTTGCAACTATGGCTTCATCCCCCACACCCTGTCCGATGACGGCGACCCGGTGGACGTGCTGGTCCTGACCCCGCATCCGCTCCTGAGCGGCAGCGTGATCCGTTCCCGCCCAGTGGGCATGCTCAAGATGACGGACGAGGCGGGTGAAGATGCCAAGCTGCTGGCGGTGCCCGTGTCCAAGCTCTATCCTGAGTACGATCGCATTCAGGGGCCAGACGATGTGTCGCCCTTGCTGCTGGACCAGATCAAGCACTTCTTCGAGCACTATAAGGAACTGGAACCCAACAAATGGGTCAAGGTGGAAGGCTGGGAAGGCGTCGATGCCGCTCGCGCGGAGATCGAATCCTCCGTCAAGCGCTTCCAGCAAAAGGGCTGATTTGAACGGTTCCGTGGGGTGTGGCGTCCTGTGAAGGGCTGCGCGCCCCGCGCGAGTCGTGGGCCGGCGGCCCCGGTCCCGCACTCTTACTCCCGCACGTATCACCGGAATCAGCGAGTCCATGCCGGCGCGCCAACCCCTCAAGAATCACCACCAGGAAAAGAGGCTTTTCCTCGCCCGGGTCGTGATCCTGGTGGTGGTGGTCGCCCTGCTGTTCGGTATCCTCAGTGCGCGTTTGGGTCACTTGCAGGTGGCCAGCTATTCTCATTTTTCCACCCTGTCCCAGAACAATCGCGTGCGCCTGGAGGCCCTGCCGCCCCCCCGAGGTCTGATCTTCGACCGCAATGGTGTGGTGCTGGCGGAAAACCGCCCCGCCTATCAACTGGAGATCACCCCGGAGCAGGTGGAGGACATGGAGGACACCCTGGAGCGACTTGCCCAGGTGGTGAATCTGGAGGAGATGCATATCGAGCGGTTTCGCCGCATGCTGCGTGGCAAGCGTCCCTTCCAGGCGGTACCCCTGAAACTCAACCTCAGCGATGAGGAATTGGCCAACTTTGCCGTGAACCGGCATCGCTTCCCGGGGGTGGATGTGGAGGCGCGCGTCGCCCGACATTATCCCCAGGGTGCCTCACTGGCTCACGTGCTGGGCTATGTGGGGCGCATCGACGAGCGGGAACTGGCCCGTATCGATACTCGGCGCTATGCCGGCACCTCCCATATCGGCAAGCTCGGGGTTGAACGCTACTACGAGGACGAGCTCCACGGCCAGGTGGGCTTCCAGAAGGTGGAGGTGAATGCGCAGGGACGCACGCTTCGGGTCCTGGAGCGGGAGCCGGCCACGCCGGGACGCGACCTGGTGCTGAGCCTGGATGTGCGCCTGCAGCGGGCGGCGGAAGAGATCCTGGACGGCTATGCGGGCGCCATCGTGGCCATGGATCCGCGCAATGGCGAAGTGCTGGCCATGGTCAGCATGCCCAGTTTCGATCCCAACCTGTTCGTCCACGGCATCCCCCGGTCCGTCTTCCAGGAACTGCGCACCCATCGGCGCCAGCCCCTGTTCAACCGGGCGCTGTCCGGACAGTATCCGCCCGGCTCCACCCTCAAGCCCGTCGTGGGGCTGGCGGGTCTGGAGCACGGCATCACCACGGCCGAACGCACCATGTACACTCGGGGTTACTACACCCTGCCCAATGATTCCCGCCGCTACCGTGACTGGCGCTACCACGGCGCAGTGGATCTGGATCGGGCCATCGCCCAATCCTCCGACGTGTATTTCTACGATCTGGGCCACAAGATGGGCATTGATCGCATGTCCGAGTTTCTGGGGCTTTTTGGTCTTGGTCAGCGCACGGGCATCGATAGTACCGGCGAACGTCAGGGCCTGCTGCCCACCCGGGAATGGAAGCGTGCCACGCACAACCAGCCCTGGTATCCCGGCGAGACACTCATCACGGCGATCGGGCAGGGTTATATGCTCACCACGCCCCTGCAGCTGGCCTCCGTGACCAGCACTCTGGCCATGCGCGGCGAACGGGTACGCCCGCATTTGCTGCGGGGACGCATTCAGGGAGAGGGCGGGGAGCTGACCATCGACGAATCCCAGTACCTGCCCCCGGTACAGGTCAGCCGGCCTGAATTCTGGGATCAGGTGCTCGTGCCCATGGAGAACACCATGCACCGACCCCGAGGGACGGCATACAACACGGCGGGCCGGGATGCTGCCTACCGCATTGCCGGCAAGACCGGCACGTCCCAAGTGTTCGGGCTGGGGGAGGATGAGGAGTACGACGAGGAGCAGCTGGCCTTGCATCTGCACGATCATGCCCTGTTCATCGGCTACGCTCCGGCGGAGGATCCACGCATCGCCGTGGCGGTGATTGTCGAGCACGGGGGCAGCGGTGGCCGGGTGGCTGCCCCCATGGCCCGCAAGTTGATGGATTACTATCTCCTGGAGATGGATTCCTGATGTTTCATACGGCGGCTGCCGAGATCGGACTGGGGCGCCAGATCCTGCGCGCCCTGCACCTGGACCTGCCACTGCTGGGGGGCATCATCCTGTTGCTGTCCCTGGGCTTCGTGGTGCTCTATAGCGCCAGTGGCGAGAATATGGACATGCTGCACCGCCAGGGTGTCCGTGTTGCCCTGGCCTTCGGCGTGCTCATGCTGCTGGCGCAGATTCCCCATCATCATCTGCGCCAGTGGTCGCCCTGGGTGTATCTGGTGGGGGTGGTGCTGCTGATACTGGTGATGTTCTTCGGGGAGGTGGGCAAGGGGGCGCAGCGCTGGCTGGACCTGGGCCTCTTCCGCTTTCAGCCATCGGAATTCATGAAGCTGGCTGTGCCCATGATGGTGGCCTGGTACTTTGCCGATCGGCCACTTCCGCCGCGCCTGCGGGAGTTGATGGTGGCCGGTGTGGTGGTGGCCATCCCCGCGGCCCTGATCGCCCAGCAGCCGGATCTGGGTACGGCCCTGCTGGTGACCGGGGCGGGTCTGCTGGTGATCTTCCTGGCGGGCATCCGCTGGCGGGTGCTCCTGGGGCTGGGAGTGCTGGCCCTGAGTGCCGCCCCCTTGCTGTGGCATTTCATGCAGGACTACCAGCGCCGACGGGTACTCACCCTGCTCAATCCCGAGAGCGATCCCCTGGGGGCTGGTTACCACATCATTCAGTCCAAGATCGCCATCGGCTCGGGGGGGCTGTATGGCAAGGGCTGGCTCAATGGCACCCAGTCCCAGCTGGAGTTCCTGCCGGAGCGTTCCACCGACTTCATCTTTGCGGTGTACGCCGAGGAGTTCGGCCTGCTGGGTGTGCTGCTGCTCCTTGCCCTGTATCTGTTCGTGATTCTGCGGGGCCTGGCCATCGCCGTGCGCGCCCAGGACACCTACGCCCGCCTGCTGGCCGGCAGCCTGAGTCTGACGTTCTTCATCTACGTGTTCGTGAATACCGGTATGGTGATCGGCCTGTTGCCGGTGGTGGGGGTGCCGTTGCCCCTGTTCAGTTACGGTGGAACATCCCTGGTGACCCTGATGGCGGCATTCGGTATTCTCATGTCCATCAACTCCCATCGCAGACTGCTGGCCCGATGAACCTCCCCATGACCCCCCTGGTGACCCCGATGCGCGGCTCCTCAACAAGCCCGTTCCCTCGAGTGACGACAGCCCTCATGGGGCTCTGTCTCCTGTTTGCCCTCATGCCGGGTGTGGGCGATGCCTCGCCTCGCTTCACGGCGGGAGACCCCCCCTACCTGGAGCGAGAGGAGGTGCAGCGCTTCATCCAGGAACAGGTGGACGAGGGATTTGACGAGGATGAACTGCGCGCGCTGTTTGCCAACACCGACGGACTGCAGCGGGTGCTGGATCTGATCTCGGCGCCGGCCGAGGCCCGGCCCTGGAAGGACTATCGGCCCATTTTCCTCACCCGCCAGCGGATCGAGGCGGGGGTGCGTTTCTGGGAGGAACATGAAGCCACCCTGTTGCGGGCCCAGGAACGCTTCCGGGTGAACCCCGACATCATCGTTGCTATCATTGGCGTGGAGACCTTCTATGGTCGGCATGCCGGTGGCTTCCCGGTGTTCGATGCCCTGGTGACCCTGGGGTTTGATTACCCACCCCGGGCGGATTTCTTCCGCTCCGAGCTGGCCCACTACCTGCGGCTTGTGAGGGAGGAGGGGCTGGATCTGCTTGGTACCAAGGGCTCCTACGCCGGGGCCATGGGCCGGGGGCAGTTCATCTCCTCCAGCTACCGGGAATACGCCGTGGATTTCAACGGCGACGGGCGCCGGGATCTGCTCAATTCCTGGCCCGATGCCATCGGCAGCGTGGCCAACTATTTTCGGCGCCATGGCTGGTCCATGGGGGAGCCCGTGGTGGTGCGTGCCCAGGTGGAAGGTGACGACTACAAGGCACTGGTGAGCCGTCCTTACCGGGCCCGGCATAGCCTGGAAGATCTGGCGGAAAAGGGCATCAAGCCGGTGTCATCGGTGGATCCGGATGCCCGTTTTTCGGTGATTGAACTGGAGGCGGAGGAGGGTACCCAGGTCTGGCTTGGGTACGAGAACTTCTACGTGATCACCCGCTATAACCGCAGCCCCCTTTACGCCATGGCCGTGTACGAACTGGCCCGGGAAATCCGCGAGGCCCGGGAAGCCGAGCTGCGCCAGGGTGATGGTTCGTGAATCTTCCCGGGGTGGTGGGCGCGCTGCTGCTGGCCCTGGTGGCAGTGGGGCTGGCCGCCTGTGCTGGTCCGCGTGGACCCGTGTCCGGGGATGGTGCCCCGCATCCCCGGGAGGTGCCCGATCTGGCTGCCGTTGAGGAGCCCACGCCGCGGCCCGAGCCACCCAGTCGGTATGGTAATCCAGAGTCCTACGAAGTGTTCGGGAGGCGCTATTACACGCTGGCCTCGGCCGAGGGTTACCGGGAGCGTGGTATCGCCTCCTGGTATGGCACCAAGTTTCATGGTCGGCGCACCTCCAGTGGCGAACCCTATGACATGTACGCCATGACGGCGGCCCACACGGCGCTGCCACTGCCCACTTATGTGCGCGTCACCAATCTGGAGAATGGGCGTAGTGTGGTGGTGCGAGTGAATGACCGCGGGCCCTTTGTGAACAATCGCATCATCGACCTGTCCTATGCAGCAGCGCACCGGATCGACATGATCAATCAGGGCACGGCACGGGTGGAAGTGGAGGCCCTGGAGCCTTATCCGGCCTCCGGCAGGATGCAACAGGCGGCCACCCCCGCCGCGGTCGACAACGGTTCCGGTGAACATTGGCGGACACCCGCACCCCTGTTGCAGCCACTGCCTGCTCATGAGGCTCCCGGCGATGTCTTTGTGCAGGTGGGCGCGTTCGCCAGCCGCACCAACGCCGAGTTGCTGCAGGATCGCCTGCGGGCCCGGGGCCTCGGGCCTGTGGCCGTCACCGAAAGCCGGGTCGAGGATCGTCGTCTGTACCGGGTGCGCCTTGGCCCGAAGGCCGACGAGTCGCGGGCGGCCGAGGCGGGGCGCACCCTGGAGGCGATGGGCATCACGGACTTTCGTATCGTGACAGATTAAGTTGCGCCTGTGGGGATGCGTCCCGATCCACCCTGAAGTGTCTCCGGCATCCAGGGTGCGCATGTATGATAGCCTCATCCCATCCAGTTCCGAATCGAATCATTCCAGGTGTCTGAAGAGCCATGATCCAGAGAGTAAGCGTCTTTTTGCTGTTGTTTGCCCTGTTGCCCGGGGTGGCCCTGGGAAGTGCACTCAGGGTGTCTCCTCCCTCGGACCTCAATGCCCGTAATTACGTGGTGATGGATGCTCAGAGCGGCGCCATACTCGCGGAACGGGAAGGCGATCAGCGGGTGGAGCCCGCCAGCCTGACCAAGATCATGACCGCCTACATGGTTTTCCGGGAACTGCAGGAGGGCAAGCTCAGTCTGGACGAGGAAGTGGAGGTCAGTGAGCGGGCCTGGCGCACCGGCATGCGTGGGGCGTCGCGCATGTTCATCGAGGTGGGCAGGAAGGTCACCGTGGAAGATCTGCTCCGCGGCATGATCATTCAGTCCGGCAACGATGCCTGTGTGGCACTGGCAGAACGGGTGGCCGGCACCGAGGGGGCTTTCGTGGATCTGATGAACGCCCAGGCCCGGGCCCTGGGGATGCACGACACCCGCTTTCAGAACAGCCATGGTCTGCCCAGCGAGGCGGATCAGTACACCTCGGCCCGGGACATCTCAAGGCTGATGCAGGCCTTGGTGAATGATTTCCCCGAGTACTATGGGTACTACGCCGAGCGCAGCTTCACCTATAACGGCATCAGCCAGTCCAACCGCAACCTGTTGCTGTGGCGCGATGACTCGGTGGACGGCGGCAAGACCGGCTGGACCAGCTCCGCGGGCTACAATCTGGTGTCCTCGGCCAAGCGTGACGACATGCGCCTGGTGGTGGCCGTGATGGGAATCGAAGCCTCCAGTCACGAACAGGGTGGGCGCATGCGGGCCAACGAGTCCCAGGCCCTCTACAACTGGGCCTTCCGCCAGTTTGAAACCCACCGGGTCTACGAGGCCGGGGAGCCCCTGACCGAGGCCCGGGTGTGGAAGGGGGAAACCAAGTCCGTCCCCCTGGGCCTGACCGAGCCCTTCTATGTAAGCATTCCCCGGGGCAGTTATGAGCAACTGCAGGCACAAACGGAAATGGATCGCCTGCTGGAAGCCCCCATCCAGCAGGGTGCCAGCCATGGTGAGTTGATGCTGGTGCTGGGTGACGAGGTTGTCGCAACCCGCCCCCTGGTGGCGTTGGAGGCGGTGGAAGAGGGGGGCCTGGTCCGCCAGTTGATGGACGGGGCCTGGCTCTGGATCCGCTATTGAGCCGGCAAGCGCACGGGAGCCATGATGTCTGATAGCAAGATCATCCATCTCAACGGCGAGTTTCTGCCGGAGGATAGAGCGAAGGTCTCGGTGCTCGACCGGGGCTTTCTGTTCGGGGACGGCGTGTACGAGGTGATTCCGGTCTTCGGTGGCCGCCCCCTGCGTCTGGGGGAGCATCTGGATCGTCTGGCCCGCAGCCTGGCGGAGATCCGTATTCCCGACCCCCTGTCCCGCGAGGATTGGGCGATCCTCATTGACGAGTTGCTGGCCCGTAATCCGGGCGGAGACCGCAGCGTGTACGTGCAGGTGACGCGCGGCGTGGCGCCCCGGGATCATGCCTTTCCGGAAGCCATCGAACCCACGGTGATGGCCATGGTGAACCCCATTCGGCCGCCCGGGGAGCAGGTGCTGACCCAGGGCGTGGCCGCCGTGGTCATCCCCGACCACCGCTGGTCCCGTTGCGACATCAAGGCCATCACCCTGCTGGCCAATGTGCTGGCCCGGCAGGAGGCTGTGGACAGCGGTGCCACGGAGGCCATCCTGGTGCGCAACGGTCTGGCCACGGAAGGTGCAGCCAGTAACCTGTTCCTGGTGGCGGATGGGGTGATCGTCACGCCGCCCAAGGATCATTCCCTGCTGGGTGGGATCACCCGGGACCTGCTGGTGGAACTGGCCGAGGCCAACGGTCTGCCGGTGATGGAAACGCGTATCCCCGAGGACAGTCTTCAAGGTGCCCAGGAGATCTGGCTCACCAGTTCCACCCGCGAGATCCTGCCGGTCACGCGCCTGGATGGCCGTGCGGTGGGGGAGGGGGTGCCGGGGCCTGTGTGGCGGCGTGTTCATGCACTTTATCAGGACTACAAGGCCAGCCTGCGTCAGGAGGCCCCATGAGCGATCACAGTGAAACTCCTCTGCTGGATGACGCCTTTCCCTGTGAATTCCCCGTGAAGGTGATGGGGGCATCGGTGCCCGAGTTCCATGAGCGGGTGGAGGCCATCGTGCGCCGCCATGTACCTGAGGTGTCCAGCCAGGCCTTCTCGTCCCGGCCTTCCCGCAATGGTCGGTATGTGGCCATCACCGTGGTGGTGCAGGCCCGGAGCCGTCAACACATGGATGCCCTCTACCAGGACCTGACCGCCTGCGAACTGGTGACCATGGCCCTGTGAAGCCGCCCATCCGCGTGCATCGCCTGGGCCAGCGCGACTATGAGCCGGTGTGGCGAGCCATGCAGGACTTCACCACCGGGCGCGGCGAGGATACTGCAGACGAGATCTGGCAGGTGGAGCATCCGCCGGTGTTCACCCTGGGAATGAATGGCAAGCCGGAGCATGTGCTGGATGCCGGCGATATCCCGGTGATCCCGGTGGACCGGGGTGGGCAGGTGACCTATCACGGCCCCGGTCAGGTGGTGATCTATCTGCTGCTGGATGTGCGACGTCAGGGCATGGGGGTGCGTGCCCTGGTAACGACCCTGGAGCGCACCGTGATCGATTACCTGGAAGGCCTGGGTATCCAGGCGCAGGCCCGTGCGGATGCCCCCGGGGTGTATGTGGGGGGTGCCAAGATCGCCGCCCTGGGCCTGCGGGTGCGTCGCGGTGGCAGCTACCATGGGCTGGCCTTCAACGTGAACCCGGATCTGAGCGCCTTCGCTCGCATCAACCCCTGTGGCTATCAGGGGCTGGCAACCACGTCGCTGGAGCAGTTGGGGGTGGATGTGAGTTGGGGAGAGGCTGCCGAGGGATTGACGCTCGGTCTGGGGGCGGCGCTGGGGCGTCGGATCGAGTGGGTGCCCTCCGCGCCCCTCATCCCCGGCTAGAGGTATTCCCGCCAATGCCGGGGCCGCTGATCCCGGCAGCCGTGGGCCTGTTGCCGGTACTGGTTCACGAACACCCGTTGTGCCACGCCGCTGATGCTTTCGTCCTTCACCAGGCCCAGGTTGTCGCGGACGGTATCCTCGCCGTAGTTGTACAGGGCACGGCGTAGTTTCGACAACAGGCTGTTATCCATGTGGAACCCCACCTCGGTGAGGGCTTGCTCCAGTTCCGCATAGGTGATCTCGCGGATGTCGTAGGTGACCTGGAGTTTCCTGTCGCCATCGCGGTGTACCTCGCGGATGGCGGGCACCTCGTCCCGTAACATCAGCCAGGCGGCCTCCAGCTGGTCCTGTTCTTTCTGCGGGCCCCGGAACACCAGTTCCCGATGGCGAATGTATGCGTCGTCTGCGGATTCCATGAGGCCAATGCTAGCGGCCTGCTCGGAATATGCAAGACAAAAAATGCAGGCTTTCCGTCCCGGGGGTTTAGCCCCGGCAGCCGAGGGTCACCCGGTCCCGCGCGGCCAGGTCCTTGAGTGTGGCCACCTGTGACAAACCGGCTGCCTGGAATAGTGCGCGGACCGCCCCCCCCTGGTCCGCGCCATGCTCCACCAGCAGCCAGCCGCCGGCCAGCAAATGATCCGGCGCACCGGCCACAATCTGACGCAGGTCGTCCAGGCCGTCGGCACCAGACACCAGGGCCTCACGGGGTTCGTGACCCAATTGGCCCAGATGCGGGTCGGCTTCGGCCACATAGGGGGGGTTGCTGACGATCATGTCAAAGCGCGTGTCCCCCAGTGGGTCATACCAGCTTCCGTCGAGCCATTGGATGCGGGTGTCCAGGCCCAGGTGGCGGGCGTTGTCAGCGGCCACCCCCAGCGCGAGGGGGGAGCGATCCGTGGCGGTGATGCGTGCCTTCGGGCGTTCCGTGGCCAGAGCCAGGGCGATGGCGCCGGAGCCGGTACCCAGGTCGAGGATGGAGGCGTTACTGTCCTCGTCCAGGTGTGACAGGGCTGTCTCCACCAGGATCTCCGTGTCCGGGCGCGGGATCAGCACCTCGGGGCCCACCTTCAGATCCAGTGACCAGAACTCGCGACGCCCCAGCAGATAGGCCGCAGGCTCCCCGGCGGATCGGCGCAGCGCCCACTGGCGCACCTGCTGGATGACGTCTTCTGGTGCAGGGTCTTCCCCATGGGCATAGAGCCAGGCGCGGTCGCGACCCAACGCCTGTGCCACCAGCAACTGGGCCTCCAGGCGGGGGGCATCCACCGTTTGCAGGCCCTGGCAGGTTTCGGTGATCAGCTGGGCAACGGTCAGGGTCATCTCAGGGTGCGCCTTTACGTTGGAGGGGGCAGGTGAGAGGCCCATTGTGAGGGCCTTGCCTGGTGCTTCCTGAGAGTCTTGCCTCAGTCGCCCAGTGCCGCGAGTTGCTCGGCCTGGTGTTCATTGACCAGCGGATCGATCACCGGGTCCAGGTCGCCCGTCATGACGTTTTCCAGCTTGTAGAGGGTGAGGTTGATACGGTGGTCAGTCACCCGGCCCTGGGGGAAGTTGTAGGTGCGGATGCGTTCGGAGCGATCGCCGCTGCCCACCAGGGATTTGCGGGTGGCGGACTGTTCCGAATGCCGCCGGGTCTCTTCCATTTCCAGCAGCCGGGCGGCCAGGTAACTCATGGCTTTGGCCCGGTTCTTGTGCTGGGAGCGTTCCTCCTGGCATTCCACCACCAGGCCCGTGGGGAGGTGGGTCAGGCGCACGGCGGAGTCGGTCCGGTTCACGTGCTGCCCACCCGCGCCGCTGGCCCGGTAGGTATCCACCCGCAGATCGGCGGGGTTGATCTCGGGGACTTCCATCTCGTCGGGTTCGGGCATGATGACCACGGTGGCCGCCGAGGTATGGATGCGACCCTGGGATTCCGTCTCGGGTACCCGCTGCACCCGATGGGCGCCGGATTCGAACTTGAGGCGCGCATACACGCCCCGACCGGTCACCCGGGCGATGATCTCCTTGAAACCCCCATGTTCACCCTCGCTTTCCGAGAGGATTTCCATCTGCCAGCCCCGGGTCTCGGCGTAGCGGGAATACATGCGGAACAGGTCGCCGGCAAAGATGGCGGCCTCATCCCCGCCGGTGCCGGCGCGGATTTCCAGAAAGGTGTTGCTGTCGTCGTGGGGGTCGCGGGGGATCAGATGCCGCTGAAGGTTACGCTCCAGTTCCGCCAGGCGGACCTGGGTGGCATCCATCTCGTCCTCGGCCATGGCGCGCAGGTCCGGATCCGGGTCGCGGGCCATCTCGCGTGCAGCCTCCAGGTCGTCACGGGCCTGGGCATATTCGTTCCAGGCCGCCACCACCGGTTCCAGCTGGCTGTATTCCACGGAATACTGGCGAAACCGATCCTGGTTGCCAATCACCTCCGGGTCGGAGAGCAGGCCGCCCAGTTCTTCAAATCGCTCGGCAATGTCTTCCAGCTTGCGGCGAATGGAGTCTTTCACGAACTGATCTTGTGACCGCTGGTGTCGGTTTCAGGCAGCTTGAACAGGGCATGGGCCGCGTCGATGAGCTCCAGTTTGCCGTCCCGGGCCGCCTGGTTCATGCTGTCGCAAGGCTCGTGCAGGAACTTGTTGGTGAGGGTGTGGGCGAGAAAGCCCAGGGCCTCCTCCGGGGATTTTCCGGCAGCCACCATCTGCAGGGACTTGTCCAGCACCTCAAGCTGCATGCTGTGGGCCTTGTCGCGGAAGGCGCAGATGGTGCTCACCGCGTCCTGGGCCCGCAACCAGCCCATGAAGGTATCCACCTGGGATTCGATGATCTCCTCGGCCTGGCGCGCTGCCTCGCGGCGGGACTGCAGGTTCTCCTGGATGACCTCTTCCAGGTCGTCCACCGTGTAGAGATACACGTCGTCCAGCTTGCCCACTTCCGGTTCGATGTCCCGGGGTACGGCGATGTCCACCATGAACATGGGCCGATGCTTGCGCACCTTCAGGGCCCGCTCCACGGCCCCCTTGCCCAGGATGGGCAGCGGGCTGGCGGTGGAAGAGATCAGGATGTCGGCCTCGGCCAGGCGATTGGGGATCTCCTGCAGGGTGATCACCTCGGCGTTGAACTGATCCGCCAGGGGCTTGGCGCGTTCCACTGTGCGGTTGGCGACGATGATGCGCCCGATCTCGTTGGTGCTCAGGTGACGGGCGGCCAGTTCAACGGTTTCGCCGGCGCCGATCATCAGCGCCGTCAGGGGCTTCATGTCACCCCAGATCTGCTTGGCCAGGGAGACCGCAGCAAAGGCCACGGAGACCGGGCTGGAACCGATGGCGGTGGAGGTGCGTACATTCTTCGCTACGGAGAAGGCGTGCTGGAACAGGCGCCCCAGTTGACGGCCCAGGGTGCCGGAGCTGTTGGCGTTCTGGTAGGCCCCTTTGAGCTGGCCCAGGATCTGGGGTTCGCCCAGCACCAGGGAGTCCAGGCCGCAGGCCACACGCAGCAGGTGACGCACGGCGTCATCATCGTGGTGGCGGTAGATATAGGGCTGGATCTCGCTGGGTTTGAGGCGGTGAAATTCCCCCAGCCAGTGCAGTACACGGTCGGTGGGCTGGTGGGCTTCGGAGCGGAAATAAATTTCCGTGCGATTGCAGGTGGACAGTATGGCTGCCTCTTCCACCGGCGTGGACTGGGTCAGCCCATTAAGAGCCTCCTCCATGCGATCCGGTGAGAAGACGACCCGTTCGCGAATCCCGACGGGGGCGGATTTGTGATTGACTCCGAGAGTAAAAAGCATCGCACGTGAGGACCTGGTGAATAGCGTATTTTGCGCCAGCATTGAAGTCATGACAAGTTTACCCCAGTTTCAACCCTTTGAGTCCGCACGGAAAACTCTTGATCTTTCAGGTGTTGGCCAAGAGCCCGGGAACTTATCGGTCGCGTTATGGTGCCAAAGGGAGACGAGGCGACGCAGTCCATGCGGCTGTTTCCTCAATCTGACACTCAGGGTGCCCGGGCGCTGTCCAGTTGAGTTTACACTGTCCGGGGCCTTTGGCGCGCCCCCCTTGTGGGTATTCGTGCCGACGGGTTGCAACAAGCGATCCGGTCTGGTGTTCTGCTCATTTCGACCTATTGGGTTACTGTCCCCTGATGAAGCCTTCCGCCACGTCTTTTGCATCGTTTCCCGCTCGCGCCGCCGTCGGTCTGGCCGGCATCGTTCTTGCGGCCAGCCTGCTTACCGCCTGTGCCGGCCTCACCCAAGGGGGCGGCGGGCACGATCCGGAAGTGTATCCCAATCTTGATCTGCGGATGGGAACGCCGGAGGACAATGGTCAGGCGGATCTCTTATATGAACTGCTGGTGGGGGAGATTGCCGGTCATATGGGCGAACTGCAAGTCTCCCTTGATCATTACTTGCGCGCGGCCGGACGAAGTGATGATCCGGGCGTGGCCGAGCGAGCCACAAGGATCGCCCTCTTCTCCGGTGACCGGGAGAAGGCCCTGCCGGCGGCCCAGCGCTGGGTGGCATTGGACGGCGAAAGCCTGGAGGCCCGCCAGGTGCTGGCCGCCATGCTGGTCAACGACGATCAACCGGATGCGGCCGTGCCTCACCTGGAGAGGGTGCTTGAGCGCATGGAGGCCGTGGAGGGGGACGGCCTGGGGCTGTTGGTGAATATTCTTTCCCGGGCCCAGAATGGTCCGGCGGCGGTGAAGGCCATGGAACAGGTGGCTGCCGGACGCTCCGATGATCCGAGGGCGCAGCTGGCTCTGGGCAGCCTGGCGCTGCAGCAGGACCAGCCCCATGCGGCGGTGGCCGCCACGGAGAGGGCGCTGCGCATGGACCCGGGCCTGCGCGAGGCCAGCGTGCTCAGGGCGCGGGCAATCCAGCGCACCGGTGATCGTGAGGCTTCCCTGCAGGCCATGAAGGAGTTGGTGGAGCGCTATCCCGACGATCTGGATCTGCGGGTCAATTACGGTCGGCTGCTGTTGCAGGAAGAGCGCTTTGCGGATGCCCGGATCCAGTTCGAGGCAGTGGTGGCTGAGCGCGGCGATGACGCGGACATGCTCTACACCCTGGGGCTGATCAACATCGAGATGGAGCAGTACGGCGAGGCCGAACGTTATCTGGAGCAGTTGCTCAAGATCGGTCAGCGCGCCGGTGAGGCGCGCTACTACCTGGGACGCATTGCCGAGCTCACGGGGGATGTCCAGCGTGCCGTGGACTTTTACGAAGAGGTGGATCGGGGTGATTACCGCCAGGAATCCATGATCCGTGCCGCCCGTCTTCGGGGTGAAATGGGGCAGGTCAACGAGGCTCGGGAGGCCCTGACCCGGTTGCGCGAGACCAGCGACAACCCGCGCCTGCAGGTGGAAACCTATCTTTCGGAAGCCCAGTTACTGCGTGAGACCCGGGACTATCAGGCAGGCCTGGCGCTTCTGGATGAGGCCCTGGAGTCACATCCCGATCACCTGGAGCTGCTCTACGCTCGGGCCCTGATGGCCGAACGTCTGGATCGGATCGACCAGCTGGAGGAAGACCTGAACCGCATCCTGGAGCAGGATCCTGATAACCCCGCGGCACTCAATGCGCTGGGGTATACCCTGGCGGATCGTACCGATCGCTTCGAAGAGGCCTACGACTACATCAGTCGGGCCTACGAGCAGCGCCCCGACGATGCCGCCATCATCGACAGCATGGGTTGGGTGCTGTACCGCCTGGGTCGCCTGGACGAGGCGGAAAGTCACCTGCGCCGCGCCTACGGCAAGATGGAGGATGGCGAGATTGCCAGCAACCTGGCCCAGGTGCTTTGGGAACGGGGCGAGCGCGAGGAGGCCCTGGACATCCTCGAGGCTGCCCTGGAGCGGGATCCGGATCACGAACGCCTGTTGCGCCTCAAGGAAAGGCTGAACCCATGATGCGACTGATCACGATATGCCTGGCGGCAGCCCTGCTCGCCGCCTGCGCCGTACGTCCGCCCGAGCCGGTTGAGGATGTTGAGCGCACCTGGCAGCAGCGGCTGGAGGTCTTGTCGGCACGGGATGACTGGGTGCTCGCGGGGCGCGTGGCCGTGGCCGTGGATGATGAGCGCTGGAATGCCAATTTGCGCTGGCGCCAGGAGGGTGAAACCTATGATATCCAGATCTATGGGCCTTTCGGTCGCCATGCCGCCCGCCTGCGTGGCGATGCCTCCGGCGTGACCCTCACTGACAGTGAGGGGCGCAATCATCATGCCCGGGACGCCGATCAACTGGTGTACGATACGCTCGGCTGGCGGCTGCCTGTGAACGGCCTGCGCCACTGGGTGCTGGGGGTTCCTGCTCCGGGGGGCTCCCTTGAGGCCTATGCGCTGGACCCGGCCGGTCGGCCCGAGCAGCTGGCGCAATCAGGATGGACTGTGCGCTACCAGCGCTACCAGCGCTACAGCGACGAGTCCCGTCCGCCGCTGCCCGATCGCATGACCCTGGAATTCGATGACATTCGCGTCCGTGTACTGATGGATGACTGGCAGATGAACCCATGAATCTGGATGCCTGGAGGGGCTGGCCGGCGCCAGCCAAACTCAATCTGTTCCTGCATATCACCGGTCGCCGTGCCGACGGCTATCACGAGCTGCAGACGGTGTTTCAGTTTCTCTCTCATGGAGATGTGCTGGATTTTGAGCCGCTCGCTGGAGATCAGGTACGTCCCGCTCACGTGCTGGAGGATGTGGCGCCGGAGGATGACCTGACGGTGCGGGCGGCCCGCTGCCTCAAGCGTGCCACCGGGTATGGCGCCGGGGCGCTGATCCGGGTGCGCAAGGTGCTGCCCATGGGGGGCGGCCTGGGTGGAGGCAGCTCTGATGCTGCCACCACTCTGGTGGCGCTCAATCATCTTTGGGGTACTGGATTGACCCTTGGGGAATTGGCGGAACTGGGCCTGGGCCTGGGGGCTGATGTGCCCATCTTTGTCCACGGGCGGGCGGCCTGGGCGGAGGGGGTGGGGGAGCGCTTTGAGCCCGTTGCCCCCCCCGAGCCCTGGTATCTGGTGGTTCACCCCGGGGTTCATGTGTCCACTGGTGCCGTCTTTGGCGATCCTGGATTGACACGAAACTGCGAAGCCATCAAAATAGCCGACTTTACTGCGGGACGGGCTGCAAACGTATGTGAGCCCATCGTGTGCAAGCACTACCCAGCCGTTGCCGAAGCCCTTGGCTGGCTGGAGGGGCAGGGCGTCCAGGCCCGCATGACGGGGACCGGTAGCTGCGTCTTTGCCGCCTTTGAGGGAGAACATGCTGCTCGGGAGGCTCACGGCCGGTTGCCGGCACACTGGCAAGGCTTCGTGGCCCAGGGCCAGAACCGCTCCGCATTGCAGTACCGCATGGATCGCGCATGAGTTGCAACTCTCGCTGAAAGTGTTCTTGGGCCGTCGCCAAGTGGTAAGGCACCGGGTTTTGATCCCGGCATTCGCAGGTTCGAATCCTGCCGGCCCAGCCAACCATCGTCGAGTCCCCTGCGCCCACCCGGTGCAGGGGATTTGGTGTTTTTAGGGTTCCCTAAAATTATGCTCCCTAGATCCACAGTGGTCGAAAAAACCAAAATGATGATCTTCGCCGGGAACGCCACTCCCAACCTGGCGCAGAGCGTGGTCAACCATCTCAATCTGCCCCTGGGCAAGGCGGTCGTCGGTCGGTTCAGCGACGGCGAGGTGCAGGTGGAACTGCTGGAGAACGTTCGTGGGAGGGATGTCTTCATCATCCAGTCCACCGGTTCCCCCACCAACGACAACCTCATGGAACTGCTGATCATGGTGGATGCCCTGCGTCGCGCCTCGGCAGGCCGCATCACCACTGTCATCCCCTATTTTGGTTACTCCCGTCAGGACCGTCGTGTGCGCTCCGCCCGCGTGCCCATCTCCGCCAAGGTGGTGGCCAACATGCTCGAGGCAGTGGGGGCAGACCGGGTGCTCACCGTGGACGTGCATGCCGACCAGGTGCAGGGCTTCTTCAACGTACCGGTGGATAATGTCTACGCCTCCCCCATCCTCCTGGGGCATATCTGGCGCCAGAAGATCCCCAACCTGCTCGTCGTCTCCCCGGACGTGGGTGGTGTGGTGCGCGCCCGTGCCCTGGCCAAGCGTCTGGACGACGCCGAACTGGCCATCATCGACAAGCGTCGGCCCAAGGCCAATGAATCCCAGGTGATGCATATCATTGGTGATGTGCAGGACAAGACCTGCATCATCATCGACGATCTGGTGGATACCGCCGGCACCCTGTGCCAGGCCGCCAAGGCCCTGAAGGAGCACGGAGCCTCCAAGGTCATGGCTTATGCCACCCACCCGGTCCTGTCAGGCCCTGCCATCGAGAACATCACGAATTCGGAACTGGATGAGTTGGTGGTGACCGACACCCTGCCGCTGCGCCCGGAAGCCCAGGCCTGTGATCGCATCAAGCAGCTCAGTGTGGCCGGCATGCTGGCCGAAACCATCCGTCGCATCAATCGCGAGGAGTCGGTCAGCTCGTTGTTCGTCGACTGACGGTAGGGAACACATTTTGGCCGGGAGGTTCCTCTCCCGGCCCCATCGCCCCTCCTGGTCGCGGGAGGGGTTTCTTTTGTAAGTCGGAGAGCAAGACATGAGTGCCAATTTTGAACTGCAAGCAGAGTCGCGTACGGAGCGGGGCAAGGGTGCGAGCCGCCGCCTGCGCCGGGCTGGCCGACTGCCCGCCATCATCTATGGCGCCGGCAAGGAACCCGTGAGCATCACCCTGGATCACAGCGCGGTCTGGCTGAGCCAGGAATACGAGGCCTTCTATTCCCATATCCTCAACGTAACGGTCGACGGCAAGCTGGAAAAGGCCATCGTGCGCGATCTGCAGCGCCACCCCTATAAGCCCTTCCTGGTGCATATGGACCTGCAGCGCGTGAGTGACAATGAGCCCGTCCGTGTGCACGTACCCCTGCACTTCCTCAATGAAGAAACCTGTGTGGGCGTGAAGAAGGGTGGCGGCATGCTGAGCCACCAGTCCGTGGAAGTGGAAGTGGAGTGCCTGCCCCGTGACCTGCCCGAGTACATCGAGGTGGACGTGGGCGAAATGAGCGTGGGCGATTCCCTGCACCTGTCTCAGCTGACCCTGCCCCAAGGCGTGAGCTTGACTGCACTGGCTCAGGGCCCCGATCACGACCTGCCGGTGGTGAGCGTGCTCAAGACCCGTGGCGCTAGCACCGCCGAGGACGAAGAGTCTGAGGGTGGCGAGGAAACCCCCGAGGCCTGATGGGCTCACGGGGTTGACCGGGATCCGGAATGGACGCGTACCGTGAGTGAACAGGACACGATCCGCCTGATCGCGGGGCTGGGCAATCCCGGCCCCAAATATGACCGGACCCGGCATAATGCCGGGTTCTGGTTTGTGGACGCCCTGGCCCGGCGTCACGGTGGGCAGTTCCGCTCCGAGAGTCGGTTTGCCGGTGATGTGGTCCGGGTGACGATCGATGGGCAGGATGTCTGGCTGCTCAAGCCCATGGCCTACATGAACCACAGCGGGCAGCCCATTCGCCTGTTGTCGGACTTTTACCGGATTCCCGTGGCTTCCATTCTGGTGGTCCACGATGAGATCGATCTGCCTCCAGGTGCCGCCCGGATCAAGCGCGGCGGTGGCCATGGTGGCCACAACGGGCTGCGTCATATCATGGCCCATCTGGGCAAGGACTTCCTGCGTCTCAGGCTGGGCGTGGGTCACCCCGGGCATCGGGATGACGTGGTACCTTTCGTCCTCAGCCGACCGGCCCCCGATGAGGATGTCGCCATCCAGGACAGCATCGATCGGGCCCTGGATCTCACCCCCCAAGTGGTCATCGGAGAGGTTCAAAAGGCCATGAATCAGCTCCATACCAGTCCTTAGCCCCACCTCCCAGACAAGAACTCAAGACCGGAGTCCGGACACCCCATGAGCCTCAAATGCGGTATCGTCGGCCTGCCCAATGTGGGCAAGTCCACCCTGTTCAATGCCCTCACCAAGGCCGGCATTCAGGCCGAGAACTATCCCTTCTGCACCATCGACCCCAACGTGGGCGTCGTGCCGGTGCCTGATCCGCGTCTTGAGGTGCTGGCGGGGATCGTCAAGCCCGAGCGCGTGCTGCCAACCACCGTGGAGTTCGTGGACATCGCCGGACTGGTGGCTGGTGCCTCCAAGGGGGAGGGGTTGGGCAACCAGTTTCTGGCCCATATTCGCGAAACCGACGCCATTGCCCACGTGGTGCGCTGCTTCGAGAACGATGACGTGGTGCATGTGGCGGGCCGCGTGGACCCGGTGTCCGATATCGAGGTGATCCACACCGAGCTGGCCCTGGCGGACCTGGAGACGGTGGAAAAGGCGCTGACGCGACTGGTGCGTAATGCCAAGTCCGGCAACAAGGAGGCCATCGCCCGCAAGACCGTGGCAGAAAAGGCCCAGGCCGTGCTGGCAGAAGGTCTCCCGGCGCGCACCGTGGAACTCACCGACGAGGAGCGTCCGCTGCTCAGGGAGTTGCAACTGATCACCGCCAAGCCGGCCATGTTCATCGCCAACGTCAACGATGATGGCTTCAGCGATAATCCGCTGCTGGAACGTGTGCGCGAACTCGCCGAGGCGGAGCATGCCCAGGTGATCCCTGTATGTGCCGCCATCGAGGCCGAAATCGCCCAGTTGGAAGAAGACGAGAAGGTGGAATTTCTGTCCGAGATGGGCCTGGAGGAGCCGGGTCTGGATCGAGTGATCCGTGGCGCCTACGATCTTCTGGGGCTGCAGACCTTCTTTACGGCTGGTGTGAAGGAGGTTCGCGCCTGGACCGTCAAGCGCGGCGCCACCGCCCCCCGTGCCGCCGGAGCGATTCACACGGACTTCGAGAAGGGTTTCATTCGCGCCGAAGTGATCGCCTACGACGACTATGTGGCCTGCAAGGGTGAGCAGGGCGCCAAGGATGCCGGCAAATGGCGCCTGGAAGGCAAGGAATACATCATGAAGGAAGGCGATGTGGTGCACTTCCGTTTCAATGTGTAGGCCTTGACAATTCGGGCGAAAACCACGAAAATCCTGCGCTTCCCAAGGCTACGTAGCTCAGCTGGTTAGAGCATCGCACTCATAATGCGGGGGTCGGTGGTTCGAATCCACCCGTAGCCACCATCTGCACCCTGACGTGTGTCAGGCAGCAAAAAGCCCGGATTTTATCCGGGCTTTTTGCGTTCATGGAGGCCCCATTGGCCATGACGGAAACCCTCGCTGTCTTGTTGATGGGCGCGGCGCTTGGCCTGTCTGCCGGGGTGGCGCCTGGCCCCTTGCTGGCCCTGGTGATCTCCGAGACCCTGCAGCACGGTTTGCGTGCCGGCATGAAGGTTGCCCTGGCACCGCTGCTGACGGATCTGCCCATCATCCTGCTCACCCTGTTCATCCTGGCGCAGTTGGCCCATGTGGATCAGGTGCTGGGCGGGTTGTCGATCATCGGCGCTGGCGTGGTGGCCTGGCTGGGGTGGGACTCGCTGCGATTTCGCCCGGCTGGCCCGGGCGCCGGCGTGCTGCCCCGGGAGCGCTCGCTGCAAAAGGCTGCGCTGGCCAACATGCTCAGCCCGCATCCCTATCTGTTCTGGCTCAGCGTGGGCGGCCCCATCGTCATCCGCGCGTCCGAGTCCGGCCCCTGGGTTCCCGTGGGCTTTGTCACGGTCTTTTACGTATTGCTCATTGGTGCCAAGGTGGGCATCGCCCTGATGACCGCGTGGGCCCGCCCCTGGCTGGCAGGACGGGGCTATGTGATGACGGTGCGGGCGCTGGGGGTGGTGCTGTTGGCTCTGGCCGCGGTGCTGTTGTATGAGGGGGTGCGGACCCTGCTGGGTTGAGAACCCGGGGTCGAGCTCGTGAGCATGGAGTCCTGTACCAGTGTATCCGGCTTGATTCGCGTCCCGCTCGAGACACAACGGTTGCTCAAGGCGGCGAGGCTCGTGTTGCGGTGAAAGCCTTCCCACCGACCTCATCTCCCGGTTCGATTCCGTGGCGCTCGAACCAGCCCGCATTCACCTCCAGGGCGAAGCGCACCGGCTCAGAGGCGGTGTGCGAATCGGTGGTTTCCGGTTGCATGGTCATGATCTCGATGATGCGATGATCGGCACTGATAAAGGCCACGTCCAGAGGAATGAGGGTGTTTTTCATCCACATGCCGTAACGGGCCTCCCGGGGCCACACAAAGAGCATCCCCTGGCCTTCCGGCAGATGCTCGCGGAACATCAGGCCCTGACGGCGGCTGGCCGGATCCGCAGCCACTTCCACCATGACGGTGTGTTCGCCAATGGTGAGCGGCAGCAGCAGGGGGGCGCCAGCATCGGCTGGGGGTGAGTAGCGCAGCAGGGGAAGGCAGGCCGTCAGCAGCAATGCGCCGACGAGGATTGCCCACAGCAGTTTCCGGGACGGGCCGGAGGGCCTGGATGGCATGAGTCAGTGCTCCCTTCAGGGGGTGTCCACCACCTCGGTCGGCTCGGCGCCCGGACTAGTGCAGGGTCGGCGGCGATTCATCGAAGAGGGCCGCCACAGCGGCGGCATCCAGCCGGTATTCCCGGTTGGCCAGGTCGTCACGGATGACCACCTCGCCTTGTTCGCTCAAGACGGATTCCACCTGCTCGCGTCCCAGGGAGCGCAGCATGTTGCGTACCTTGGTCCAGTCCTCCGGCGCGTCGTGGATGACCCGGCGGGGCTCGAAGACGCGCACCGTCTCCTCGGGGAAGAGGCGCGTGAGCAGGTTCTGCGCCGGGAGTTCAATCTGCTCCTGCGGGGTGACGGTGGAGGCCAGTTGCTCGACACGGTTCCAGCCATCCGGATCCCGGGCGTCGGCCTCGGGCAGCTTTTGCAGCAGCAGGCCGGCGACGCCGGTCCGGGTGGCGGCCAGGAAGAGTCGGGAGGGCAGTTGGTCTGACAGCCCCAGGTAGTGCTCGAACATGCTGGCGATGCGCTCCCCCTGCATGGGGACCACGCTCTGCCAGGGCTGGCGCATGGTGGGCATGTCCAGGGAAAGGAGCAACTGACCATCACCCAGGAGCTGTGGAGCGGGTGCCGGCTCGATGCGGGGCTCGGTCTGGGCCATGGCCCGCAGATTCAGGCGCTCGTCGCAGTCCACCACCAGCAGGGAGATGGGGCCGTCACCCTTCAGTTGAAAGGTGATCCTTCCGGGTTGCTTGAGCGATTCGGAGATCAGCAGGGCAGTGGCGCACATCTCGCCCAGCAGTTCGGTGGCCGGAAAGGGGTATTCCCGTTCCGCCATGACCTGTTGCCATACCGGCCCTAGGCGCACCACGGCGCCGCGGATGTCCAGGTCCTCGAGCAGGAAGCGCTGCAGTTGATCCTGGCTCATGCCAGCACCGCCTTGTACTGATCGGCGTCAAAGCCCACCAGCACCTCCGTGCCCCTCTCCAGCACCGGTCGCCTGATCAGGGTCGGGTGCGTCTCCATCAAATCACGGGCGCGGCTCTCGTCCAGTGGATCACGTGCCTCCTGCGGAAGCTTGCGCCAGGTGAGGCCCCGACGGTTGATCAGGGCGTCCCAGCCCACGGCCTGGTTCCAGTGAGGCAGTCGTGAGGCGACCACGCCTGTTTTCTTGTAGTCGATGAAGGTGTACTCGATACCGTGATCATTCAGCCAGGCGATGGCCTTTTTCATGGTGTCGCAGTTCTTGATGCCGTATAGGCGGCAGACAGAGTCTTGCTCGAGGTGGGGCATGGGAGGGGATGCGGGCCTGTGTGTACGAGCCTCGGATTATAACGCCCTGCCCGGCAACGGGAACATGCTTCCGGTGTGTCAGATGGTTGGGTAAGGGGAGAGGGTGGTGGCAGATAGAAAGAAGGGGGAAGGGGGTGGAACGGTAGAGGCGGCTGACAAACCGCGCCGGGTGGGCCTCTGCAAAAGTCACCATCCAGCGTTTCAGGGGGTTGTCAGCGCGGCCTCTACCCGCACCGCGACTTCCGATGCCGCGAAGACCTCAGTAGAAGGGTCTCCACAGGAACACCAGGAAGTGGGCAGCCGCCGCCAGCACCATGAACACGGTGAAGGTGGTCTTGAACTGCTCGTGGAATTCCTTGGCTTGTTCTTCGCTCAGGCCGGAGATGCTGTTTTCGTTCATGGTCTAAGTCCTCGTCGCTCAGGCGATGTCTTGGGTGGCTTCAACAACTTCGCCGCGCAGCGGGTTGTAGTCGTCGTTGCTGTAGACAAAAGCGTGAACCACCAGGGCCACCACCAGAACGGCCATCAGGATCGGCATCAGCCAGGTGCCGGGGTTGACCACCAGCCACAGCTTCCAGTCGTCGCTCGGGTTGCTGGGCTTCTTCGCTCTGTATTCGCTCATGGACATCATCCTCTTGAGATTGAAGGCGGGTCTGCGCAGACCCTGAACACAACACATGGTGCTAATCACGAGCGTGGCGGGCTATGCTCCCCGAGTCACCCGAAAGTGGCGGGAATGACCCTGCTCGTAGTCCGGGTGTGAGTCTACGTTGACACGGGGGGATGTCAAGGCAAGTGGACGCCCGCTTTGCCAGGACAGCCCCAGAACCCTTCAAAGTGTTGAGCCAAATCATGAATAACGAGGTGCCCATGACCCGGATACACATCACTGGAATGAGCTGCGGCCATTGCGAGGCCAGCGTGGAAAAGGCCCTGACGAACGTGCCTGGTGTGGACCAGGTGGTGCGAGTGGATCGCCAGCGGGAGGAGGCGGTGGTGGAGGGGCCTGCCGCTGCCCAGGCCCTGGAGGAGGCCATCATTCGCCTGGGTTTTCAGGCAAAGGTGACGGAATAAGTCCCGTCTTCACCGGTCCAATGGACCTCCATACGTCGAGATCCGGATCGAGCCCCCTGGTGATCCTGACCACCGTGCCCCTGGCTGTGGTCGGGGCGTTGCTGGGTCTGTGGCTCACCGGGCAGAGTCTCAACATCTACCAAATTGCGCCGCAGTGCTCCGCCTATAGCCGCGCAGCGGCTTAGGGGGTGGTGGAAAGGCGCATGGCGCGTAGCGCCATCACTCCGGTGCTTCCTGCTGTTCGATGTATTGCTTCAGGACCGAGAGCGGCGCACCGCCGACGCTGATGATGCAGTAGCTGCGAGACCAGAACACTGGCTTGTGCCAGTAGTAGCGCCGTATGTGTTCCCCGTACTCCTTGCGGATCAGTCGCGAGGTGACGGTCTTGAGATTATTCACGAACGCAGACGGCGCAGTGCGCGGCGTCAACTCCAGGAGCAGATGCACATGATCCGGCTCGCCGTTGAACTCTAGAACCTCGCCTTCCCACCTTTTGGTGGTAGCACGGACGATTTCTTCCAGGCGGAAAAGCATCGGACTCGTGATGCACTTGCGCCGGTACTTGGTGACGATAACCAAATGGTACTGGAGCCGATATGTGCAATGGTAGAGCCGTTTTAGCGGTTGCGAACCCATAACAACCAAGTTACATTTTCAGCATGGTCCAGCGCAAGGTCACATATCGGCTTTACCCCACGGCGGCCCAGCTCTCTGCCTTGGAGCACCAACGCTGGGTTCACTGTCTGCTGTGGAACGAAGCACTGGCTGATCGGCGGCGGGCCTGGAGCGAACGGCAGGAGTCGCTGGGGTTTTCGGCTCAGTGCAAGCGATTGACCGAGTGGCGACGTCTGTCGAAACTGCTTCGCGGCCTTAACGCCCAGTCCACACAGGTCACGCTCAAGCGCCTGGATCTGGCATTCAAGCACTTTTTCCGGCGGGTAAAGAACGGCGAAACGCCGGGCTTTCCGCGCTTCAAGCCCCTGCATCGCTTCAAGGGGTGGGGTTACAAAACCCACGGTGACGGTTGGCGCCTGATCACGAATGAACGGATGAAACACGAGACACTGCGGCTCAGTGGTGTCGGCAAGATCGCGATCCGGGGCAAGCCTCGAACCACCGGCACGCCGAAGACCTGCGAGGTATTGTGTCGCAACGGCCGCTGGTACGCGTCGGTGACGCTGAACTGCGCACCGTCGCGTCAGCGCGGAGACGCACTTGGCGGTCTGGACTGGGGGCTGGAAACCTTCGCCACCATGGCCACGCCCGCGGGGACCGAAACCATCGATAACCCGCGCCACCTGGCCGGCAGCCTGAACGAAATTCGCCGGGTCCAGCGCCACATTTCCCGCAAAGAGGAGGCGGCCAGGAAGGCGTCCGACAAACAGCGGCGCTTCCCTGTCTCCAACCGGCTCCAGAGGGAATACGAGCGCCTGCGCCGCCTCCACCGCAAGGTGGCGAACCAGCGCCACGATTTTCAGCATCAGACGACGGCGCGGCTTGTTGGGCAATTCGCCGTCCTGGGCCTGGAGGCACTGAATATCCGCAACATGACCGCTTCGGGCGGTCAGTACAAAAAGGGCTTGAACCGCAGCATCCTGGATGCCGCTGGCGGAGCCTTCCATCAATTGCTCGGGTACAAAGCGGAAGAGGCTGGGACCTGGGCGATGGAGGCTCCGACGCGGCATCTCAAGCCCTCGCAGACCTGTCACGCCTGCGGGCGGCAGAAGAAGAAGCCGCTCGGCCAGCGGCGTCATGAGTGCCCCTGTGGTGCGTCCTGCTCGCGGGACGAAAACGCCGCTCGGGTCTTGATGAACTGGGCCAAGCAGCAGTTATCCGGTCGGGAACGTGG